>JACCXJ010000070.1 GCA_013697045.1 Gammaproteobacteria bacterium | reverse complement strand
CAGAGTTTGTGAAAAAACCGTCGCGAGCGAAGGGAGGTCGCGTTACGCCGGAGCGCAGGAACCGGAGTGTATGTTGAAATACATGAGGATTCCGAGCACCGCCGGAACGCGAGATCCCGAGCGCAGTTTTTTTCACAAACTCTCAGTACCCCTCGCTCGGGTGTACGTAGTCGGGATCGGCCTTGGCGCGTTCCTTCAGGATGGCGAGGGCCGGCAGGGTCTTGCCTTCCAGGAACTCCAGGAAGGCGCCACCGCCCGTCGAGACATAGGAGAGGCGTTCGGCGACGCCGAACTTGGCGATGGCCGCCAGCGTCTCGCCCCCGCCGGCGATGGAAAAGGCCTGGCTCGCGGCGATGGCCTCGGCCATGGCGCGCGTGCCGGCGGCGAAGGGCTCGAGCTCGAACACACCCAGCGGCCCGTTCCAGACGATGGTGCGGGCTTCGGAAAGGCACCCGGCGAAGCGCGCCGCGGTCTTCGGGCCGATGTCGAGGATGAGATCGTCCTCGGAGACCTCGGCGGCGAGCTTGACGGTCGCCGGCGCCGTGGGCGAGTACTCCTTGGCGCACACCAAATCCTCGGCCAGCGGGATCTCGCTCCCCCCCGCGCGCGCCTTGTCCATAAGGGAACGGGCCACCGAGAGGAGCGGCTCCTCGCAAAGGGACTTCCCGATGGGCAGGCCGGCGGCGCGCAGGAGGGTGTTCAGGATCCCGCCGCCGACGATGATCCGGTCGACCTTTTCAATGAGGGACTCCAGAAGCGCCAGCTTGGTGGAGATCTTCGATCCCCCGACCACGGCCACGAGCGGCCGCTCGGGGTCCTTGACGATCCGGGCGAGCGCCTGGACCTCGGCTTGAAGCAGCGGTCCGGCGCACACCTTGGGGGCATACTTGGCGATCCCATGGGTCGAGGCCTCGGCGCGGTGGGCGGTGGCGAAGGCGTCGTTCACATAGACATCGCAGAGCGCCGCCATCTTGCGCGCGAGCCCATCGTCGTCGGCCTTCTCGCCGCGCTCGAAGCGCACGTTCTCGCACAAGACCGCCTCACCGGGCGCGACCGTGACGCCGGAAAGCCAACCCTTGCAGAGCCTGATCTCGCGGCCTAGCAGCGCGGACAGCGAAGCGGCGACGGGTGCCAGCGACAGCGACGCATCGTAGCTCCCTTCCTCGGGGCGCCCGAGGTGCGAGACCACCAGCACCCGGGCCCCGGCCCGCAGGGCTTTCTGGATGGCGGGGAGCGCGGCCCGGATGCGGGTATCGTCGGAGATACGGCCGTTCTCGATGGGGACATTCAAGTCCTCGCGGATCAGCACGCGTTTCCCCGAAAGTCCGATATCCGACATGTAGCGCATCATCGGAGTATTAATGCTCAGCGCGCCTGCATCCAGGCGACGGTGGTATCGAGCATGCGGTTCGAGAACCCCCACTCGTTGTCGTACCAGGCCAGCACCTTGACCAACGTCCCGTCGATGACCCGTGTCTCGCTGGCCTCATAGATCGAAGACGCCGGATGGTGGTTGAAATCCACCGAGACCAGGGGTTCGGCGTTGTATTCGAGCACGCCGCGCAGATCACCCGCGGCCGCCTGTTTCATGACCGCATCGATCTCCTCGACGCTCGTTTCTCGCGCGGCGACGAAGCTCAGATCCACGAGCGACACGTTGACGATCGGGACGCGCAGGGCGTAGCCGTCGAGCTTGCCGGCGAGCTCCGGCAGGACCATGCCGATCGCCGCCGCGGCGCCGGTCTTGGTCGGGATCATCGACTGGGCTGCCGAGCGCGCCCGCCTGAGGTCCTTGTGGTAGACGTCGATCAGGACCTGGTCGTTGGTGTAGGCGTGGATGGTGGTCATGACCCCGCGCAGGACCCCGATGTGCTCGTGCAGCGGCTTGACGAGCGGCGCCAGGCAATTGGTCGTGCACGAGGCGTTCGAGATGACGGTGTCGGATGCTTTGAGGGTATTATGGTTGACGCCGTAGACCACGGTCGCATCGACCTCGGTCGCGGGGGCCGAGACGATGACCTTCTTGGCGCCGGCCTTGAGATGGGCCGCGGCCGTGGCCTTGATGGTGAAGAGGCCGGTGCACTCGTGTACCACATCGACCCCAAGCTCGGCCCACGGCAGCTTGGCCGGATCGCGCTCGGCCAGCACCCGGATGCGGTCGCCATCGACCAGCATGGCCTCGGCGGCGGCTTCCACCTTTCTCGGAAAACGCCCGTGCACGCTGTCGTAACGAGTCAGATGCACGTTGGTCTTGACGTCGCCCAGATCGTTGATGGCCACGACCTCGATATCCGATCGGCCATGGCTCGATCGATGATACTTGCCTTCGTAGAGCGCGCGCA
Source organism: Gammaproteobacteria bacterium (assembly GCA_013697045.1). Classification (GTDB taxonomy): domain Bacteria; phylum Pseudomonadota; class Gammaproteobacteria; order JACCXJ01; family JACCXJ01; genus JACCXJ01. Next base: position 20,471 of record JACCXJ010000070.1, on the reverse strand, counting down.
GGATGTTCCTGCCGATGCGGCCGTAACCGTTGATTGCGATCTTGATTGTCATGGTGCCTCTCCTATCGATTCATTATCACGCACGGTCACGCCGTCGATGGCCGGCACGACGTGCCAGCGATAGGTCTCGAAGCGCCCGGCGACATCGTCGGTGAACCGGCCCTCGATCCGGCCGTCGTTCGCCAGCTCGCGCCGGGTGGGCCGGTAGGCCTCCTGTCTCTGCGGGTGCTCACGGTGCGGATCGATGTGCCCGGCGGCGCGGGCCTAGTCCGGCTTCGCCCATTTGATCGAGCAACCCATGCTCGGGACCTGCGTCCTGGGGCCCTGGCCGGTGTGCGCGATGTCCACCATCGCCTCGTAGAGCTCGCGACGGGCCTCGGGCGGTGCCGGCTGACGCCCGCTTTCGTCCAGCCGCCCGCGGTACTGCAAGTGCAGATCGGCGTCGTAGCCGAAGAAGTCGGGCGTGCAGATCGCGCCGTAAGACCGGGCCACCGATTGGGTGTCGTCGATGAGATATGGGAAGGGATAGCCGAGGCGCGCCGCCACCCGTTGCATGTTGTCGAACGAATCCTCCGGGTAGTCGCCGGGGTCGTTAGGCATGATGGCGACGCTCTTGACCCCCTGATCGAACAGCGCGCGGGTGTCGCGCACCAGGCGCTCCTGGATGGCCTGGACGTAGGGGCAATGGTTGCAGATGAACATCACCAGCGTCCCCCGTTCCCCGCGGCACTCGGCGAGCGACCAGGTGTTGCCGTCTATCCCGCGCAACGAGAAATCCGGTGCGGGCGCACCGAAGTCGCACACGGGGGCCTGCATCAACGCCATGGTGGTCCTCCTAGCGGTTCGATAAGCATGTCATGGTTCTTGCTAAACGCGCTCGACTTGGGCCCTGCGGGTGGGGAGACACGCGCAACGTAAGCTATCCTTCGTCCCTTGTGTCCCCCTATTCTTTGGGAAAAAAGTTAAACTAACCGCTTTTGGAACGGGCGCTACAGAGAAGATACCATGGAACACACACATTTGTTTACCTCCGAATCGGTGTCCGAAGGGCATCCGGACAAGATGGCCGATCAGATATCCGATGCGATCCTGGACGCGATCTTGGTCCAGGATCCGCGCGGCCGGGTCGCCTGCGAATCGCTCCTCACCACCGGGCTCGTGGTCATCGCCGGGGAGATCACGACCTCGGCGCAGGTCGATTTCCGCGCCATCGCCCGTGAGGTCATCCGCGACATCGGCTACCTGAGCTCAGATATGGGCTTCGATGCCGAGACCTGCGGCGTGATCGTCTCCGTCGGGCAGCAGTCGGCGGACATCGCGCAGGGCGTGAATGAGGCCGAAGGGCACGAGCAGGGTGCCGGGGACCAGGGGCTCATGTTCGGTTACGCATGCACCGAGACCGACGTGCTCATGCCCGCGCCCATCACCTACGCGCACCGTCTGGTGCGCCGACAGGCAGAGGTCCGCAAGAGCGGCGCCCTGCCGTGGCTCAGGCCCGACGCCAAGAGTCAGATCACCTTCCGTTATCAGGGCCAGAGGCCCTGTGGCATCGATGCCGTGGTGCTGTCGACCCAGCACAGCCCCGAGGTCTCCCAGGCGACGCTGCGGGAGGCCGTCATGGACGAGATCCTGTTGCCGGTCCTGCCGGCCGAGTGGATCAACCAGGACACGCGCTTCTTCATCAACCCCACCGGTCGCTTCGTGGTCGGCGGGCCGATGGGGGATTGCGGCTTGACCGGACGCAAGATCATCGTGGACAGCTACGGCGGCATGGCCCGTCATGGCGGCGGTGCGTTTTCGGGCAAGGACCCGTCCAAGGTGGATCGCTCGGCGGCCTACGCCGCGCGTTATGTCGCCAAGAACCTGGTGGCCGCCGGGGTCGCCGAGCGCTGCGAGATCCAGCTGTCCTATGCCATCGGCGTGGCCGAGCCGACCTCCATCAACGTCGATACCTTCGGGACCGGTGCGGTGGGCGAATCGCGCCTCATCGCCGCGGTGCGCGAGGTTTTCGATTTACGGCCCAAGGGCATCATCGACATGCTACAACTGCTGCGGCCGGTGTACCGCAAGACCGCGGCCTATGGACACTTCGGCCGCACCGAGAGCGAGCTGACCTGGGAGCGCACCGATCGGGTCGAGACGTTGCGCGACGCGCTCGGGCTTACCCGTATGCATCAACGCGAACCACTGGCGCGCGTGGGCTAGCGCTACACCCTTTTCCGAACGAAACTGAAATCGACTTCAAATGATATACCTAGGGCAAATGATATACCTAGGGCATAGGAGCAATTGATGAGCACACAACCCCTCGAGCGGTTCCAAGAGGACTACAAGGTCGCCGACATCCGGCTTGCGGAATGGGGTCGCAAGGAGATCCGCATTGCGGAAACTGAGATGCCGGGACTCATGGCGTTGCGCGAGGAGTACGCGAGTCAAAAACCGCTCGCCGGGGCCCGGATCGCCGGCTGCCTCCACATGACCATCCAGACGGCGGTGCTCATCGAGACCCTGGCGCAACTCGGCGCCGAGGTGCGGTGGTCCTCCTGCAACATCTTCTCGACCGAGGACCATGCGGCGGCCGCGATGGCTGCGGAAGGCGTGCCGGTGTTCGCCTGGAAGGGGGAGAGCGAGGAGGAGTTCTGGTGGTGCATCGACAGGACCATCTTTGGTCCGGACGGCTGGCGCCCCAATATGATCCTCGACGACGGGGGCGATCTCACCAGAGTGATGCACGAGCGTTTTCCGGAGCTCTTGGCCGATGTCCGCGGTTTGTCGGAGGAGACCACCACCGGCGTGCACCGTCTCTATGAGATGATGCGCGCCGGCACCTTGAAGGTCCCGGCCTTCAACGTCAACGATTCGGTGACCAAGTCGAAGTTCGACAACCTCTATGGCTGCCGGGAATCCCTGATGGACGGGATCAAGCGCGCCACCGGCGTCATGATCGCCGGCAAGATCGCGCTGGTCGTCGGTTATGGCGATGTCGGCAAGGGCTGCGCCCAGGCGCTACGCGGGCTCGGGGCCACGGTATGGATCGCCGAGATCGACCCCATCTGCGCGCTGCAGGCCGCCATGGAGGGTTACCGGGTGGTGACCGTGGACGATGTCTGTGGCCAGGGGGATATCTTCGTGACCGCGACCGGCAATGTGCGCGTGATCACCCACGCGCACCTGCGCGCCATGAAGGACCAGGCCATCGTCTGCAACATCGGACACTTCGATTCGGAGATCGACATCGCCTCCGTGCGGCAGTATCGCTGGGAGAACATCAAGCCCCAGGTCGACCACGTGGTCTTCCCGGACGGCAAGCGCCTCATCCTGCTGGCGGAAGGGCGGCTGGTGAACCTCGGATGCGCGACCGGGCACCCGAGCTTCGTGATGTCCGCCTCCTTCACCAACCAAGTGCTGGCCCAGATCGAGATCTGGAATCATCACCAGGCCTACGAAAGGCGCGTCTATACCCTGCCCAAGGCCCTCGATGAGAAGGTCGCGCGCCTGCATCTGGCCAAACTCGGCGTCAAGCTCACGCGCATGACCGAGGAACAGACCGCCTACATCGGTGTCCCGGTGGATGGCCCCTATAAACCGGAATACTACCGGTACTGAGGCGCGCCGCAGTGTGTCACCGATGAGACCACACGCCCGCGATCGTCAGGTCTTCAGCTTCGAGTTCTTCCCGCCGCGTACGCCGGAAGCGGTGGGGAAGCTCGAGGTCGCGCGTGACCGCCTCGCGGCGTTGCGGCCGGATTACTTCTCCGTGACCTTTGGCGCGGGGGGCAGCACGCGAGAGCGCACCTTCGAGACCGTGGTCGAGATCCGCGACAAGACCGGGATCCCGGCCGCCCCCCACGTCTCCTGCATTGGGTATCCGACGCAGGCGCTACGGGATGTGCTGGCGACCTACCGGTCGGCCGGGATCGACCGGATCGTGGCCCTGCGCGGCGATCTGCCCTCGGGTACGTCGAGCTACGGGGAGCTGCGCTATGCCAACGAGCTGGTCGAGTTCATCCGCCGCGAGACCGGGGATCACTTTTTCATCGAGGTCGCGGCCTATCCGGAGTTCCATCCGCAGGCGCCGGGCGCGGAGGCCGATCTATTCAACTTCAAGCGTAAGGTCGATGCCGGGGCCGATAGCGCCATCACCCAGTATTTTTACAACGTGGACGCCTACTCCCGCTTCGTCGAGGCATCCCGAAGGCTCGGCATCGACATCCCCATCGTCCCGGGCGTCATGCCGATCATCAATTGCACGCAGTTGCTGCGTTTCTCGGATGCCTGCGGGGCCGAGATCCCGCGTTGGATCCTGAAGCGCCTGCGGGACTTCGGCGACGACCGCGTGGCGATCCGCGATTTCGGCGTAGACGTGACGACGGAGCTGTGCCGACAACTCCTCGAGCGGGGCGCGCCGGGACTGCACTTCTACGCCATGAACCAAGCCGAGGCCTCGATAGCGATCTGGCGTAATCTCGGGATCGGCGCGGCAGACGCGCAGAGCCGGGTCGCGGTTTCTGCCGCATAAACTGGGAACCGTCAGCCGTTGGGGCCCGCAAGGCCCTGAGAGTTTGTGGAAAAACCGTCGCGAGATCCCGAGCGCAGTAGGTTTTTCACAGACTCTGAGGGGTGTGGTGACACACGACACCGCTAGGCGCACCGATACGAACCCGACCCCCAAGACGAAGCTCTTGCTGGTCGACGATGACCCTTTGATTGTCGAGTCCCTGGGCCTCGTGCTCGATGTATGAGACCCACAGCGCCGCGACGCGGGCCGGGGCCAAGTCCATTGATCTCCCTCTGTCCGGGTGCCGGCGCCGGCGCTCGTCGATCTCGGATTGCCACCCAGCCCGCACGGCCCCGTGCGCTACATCGATGCGGCACTCAAGCCATGAAAACCTGAGCCAGGCCGCGCGCCTGCTCGGGGTCAATCGCACCACGCTGTACAGTAACATCGAGCGGCTCGCCAGTTCACGGGGTTGAGATGTATTTCAGCTATTTCGGGCTAGCGCAGGCGCCCTTCAAGATCACACCCGACACGCGTTTGTTCTTTCCGGGGGGCAACCGCGGCGCGGTGCTGGAATCCCTGGTGTACGCCGTCACGAGCGGCGAAGGCATCGTCAAGGTCGTCGGCGAGGTAGGGAGCGGCAAGACCATGATGTGCCGAATGCTGGCGCGGGAACTGCCGGAAAACACCGAGATCGTCTATCTCGCGAATCCCAGCCTTTCACCCGAGCACATCCTGCACGCCATCGCCTTCGAGCTGAAACTGCCGGCCGCGGCATCGGACAGCAGGCTCAAGGTCCTGCACACCCTTCAGGATTATCTGATCCGGAGACACGCCCAGAACGTGCGGGTCGTGACCTTCATCGAGGAGGCCCAGGGGATGCCCATCGAGACCCTCGAAGAGATCAGGCTCTTGAGCAACCTCGAGACCCAGGACGAGAAGCTCCTCCAGATCGTGATGTTCGGACAGCCCGAGCTGGACGAGACGCTGGCCACTCCCCGCATCCGCCAGCTCAAGGAGCGCATCACCTACAGCTTTTACCTCACGCCCTTCACGGCGCAGCAGGTGGCCGAATACCTCACCACCCGCCTGCGAGCCTGTGGTTACAAGGGCATGGGGCTGTTCACGCGTGGGGCGATACGGAGGCTCACCCGCAGCTCGCGCGGCCTCCTGCGGCGGATCAACATATTGGCCGACAAGGCGCTGCTCGCCGCCTACGCCGCCAACGCCGTCCAGGTGAGCGCGGGCCACGTGCGACGCGCCTCACGCGACAGCGAGTTCGGAACGGGGCGCAGGCGCGTGGGGAGACTGATCGGCATCGCGGCGTGCGTCGTCCTGGCCGTCGGCGTTGCGCTGTGGTGGGCCGGTGGCGTCCTCCTGGGCGAGGGGCGGGGTGCCTCGTTCGCTACGCGGGCGCGCCTCGGCGATGCGCCGCAGACCGGTGCCGTGGCCCGGGCGCCGGAGGGAGCGACCACATCCACTAGAGACGCGCTGCCCGCGCGCGCGCCGTTGTCGGCACCGGTGCCGGTCCCGGCCCAGCGGGTCCCGGAGCCTGCGCGCCCCGCTCTCGGCGCGGCGCGCGAGGGGGGCGCGGCCGGGAAGGACGGGCGGCCCGGCCGTTGAACGGTTGCGCCTACGGAGTGGTTCCCAGTGGCTCGATACTTGCATTTCGCTCGCCTGCGCCTGTCTTGAGGGTTGGAGGATCCACGTGCAAGAGCGTTCGATACTGGTGACCGGCGGGGCTGGATATATCGGCAGTCATGTGGTCCGGCAGCTCGGGGAGTCCGGCCACCGTGTGGTGGTCCTGGACAACCTCTCGACCGGCTTCAAGGAGGCGGTGATCCACGGGGTGCTCGTGGTCGGCGACAGCGGAGACCCGCTCTTGGTGTCGCGCCTCTTGCGCGAGCACAACATCGAGACCGTCATGCACTTCGCGGCCCATACCGTGGTGCCGGAATCGGTCGCATTGCCCCTGAAATACTACGGAAACAATACCTGCAAGACACGCAACCTGCTCGAGTGCTGCGCGGAGCACGGCGTCGAGCATTTCGTGTTCTCCTCGACGGCCGCGGTCTATGGGATCCCCGAGGGCGCGTGTGCCCATGAAGACACCGCCACGCGCCCCATCAATCCCTACGGCACCTCCAAGCTCATGAGCGAATGGATGCTGCGCGACCTGGCGGCGGCAAGCACCCTGCGTTTCGTGGTCCTGCGTTATTTCAATGTCGCGGGCTCGGATCCGTCGTGCCGGATCGGGCAGTCGACCCGCAACGCCACGCTCCTCATCAAGGTGGCCGCCGAGGTCGCCGCCGGCAGGCGTGCGAGCCTCGCCATCTTCGGCACGGACTTTCCGACCCCGGACGGCACCGGGATCCGTGACTATATCCATGTCGAGGACCTCGCGGATGCCCATGTGAAATCGCTGGAATACCTGGTGTCGGGCGGCGAATCGACGACGCTAAACTGCGGCTATGGACGGGGTTACAGCGTGCGTGAGGTCATCGCCGCCGTGGAGAAGGCCGCCGGGCAGCGGCTCGAGGTACGCGAAGGTCCTCGTCGCGCCGGCGATCCGCCGGTCCTGGTCGCCGAGGCCGACCGCATCCGCCGGGTCTTGGGTTGGCAACCGCGCTACGACGATCTGCACACGATCGTCGAGACGTCGCTGCGGTGGGAGCGCAACCGTGCCTATTGAACGCACCGCCGCGCCGTGAGCGATACCCACGATACATCCACGGTCCTGATCGACACCCATGTCCACATCCACGGCTGTTTCCCCCTGGCCGGGTTTTTCGACGCGGCTCACGCCAATTTCGAGCGCGCCGCCCGCGCCCAGCCGGGAAGCCGTAAAAGCAGCCACGATGGTTTCATCGGTGTCCTGATGCTGACCGAGACCGCACGCGCTCATTGTTTCAGGCGCCTTTCGGCATGGGCGGACGGAGCGGCCGATTGCGTCGACTCGGTGCTTGGGGAATGGCGTCTACGACACACGGAGGAGACCGGCTCCGTGACGGCGGAGCGCCATGGGCAATGCCTGTATATCATCGCAGGCCGCCAGATCGTCACGGCCGAAAGATTGGAGGTCCTGGCCCTGGGTTTCGAGGGCTTCGTCCCGGACGGGGAACCGATCCGACGGGTGATAGACCGAGTGCGATCGGCCGCGGCCGTCCCTGTGATCCCGTGGGGTTTCGGGAAATGGTGGGGCGGACGCGGCAAGGTGGTCTCCGCGTTGCTGAAAGACCACGAGGCCCTGGGGTTTTTTCTCGGGGACAACAGCGGCCGCACGGCGTTTCTAGGGCGACCCGCTCATTTCGAGGACGCCCGTCGAGACGGCATCCCGATCCTGCCGGGCACCGATCCCTTGCCGTTCCCGGCGGAGTCCGGCCGCGCCGGCAGCTTCGGGCTCGTAATGCACCAGCCGATCGACCCGGCGCGGCCCGCCGCGGAGATCAAACGCCTCCTCACGAGCACGCCCCTTGGTATGAACCCCTACGGCCGCCTCGAAACCCCGCTGCGTTTCATCCATAACCAGATCGCCATGCAATTCTACAAGCACGGGGCTTCTTGAATCATGCGCGCCCTGGTCATCGCACCGCAACCCTTCTTTTCCCCGCGCGGGACGCCGTACAGCGTCTATTACCGGACGCTCGTGACCTCCGAGCTCGGTGTCGAGGTCGATCTCCTGACCTATGGGGAGGGCGAAGATGTCAACATCCCGGGTGTCCGGATCTACCGCATCCCGCGTTTCGGGGCATTCGGGAACGTCAAGACCGGCCCGTCGCTGCTCAAGCTGTTCCTCGACGGCTTTATATTGGCAAGGGCCGTGGCCCTGCTGTGCCGGACCCGCTACGCCTTCGTCCATGCCCATGAAGAGTCGGTGTTCTTCTGCCGGTTTCTCAAGCCGCTGTTCGGCTTCAAGCTCGTCTACGATATGCACTCGAGCCTTCCCGAGCAGTTGCGCAACTTCAAGTTCACCGAGTCGAGCGTGCTCATCCGTGCCTTCGAGTGGCTGGAGAACACGAGCCTCCGCGCCTCGGATGCCATCATCACCATCTGCCCGGCTTTGGCCGACTATGTCCATAGAACGCTCGGTGACACCCCCCGGCACCTCCTCATCGAGAATTCCATATTCGATCCGGTCAAGCTCGACTCCCACAACCACGGATCGCGTGCCGGCCCCGGCGGCCCGGCCAGCGGTGTGTCTCTGGAGATGAAGATCCCCGAGGACCGAGATTTGGTAGTGTATGCAGGGACCCTGGAGACCTATCAGGGCATCGATCTCCTGATCGCCGCCTTCCCCAAGGTCCTTGAACGCCATCCCCGTGCCTTCCTCCTGATCGTCGGGGGGACGCCGGAGCAGGTCGCTCGCCATTCGGCGCTCGTCGCAGCGCACGGCATCGGCGATCACTGCCGGTTCACGGGGCACGTGCCCCAGACCCTCGCGCGCCGTTACACGAGTATGGCCTCGGTGCTGGTGTCACCCCGCAGCGCCGGGACCAACACGCCGCTCAAGGTTTACGAGCAACTCGCAAGCGGTGTACCGCTGGTCGCGACGCGTATCTATTCACACACGCAGGTCTTGGACGACGACGTGGCGTTTCTGGTCGAGCCGGACGCGAGCGGCATGGCCGAGGGGATCCTCCAGGCGCTCACCTCCCGATCCGAGCGCGAACGGCGGGGTACCAATGCCAAAGGCCGCTACCAACGCGACTATTCGCGCCCCGCCTATGTCGCCAAGATGCGGCGCTTGATGGATCTGTTGCGCTGATGTGCGGGATCGTCGGCATCGCGGCCTTCCGTGACGCGCGTAGTCCGGTTCGAGAACAAATCCACGCGATGTGCGAGACCATCGTGCATCGCGGTCCCAATGACGAAGGGATCCACGTGCAAGGCGGCGTCGGGTTGGGCATGCGGCGCCTATCGATCATCGATCTTGGCGGTGGCCGGCAACCCATCTGGAACGAGGACCGCACCGTCCTGACGGTATTCAACGGCGAGATCTACAACTACCGGGAATTGCGACGAGACCTGGAGGCGCGTGGGCACCGTTTCGCGACCCACAGCGATACCGAGGTGATCGTCCATGGTTACGAGGAATACGGCCGCGATTTTCCCGTCCACCTGAACGGGATGTTCGCGATCGCGCTCCACGATACCGTGCGCCGTAAGCTGGTCCTGGTGCGTGATCACATCGGGATCAAACCGCTCTATTACAGCTTCACGGATGCGCGTATCGTGTTCGGCTCGGAGGTCAAGGTCCTGCTCGCGAGCGGGCTCGTGAAACGGGACCTCGATATCGACGCGCTCGGCCAGTTCCTGTCCTGGGAATACGTGCCGGGCGCGCAGACCCTGCTGGCGGGGATCGAAAGGCTCGAACCCGGCCATTTGATCGAGATCGATCTTGCAAACCCGATCTGCGCCCCACGCCGCTATTGGGATATCCCGCTGGCCGAGGCCGACGAGGTAAGGACATTCGACCAGTGGGCCGATGCGGTCGATGCCAAGCTCCGGGAAAGCGTGCAACGCCAGCTGGTCGCCGATGTGCCGCTCGGCGCGTTTCTTTCGGGTGGCGTCGATTCCTCGCTCGTGGCGGCCGCGATGCAACGCGCCCGGACCTTCAGCATCGCCTTCGGCGACCAGAGCTATAACGAGGCCCCGTATGCCCGCGCGGTGGCCGACCATCTCGGTGTCGATCATGTCTGCGAGGCCATCTCGGCCGATGTCGTGGGGCTCTTCGAGCGCCTCATGTACCTTTTGGACGACCCGATTGGGGACTTTTCGATTTTCCCGACCTTCCTGGTGTCGCAAGTCGCTCGCAAGCACGTCACCGTGGCCTTGAGCGGCGATGGTGGTGATGAGCTTTTCGGGGGCTACGAGACCTATCTCGCCGAGGAGCGGGCGCGCCAATACGCGCGGGTGCCCGCGTTCTTGCGCGAGAGACTCATCGAGCCCTGTATCCAGGGGCTCAGGCCCCGTGCCGCCAAGAAGGGGCTGATCAACAAGGCCAAACGCTTCGTCGAAGGGTTCCATCACCCGGAGGTCCTCGGGCATGCGCGCTGGCGGCTGTTCGTCACCGAAGAGATGCGCGCCGCGATCCTCACCCCCGAGGCCGGACAGGCGATGGCGACGCCCGTCACGCATCACATTAGCGAGCTGTTCCGCGCGGCGGGGCCGCGACAGCCGCTCAACCGCAGCCTGTACGTGGACGTCAAGAGTTATCTCTGTGACAACATCCTCACCAAGGTGGACCGCATGTCGATGGGGGTGTCTTTGGAGGCGCGCGTCCCGTATCTGGACAGGGAGCTCGTGGAGCTGGCGTTTCAGATACCCGACCATCTCAAGGTGTCGAAGGGCCGCACCAAGGTCCTGCTGAAGGCGATCGCGGCGCGCCATGTGCCCTCCCATTGCGTGTATCGGCCCAAGGAGGGTTTCAGCGTCCCCATCAAGAACTGGCTGGGCACGCAGTTCCGCGATCTCCTGGAGTCGCTCGTCTGTCGCGAACGGATGGAGCGCGGTGGGATATTCGCATGGCCGGCGATTGAACGGCTCAAGACGGAGCATCTCGACGGCCGCGCCAATCACAGCCATATCCTATGGTCGCTCATGGTCTTTGAAGCGTGGCGCGAGCGCTGGCTCGAAGGGTATTTGCCCGCGATGGAAAACCGCGCCGGGATGGCGGCGGTCGGCTGAGAGCTTGTGGCGGTGATTGCACGAGATCCCGAAGGGGCGTCGCGGGACCGTTACGACCTCATCGTCATCGGGGGCGGGATCCATGGGGCGATGCTGCTCTTAGAAGCCGGGCAGCGGGGTCTCAGGTCACTGCTCGTCGAACGCGGGGACTTCGGGGGAGAGACCAGCTTCCAGAGCCTCAGGATCGTCCATGGGGGCCTACGCTATCTCCAGGCCCTGGACCTGCCGCGCTTCTTCGAATCGGTGCGGGAGCGCCGGTGGTTCCTGCGCACGTTCCCGGAACTGGTCACGCCACTGCCCTGCCTCATGCCCCTGTACGGGGAAGGGCTTCGCCGCCGGGGCGTGCTAGGCGCGGCCCTTTGCGCCAACGACCTCTTGTCCCTGCACCGCAATCGCGGGGTGGGTCTCGATCGCAGGCTCCCTGCGGGTCGATTGATCTCGGCCGCCGAGGTCCGGTCGCGCTTCCCGGATGTCGATGGCTTGGGCCTGCAGGGGGCGGCCTTCTGGTATGACGCACGCATGCCCGATTCGCAACGCCTGCTCATGGAAACGCTACGTTGGGCCTGCGCGCTCGGTGGGAGGGCACTGAACTATGTGGAGGCGCAGGAGCTGTGCGCCGCGGGCCACGGCGTGTCCGGGATCTCCGCCATCGACACGGAAACGGGGCTCGATCATCGCTATCACGCGAGCGTGGTCGTGAATGCCACGGGTCCTTGGAGTCGCGGGCTCGCCGCGCGCTTCGATCGCGATGCCCCGGAGCTGTTCCGGCCGTCGCTCGCCTGGAACGTGTGGTTCGCGCGCCCGGCCCCCTCCGATTGTGCGCTGGCCTTGACCGCGCGTGACCAACCAATAGGGAAACAAAGGGCCGCGCGGACCTATTTCCTGCACCCCTGGAAAGGCCGGCTCCTGGCCGGCACCGGTCACGGACCGTGGCGTGGCGATGTCGAGCAACCCGGGCCCTCGGAGGCGCAGCTCGACGAGTTCATCGCCGACCTCAACGCGGCCGTGCCCGGCTGGTCGCTCCGGCGCGCCGAGGTCGTGCGCGTGTTCGCGGGTCTCCTCCCGGCACGTAGCGAGGGCGACGCGACCCTGGCCGTTCGTCCTGCGATCCGCGACCATGGTGTGCAGGGTGGGCCCGAGGGTCTGTTCAGCGTCTCGGGGGTCAAGTTCACGACCTCTCGTCTGTGCGCAGAGAAGACGCTCGATTGCATCGCCCGTCGCTTTCCGCCCAAGAACAGAGAAAAACTTAGGCCGCGTTCCCAGGCACAGACGCGACCGGCCCTGCAGGAAGGCTGGCAGCTCGAGGCCGGCGAGTTGCAGGCCGGCCCGAACGCAAGACTCCGGCGAAACGCCTTGTCGAGGTTGATCGCAGAGGAGTCGGTGCAGCACCTCGATGACCTGGTATTCCGCCGCACGACCCTGTGGGAAGACCCCGAAGGCACCGCGTCGGCGGCTGGTGAGCTCGCGCTGCTGTTCGGTTGGGGGCCGAGCCGCGCAGAGCAGGAGCGATCCCGCCTGAGCCTTCGGCTCGCTACGACGCCAACGGGCGTCGGCGCTCACATCGGGCGCCAGCCGGGGTTTGCCGAAGTGGCCGATCCGGCCATCGTATTAGAGAAAGAAAAAGCATGAGCCGTGTTCTCACCGTCAAGCGCGGCGGCGGGCGGGGCTGGTCGGGCCTGATCGCCATCGCATTGCTCGCGGCGATCGTGCTGTTTCATGAGACCCTGGCGCGCGCACTCGGAGGCCCGGCAGAAAGGCTGCACCTCTTGCTCGGCAAGACCTCGGCCTGGGACCTCGGTGCCTGTCTCTGCGGGGCCGCGCAAGAGGTCACGGTGGTGCGCGATGACGGGCTTAAGCTCGCCGCCAGCGTCTATACCGCGGACGTCGGACAGAGGCGCCCGGCGGTCGTGCTCTTGCACGGCAATACGCACAGGGGCAGGCGGCTGCCCCTATACAAAGTCTTGGCGAGCGGCCTGGCGGAACGCGGCTATGTGGTGTTGACGCTGGACCGCGCGGGTTTTGGCGAGTCGGAGGACCCGTTCAAGACCACCGCTATCGGAGAGCCCCCCGACGCGAGTGCCGATGTCTCGGCCGCCCTCGCGTATCTCGAAGGTCTCGAATTCGTGGCCCCGGACCGGATCCACCTGGTGGGCCACTCCGGCGGGGTTCCGCCCATCCTGAGCGCCGGCCCGCGCGACGCGCGTGTACGAAAGCTCGTCGCCATCGGTCCCCCGCGGCGCATGGCGGAGCGCCTCGCGGACCCCGCGGATCGCAAGCAGTTCCGGGATCGCGCGCGCGCCAATCGCGAGATCCTCGGATTGGGGCCGTTCCCGGCCTGGTATACCGAGGACGTCTGGCGGCGGCACAAGCAGGGCTCCAGTGACCTTGGAAACTACGCACCGTATTTCGCGAGCCGGGGACACAAGCCCCTCCTGCTAATGGACGGCGTGCGCGAATCGCCGGCGGACCGCCGGTATCTGCAATCCTATTTTAGGGAGATGGCCGATCCGAAGCGCTACGTGACCGTCCCAAACGCCGATCACTATGCCAATACCACCGAGATCCGCGCCGTCACCGTCTACGACCGGCAAGTGCTAAGCTATACGCTGGACGCCATCGACGGCTTCTTGCGCGAATGACCGCCTGCAATTGTTTTCTTTGGACAACGGGCGCGCCCTTTCGCATCAGTGCGAAATCGACACAACCCATCATCGTGGAGAATACCGTGGAACAGAATCAAACACCCTGGCAGCTTCGAATGTTTCAGAAGACCTTGAAGAAGCAGATGCGCTATGAGGTACTGAAGGATCACCTCGGACCCATCGCCAAGGACGAGAGATGCCTGCTCCTCACCTGCGGGGACAACAACGGGGCCATGAACTACTACCTGCGCGAGCTGGGCGGGGAATGGTCATGGGCCGATCTGGAAGGGTTCTGCATCGCCGAGATGTCTGAGCTGCTCGGCGATGAGGTCAAGCACGCGGACAAAGACCACCTCCCCTTTCCGGACACGAGCTTCGATCGCGTGATCTCGATCGATGTACACGAGCATCTCGAGGATCCGGGGTCCATCACGGCCGAGCTTCACCGCGTGACCAAGCCCGGGGGGCAGGTCATCATCACCGTGCCGAACGGCGATGAGACCAAGCTCGCGGTCAGGATGAAACACGCCGTCGGGATGACGAAGGAAAAGTACGGGCATGTGCGGGTAGGGTTGCAACTGCCGGAGCTGCGACGGCTCATGAGCGAGAACCGCATCGAGCCGTGCAAGGAGAGCACGTTCTCGCGTTTCTTCACCGAGCTTTTGGAGCTGACCATCAACTACGCCTACGTCATGGTCCTGGCGAAGAAGAGCGAGGCCAAGGTCGAGGAAGGCCAGATCGCGCCGGCGACCAAAGACCAGGTCAAATCCGTGGAGAAGACCTTCAAGATCTATTCGCTCATCTATCCGGTTTATGCGCTGCTCTCGAAGCTCGACCAGCTCCTGTTCTTCACCGAGGGCTATGTCGTGGTCGTCGAAGGTAGGAGGGCCGCTTGATGGGAGCGCAGGAAACCGCGCTCGTCACGGGTGCCGGCGGTTTTATCGGCAGCAACCTGGTCGATGACCAGTTGGCTCGTGGCCGGCGGGTCATCGCAATCGACGTACATCTCGATCGACTCGATCACCTGAGGTCCAACCCCGCCTGCCAGTTGCAGGTGGGAGATGTGCGCGACGCGGCGTTCCTGTCGCGCGTCATCGCCGGGAGTGATATCCCCAAGGTTGATATCCCCAAAGTTGATATAATATTTCACCTCGCGAGCGCACACCTCGAGGTCGCCAAATCAGAGGCGTATTTTTGGGAGACCAACGTCGAGGCGGTGCAGTCGCTTTTGGAGATCGCTCGAAACAACGGGGTCCGCCGCTTCGTCCACACCAGCAGCGTCGGCGTCTACGGGCCGCTCACGACCCTGCCGGCCGACGAGGCCTCCGCGTGTTATCCCGACATCCTCTATGAGCGCACCAAGCTAGAGGGGGAAGAGACCGTGACGCGCTTCGTAAAGGACACCGGTTTCCCCGCCGTGATCCTGCGACCGGCCTGGGTGTACGGACCACGCTGCCCGCGCACGCTCAAGTTGTTTCGCACCATAAAAAAACGCCGCTTCGTCATGGTGGGCGAGGGCGAGAACATGCGCCACCCGATCCATATCCGGGACATGCTCACCGCCTTCGAGTTGGCCGCCACCCGGCCCGGGATCGAGGGCGAGGCCTTCGTAGTCGCATCGGACCACGCCGTCCGCCTCAAGGACCTGATCACGGAGATCATCGCCGTGCAGGGACTGCGCTTTTCCCCCATCCGGGTGCCGATGGGTGCCATGACGGCGCTCTGTCTCGGAATGGAGGGCGTATTCAAGGTGCTCGGTAAGGAACCGCCCTTTTCGACGCGCAGCCTGAAGTTCTTCACCGAGAGCTCGGCTTTCGACATCGCAAAGGCGCGGCGTCTTCTGGGGTTCGCGCCTGCGGTGGCCTTGCACGAGGGGCTCGCGCACACCTACCGGCATTACCTGGCCGAGGGGCTGCTATAGCGGGGCTGCCGCTGGCGGCCAGGTCATAGCCGGACAAGATCATTAGGCGGACAGTTCACAGCCGAACGCGGGGGAGGTCTCGTGGCACGTGAAAAGATGCACAGCCAGATTACCGACGAGTCGCAGTCGGCGTTCAGGCGCTATCAACGGTTGATCGTCGGATCGACCCGCCTCGGCTATACGCTCAAGTACGAGCTGATCGTGGCCATCGGCAGCCTGGCGCCCGGTGCCTTGGGCCTGTGGCTCAGGCAGAAGCTCTATCGGCGTCTCTTGATGAGGGCCGGGCGCGGGGTGTTCTTCGGCGCCGGTGTCACCCTGCGACACCCCTGCAAGGTGGCGGTCGGCAATCATGTGGTCGTGGCCGATGGCTGTTTGCTGGATGCGCGCGGCGATTCCAATCGCGGCATACGCCTGGGCGACAACGTGATATTGGGCGATCGCGCGACCCTGCGCTGTAAGGACGGTGATATCGTCATCGGCAATAACGTCGGCATCGGGCTCAATTCGAGCCTGAGCGCCGTCGGCGGTAACGTCCTTGAGCTTGCCGACGAGGTCATGATCGGACCCTATGCCTATCTGGGCGGCGCCAGCTATCACCATGATCGGCTGGATATCCCGATCTCGCACCAAGGTCAGGACCTGAAGGGCGGCATCAAGGTGGGCTACGGGGCCTGGATAGGGGCACGCGCCGTCATCATGGATGGGGTCACCATCGGCCGGGACGCCATCGTCGCGACCAATGCCGTCGTGAACAAGGACGTCCCGGACTATGCCATCGTGGCCGGGGTCCCGGCGCGAGTGCTTCGCACCCGACGGGCAGAGCCTGTGCAGGCCGAAGTAGAGTCTCCCGATCCCCCGATTAGATTAGGTTGCGGCGGGCCGAGTGACCCGATGCCGGTGCTCGTCCAGGAGTAAATCGTGCCAGGAGTAGATCATGAATAAATCGACCCGACAACGGCTGTTTTTCCTGGGCAAGCTCGCACTGGGCGTAGCGCTCCTCGCCGCCTTGCTCGTCGTCAATGACAATGGCCGCAAGGTGCTCGATGCCTTCGTACGGGTGCAGCCGATCTACCTGATCCCGTTCTTCGCCATCACCTATCCGCTGCTCGGGGCGAGTTGCATGAAATGGGGGCTGTTCCTGCGCGAACGCGGGGTGGTGATCGGCTTCCACCGACTGTTTCGTCTGTATCTCGTCGGGTCCTTCTTCAACAACTTCTTACCCAGCATGGTCGGGGGTGATCTGGTCCGCGCCTACGTGCTCGGCAAGCAGATCGAATCCCACACCCATTCGCTCGCGTCGGTCTTTCTGGAGCGTTTCACCGGCATGATCGCCCTGGTATCGCTCGCTACCGCCTCGTTCCTGTTCAATTCGGAGCTCCGACAGGAACCGGTGGTGGTGGTCTCGATCGGGGTCATGGGCAGCGCCTGCCTCCTACTGGTCGCGGCCGTGTGGAACCCGGAGTGGGCACTGTGGTTCCTGCGGCCCATGGAAAAGAACCGCCACGTGGCGAGGCTCCTTCCCAAGCTCATGCAGTTCCACGACCACGTGAGCTACTTCAAGGACAAGCCGGTCTTGGTCGGCAAGGCGATGCTCTATTCGTTTACCTTCCATTTCCTGGCGGCGGTCAACGTCTATGTGGCGTGCCGGGTGCTCGCGGTTCCGCTCGATCTCTACGACGCCGTGGTACTGACCCCAATCGTGCTCCTGGTCTCGTCGGTGCCGTTGAGCGTGAATGGGCTCGGGGTCTGGGAGTGGGCCTTCGGCGTGTATCTGGCGCAGGCGGGTGTACCCATGGACCAGGGGCTCGCGGTCGCGCTGCTCCTGCGCGCCAAGAACCTCCTGCTTTCGCTCGTCGGGGGGGTTTTGTTCCTGTTCGAGCGCGCCGCCGTGCCGACCCCCGCCGAGGCCGAGGGGCCTGCGCGCTAGCTAAGCTCCGTCCTGGCTGGCCGTGAGATCGGGCGTGAGCGACAGCCGCCGGATCAACTGCCGCAGGAAGACCTTGATGAAACACAGCCGGCAGTCCTTGGAGGTCTGCTCCAGGACCGTGGCGCTGATCTTGAGCAAGGACACATGCGCGGCGGCGATGATCGAGGCCGTGCGTTTGGCCCTGCTGAAATAGCCCATTTCACCGAAGCAATCGCCGGGGCCGAGCGCGCCCACCACGCGCCCGCCGCGCTCCACGCGCACCATACCGGTGATGACCACATAGAACGAATTATCGATCTCGCCCTCGACGAAGATCCCCTCACCGGAAGCGAATTCCTGCCACAGGCTGGCGCGGATGATCTCCCAGATCTGGTCATCGGTGAACTCGTGGAAGAAGGCCAGGGATCGGGCCTCGTTGAAACGCTCGTGCAGGCCGATCTCGTCCTGCGGGCTGCCCAGGTGGCCGAACGCCCCGGCCAGATCGGAGGCGAGGTCCAACCCGGTCTTGTAGCGCCTGCGCGGGTCCTTCTCCATGGCGCGGCGGACTACCCGTTCGAGGACCTCCGGGACCTCCGAACGATGGTGGGCCATGGGCGGTGCGTCCACGTTGACGATGCGATAGACGAGGTCCGAAAAGCACCCGTCGTAAAACGGATGGTGTCCCGTCAGGCATTCGTACATGACGACGCCGAGGGAGAAGAGATCGGTCTGATGGGTGATCGGATCGTCCTGCACCTGCTCCGGCGACATATAACCGGGGGAGCCCGCGAACTGCATAGCCGCGGTGGCCGATCCGGCGCCGCGCTCCAAGCGGGCGATGCCGAAATCGCCGATCTTGGCCTCACCGTCCTCCGCGAGCAGGATGTTCGAGGGCTTGATGTCGCGGTGGATCACCCCTTGGCGGTGGGCATACTCCAGCGCACGCGCCGACTGGAAGGCGGCCTCGACGACCCGCTCGATGGGCAGGAGGTGATCCGCTTGCACGTAGGGGTTGGAGGGTGGCGCCGTGGCTCACGTATTCCATGACGATGTAACAGCGATCACCGTGCACGCCCGCATCGAAGACCTGCACGATGTTCGGGTGCCGCAAGCCTCCTATGGTCTGCGCCTCACGGAAAAACCGACGGCGAAACCGCTCGGCCAGATCGCGGCTGTTGGGGAGGCGCTTCTGGGCCATCTTGAGGGCGACCGGCCGATCGATGTAGGGATCGTGGCCCTCATAGACGATGGCCGTGGTGCTGCGGCCGACCTCACGCAGGACCTCGTATTTGCCGAGCTTCGGATGCTCGGTCGATGCGCTGCGTGTGGTCTTGCTCATCGGGGTAGTCACTCCCAGTCACCGGGCTCGCGTCACGATGGGTAGACGCCCGTGCGCGGCCGGACCATAATTGGCCGATGATACGGGGGGTACTTGGGGAATGACAATACGCGGAAGGGGCGCTGGCCACGCAGCGCTGCTATCGCGCTCCGGAAGCCGTTGCCACCCCGTTCCGGTTCCAACGACCAGCCGGGCGCGCAGCAGGTTTTTTTACGAAGGCTGAGCCATCGAAGCTGCCCCCGGATAGGAAGGCGGGGCTGACCGGTGTGAAACCGATGCTCGTGTCTCTGGGCGTGCTGCTCCTGGGTTTCCTGTTCCTGCTCCCCGAGCGCTGCACAGTGAACATGGCGTTCCTGCGTCAAGATACGCCGGCGCCGGACGAGTTGCGCGAGCGGATCGAGCTGCCCCCGGGCTTTTCCATCGCGGTCTATGCGTCGGACCTGCCGGGGGTTCGCGTGCTGCGCTTTACCGAGGCGGGGGACCTGCTCGCGAGCCTGCCCGAAGCGGGCAGCATCGTGCTCTTGGAACGGGACCGCAACGGGGATGGATGGCCCGACGGACGTCGCGAGTTGCTCGGCGGGCTCGAACGCCCGCACGGCATCGATGTCTTCGAGGACACGCTTTACGTTGCCGAGACCGACGCCGTCGGCCGCGCCCGCTTCGATGCTCGAAGCGGCCAGACCATCGGCGGCGAGTATCGGCGCATCGTTCGGGACCTACCGGCGGGGGGCAATCACTGGTCTCGCAGCGTGCGCTTCGGTCCCGATGGGCTCATGTACGTGACGGTGGGCTCGAGCTGCAATGTCTGTATCGAGGACCACCCGTGGCGCGCGGCGATGCTGCGTTTCCGGGCGGATGGCAGCGGCGCCGAGGTCTACGCCACCGGCCTGCGCAATACCGTGGCCTTCGACTGGGGGCCGGGCGCCGGCCGGCCGGGAGGTGGCGTCCTCTACGGCGCCGACATCGGGCGCGACTTCCTGGGTGACGATGTCCCGCCCGACGAGCTCAACCGCCTCGAGCGCGGCGGTTTTTACGGCTGGCCCTACGCCTATGGGGACCGGGTCCCGGACCCCGATTTCGGCGCGCGAAACGTCGATCGCATCGCCGGCAGTCTGACCCCGGTCCATGCCTTCGCGGCCCATAGCTCCCCGACCGGAATGACCTTCCTGCGCGGCCGGGGACTACCGGCGGACTATCGGGGCGCGGCGCTCGTAGCCCTGCACGGCTCGTGGAACCGGACAGAGAAACAGGGCTACGAGGTCGTGTCCCTGCACTTTACCGACGATGGCAGGATCACCGAGCGTAAGTTCGCGATCGGCTTCGAGGTGGACGAGGATGTCATTGGCCGCCCGAGCGACGTGGCCGAAGGGCCAGACGGGGCGATCTATATCTCCGACGATTTCACCGGCAGCGTGTATCGCATCAGCTTCGGCGGTCCGTGAGCGGTTTGCCGGTGCGTGCACCGGCAAGACCCCGGA
>JACCXJ010000046.1 GCA_013697045.1 Gammaproteobacteria bacterium | reverse complement strand
ACCTGGCGGACACCTATGTTCCACAGCGCCTCTTGACCGAGGGCCTCTTGACCGGACGGGCGGGAAGCTGACGGCCCGTGCGCTACCGCGTGGTGCATCACACGGAGTACCGGTACGTGCAGCCGGTGGCGCTCTGTCACAACGAGACGCACCTGAGACCCCGGGTGGTGGCGCACCAGCGCTGCCTCTCGCACGCGCTCGTGATCGACCCCGAGCCCGATCTGATCTCGGAGCGGGAGGACTTCTTCGGCAATCCGACCGCCTCCTTCTCCATGCAGCGCGGCCACAGCCACCTCTCGGTCACGGCCACGAGCGAGGTCGAGGTGGAATCGCCAAAGCGGTCCGGGCAGGTGCCGGATGTCCCCTGGGAAGAGGCCGCCGACGTCCTGCGCCAAGGCCTCGACCCCGAGCGCCTCGAGGCCCGCCAGTTCATCCTGGACTCGCCGCTCTGCGAGGCCGCGGCCGACATCACCCAGTACGCGGCGGTGTCGCTGCGCCCTGGCGCGCTGCTCCTCGAGTCCGTGGCCGACCTCAGCGCGCGCATCCACCGCGATTTTGCCTATGTGCCGGGATTCACCAGCGTTACCACCCCGCTGTCGGTGGTCCTGGAGCACCGCCGCGGGGTGTGCCAGGACTTCGCCCACCTGGCCATCGCCTGCCTGCGCGCCCATGGCCTGGCTGCGCGCTACGTCAGCGGCTATCTCGAGACCCTGCCCCCACCCAGCCAGGACAAGCTCATCGGCGCCGATGCCTCGCATGCCTGGTTCGCCGTCTACCACCCCGGTCTCGGCTGGTTCGACTTCGACCCCACCAACAACCACTGCCCCGATAATCGCCACATCACCGTCGCCTGGGGGCGGGATTACGGCGACGTGACCTGAAGGGAGCCAACGGCAGAGCCTGCCGATGCCGCGCAGGTCGTACTCGGCACCCCCCACTCGACCGCTCGCCTCGCTCGGGCGCTATGCCCATCGGCTCGCCAGCAGCAACGAGCGCCTTGGCCTCGAGCTTCGTCATGGCTATCCTCTCGTCACTTCGACAGGGGCAGGATCTGCCCTCACGCACTCAGCGATCGAGGCCGATACCAGCCAGCCGGGGAATTTTCTGTTCACGTTCAGCATCAATGACGAGGACACCCTGGCGCCGGCGGGGTATCCCCCCAAGAACTACACCACGTTCATGATCCCCCGTTCATCACCAACGCGCCGTCGATCAGCTTGCGCATCCTGCCCAATGACGAAAACTTCAGCAAATATTACGTGGACCCGGGCGCCGACGAGCCGGTGGGCAACGACCTGCTCACTTTCGATGTGGTGTATAGGAAGGTCTTGCGGACCTACTATCTTCTCTATCCGGCGATGAATCAGGTCTTCCCGCTCAATTCCGAGAAGGATGTGACCGGACAGGCCAAGAATGGGAATATCCTGAAGGCCACCGATCCGGCCATATGGATGTCGATTCACTACATGCCGCGGACTCGCGACATGTCCGCCAGCCGCAGCACGCTGCTGCGAGCCTGGGCCAGGAAAATCATGTCCATTCCCTGAGAGGCTCTACGTCGGCGGCTCGACGATGCGGTTGCGGAGCGACTTGCGGAGGATGGCAGGGGGCGAAGCCCAGGGCGAAGCCCCCCTTCGTCGAGGCGTTAGAAGCTCAGGCTGAGTTCCAGCACGGAAGGCGCTCCCCTGGTAGTCCCCCAGATCGGAGTTCAGGAGGAGCACTCCCGGCAGATAGTTCTGCAGCCCCTGGGGGATAAAGCTGTAGATCGCCCTGTGCATGGCTGACGGCCCGCTACCTGGCCGGCACCTATGTTCCACAGCGCCTCTTGACCGAGGGCCTCTTGACCGGACGGGCGGGAAGCTGACGGGCCCGTGCGCTACCGCGTGGTGCATCACACGGAGTACCGCTACCTGCAACCGGTCGCGCTCTGTCACAACGAGACGCACCTAAGACCCCGGGCGGTGGCGCACCAGCGCTGCCTCTCGCACACGCTCGTGATCGATCCGGCGCCCGATCTGGTCTCGGAGCGGGAGGACTTCTTCGGCAATCCGACCGCCTCCTTCTCCATGTAGCGCGGCCACAGCCACCTCTCGGTCACGGCCACGAGCGAGGTCGAGGTGGGATCGCGAAAGCGGCCCAGGCAGGTGGCGGATGTTCCCTGGGAAGAGGCTGGGGTATACTTCGCCCACTTGGCCATCGCCTGCCTGTGCGCCCACGCGGACCACCCAATTGCCGATCGGCCCGTCCGACGCAACAGTACCGGTTGCAAAACCGCGTTAAACGTCTTATGCTGCAATCCCTAGCTGGACGAAACGATTATGGATCCCAAGCTGACCGCGGAAGAGTTGAGTTGGTTGAAAAAGCTGGATACCGACAGCCCAATCAAGCCTGAGGTGCCGGAATCCATCGCAGCGCGGCTGGTCGAGCAAGGGCTTGCGATCAAGCTGGTCGAAGGTGGTTTGCAATTGACGACGCTTGGACGCGAGCAATTGGCGGACAGCGGCGGTACCAAGGAATCGTAGGATATACGCCGGGCGCGGTGGGTGCCAAGCCCTGAGGAAAGACATTAAAAAGGCGGCTTCGCCGCCTTTTTCCTTTGGTGTCTCTAACACAATCCTTCTCTGCACTGCCGAGAGCGGTGCGCCGGCTTCCCCCAATCTACTCTCTGGCGAATACGGCGAGGGAAAGCGAAGGTCGGATCACGACTCACGAACTACGACCCGCGCCTTGCCTATGCCAAGATTACTGGACGCCATCGAGATAGAGACCGGGCAGAACCCCTCGGCCAGCGTCATCTGGATGCACGGCTTGGGTGCCGACGGCGGCGATTTTGTGCCTATCGTGGACGAGCTCGGGCTCGACGCGGCGCTGGCGCTCCGTTTCGTGTTCCCCCACGCGCCGCTGCGGCCGGTGACGATTAACGGGGGCGCCGTCATGCGCGCCTGGTACGACGTCTCCTTCGGCGAGCTCGAAGGCACGTCGCGCCGCGCCGACGAGCGGGGCGTCCGCGAATCGCAAACGCAGATCAACGCCCTCATCGATCGCGAAGGAAAGCGCGGGGTCGCCGCGTCGCGGATCGTGCTCGCCGGATTCTCGCAGGGCGGCGCGATCGCGCTGCAGACAGGGCTGCGCCACCCCGATACGCTCGCGGGCGTGATGGCGCTGTCGACCTACCTGCCGCTCGCGGAGTCGCTGCCGCAGGAAGCGGCGGCGGCCAACAAAGAAACGCCCAT
>JACCXJ010000023.1 GCA_013697045.1 Gammaproteobacteria bacterium | reverse complement strand
AGGTGGCGGAGGTCCTGCGCGCGGGCGCCGACTGGGTACACTTCGATGTCATGGACAACCACTATGTCCCGAACCTCAGCTTCGGTCCCGCCGTGTGCCGGGCGCTGCGGCGCTACGGGATCGATGCCCCCATCGATGTCCATCTGATGGTCAAGCCGGTCGATCGGATCGTCCCCGAGTTCGCGGCGGCCGGCGCCGACTATATCACCTTTCACCCGGAGGCCAGCGAGCACGTGGACCGCACGCTCCAGCTCATCCGCGAGCAGGGCTGCCGGGCCGGATTGGTGCTCAATCCGGCCACGCCGCTCGCCCACCTCGGCTATGTGTGGGAGCGGCTCGATATGGTCCTCCTCATGTCCGTCAATCCCGGCTTCGGCGGTCAGCCCTTCATCGAAACGACCTACGCCAAGATCGAAGAGACCCGCAGGCTCATCGAGGCCAGCGGCCGGGACGTCCGGTTGCAGGTCGATGGGGGGGTGCGTCTGGACAACATCCGGAGCATCGCCGCGGCGGGGGCCGACACCTTCGTGACCGGCACCGCCGTCTTCGATAGCCCCGATTACGCCGCCACCGTGTCCGCCATGCGGGCGGAGCTGGCCCTGGCATCGTCTTGAGTCTTGAGCTTCCCGCGCCCCAAGCTCATCTTGTTCGACCTCGACGGCACGCTCGTCGACAGCGCGCCGGACCTCGCCTTCAGCATCGATGCGATGCTGTCCTCGCTCGGCCGGCTCGCCTGCGGCGAGTCCCGGGTCCGGAACTGGATCGGCAGCGGTGCCGAACGCCTGGTCAAGCGCGCGCTCACGGGCGATGGGGAGCTCGAGCCCGACGGCGATCTGTTTCGCTCCGCCTTTGGGCGCTTCTCGGAGATCTACGGGGAAAATCCCTGCCGCCGGAGCCCCCTCTATCCCGGCGTGCGCGAAGGGCTCGATTATCTCTTGGCGAGCGGCAGGCAGATCGGTTGCGTGACCAATAAACGTGGACGTTTCACCGAGCCCTTGCTGGCCGCCCTCGGACTCCTGGGAGACTTTGCCATCGTGGTGTCGGGGGACACCCTCTGCACGCGCAAACCGGACCCGGCCCCGCTCCTGCACGCCGTCGAGGCCCTGGGGATCGACCCAGGGGAGACCCTCATGGTCGGCGACTCCGTCAACGACGTGCTCTCGGCACGCGCGGCTCGTGTCCCGGTCATCTGCGTCCGCTACGGCTACCACAACGGCGAGGACATCGTAGAGGCGCGGCCGGACGCCATCATCGATTCGCTCGCCGAGCTGTCCCATTTCGTCTGATCACTTTCATCTGATCATTCACTGGCACCGATGCCGACCCCGTCCCTCCGCCCGCCGGACCTCGCGGATCTCGCGCGCCGGGGCTATAACCGCGTCCCGGTCATGCGCGAGATCCTCGCCGATCTCGACACGCCGCTCAGCGCCTATCTCAAGCTCGCCGCCGGGCCGTATTCCTATCTCTTCGAGTCCGTCCAGGGCGGCGAGACGTGGGGCCGCTATTCCATGATCGGGCTCCCCGCCGGCACCGTCGTCAAGGTGTGCGGCGAGAGCGTTTTCGTGGAGCGGCAGGGCGAGGTCGTCGAGCGCGCCGACACCCCCGATCCGCTGGCCTGGATCGACGCCTTCCGCCAGCGCTTCCGCGTGCCCGTGAGCGCCGATCTGCCGCGCTTCTCCGGCGGGCTCGTGGGCTATTTCGGCTATGACACGGTGCGTTACGTCGAGCCCAGATTGCGCGGCGCGGCCAAGCCCGATCCGCTCGGCCGCCCGGACATCCTGTTGATGGTCTCCGACGAGGTCCTGGTGTTCGACAACCTGAGCGGCCGGCTGTATTGCATCGTGCACGTGGACCCGTCGGGGCCCGGCGCCCTGGAGCAGGCCGAGGTGCGGCTGGCGGCGCTGGTCGAGCGACTGGGGCACGACCGGCCGCCGGCGCCGTCGCCCCATGCACCGAGGACCGTCGGGGAGGGCGACTTCGAGCCGAGCTTCGCGCGCGAGGACTTCGAGGCGGCCGTGTCCCGGATCAAGCACTACATCCTCGAAGGCGACGTCATGCAGGTGGTGCTCTCGCAGCGCCTGTCCGTCGGGTTCGCGGCGGCCCCGGTCAATCTCTACCGGGCGCTGCGGTGCCTGAATCCGTCTCCCTATCTCTATTACCTGGACCTCCATGACTTTCATATCGTCGGTTCCTCGCCGGAGATCCTGGTGCGGGTCGAGGACGGGCTGGTCACGGTCCGCCCCATTGCCGGAACCCGGCGTCGTGGACGGGACCCGGCGGAGGATCGGGCCTTGGAACACGAGCTCCTGAACGACCCCAAGGAGCTTGCGGAGCACCTCATGCTCATCGACCTCGGGCGCAACGACATCGGCCGGGTGGCCGAGACCGGCAGCGTACAGGTGACCGATCGGATGATGATCGAGCGTTACTCCCACGTGATGCACATCGTCTCCAACGTCACCGGCCGGCTGCGGGCCGGCGTAGGACCGCTCGACGTGCTGCGCGCCACCTTCCCCGCCGGCACCGTGAGCGGCGCGCCGAAGATCCGCGCCATGGAGATCATCGACGAGCTGGAGCCCGTCAAGCGCGGCGTCTATGCGGGCGCCGTCGGTTATCTCTCCTGGGCCGGCAACATGGACACCGCCATCGCCATCCGCACCGCGCTCATCGAGGACGGCACCCTGCACATCCAGGCCGGCGCCGGCATCGTCGCCGACTCGCTACCGAGGCTCGAATGGAAGGAGACCCTGAACAAGGGCCGCGCCATCTTCCAGGCGGTGGCCATGGCGGAGCGGGGGTTGACGGGATAATACCGATAGACCATCACAGGCACGACGGGGGAAGAGGGACATCGCGTCCATGACCACCATCAATCAGGAGCTCTACGAAGCGCTGAAGGAAGCCGATAGACCCCGTCGAGCTGCTTAGTTAGCCCCATAGGTCCGTTTCATTACAGGCGGTGCAAGCGTTACCTCCAATCAAGCTGCCAGCCGCAGGTGAGCGTGAACCTCATCCCAGGGTACCTGAACTAAACCCTCTTCTGTTCGCTCGATCAAGCCGAGCCGCACGAGCTCTACAACATCCATATGCACATTCTTATAGTCCCGCCCAAGGGCCTTGGACAACGCCCGGATGCTTGTTGATCCCGTCTCCCGAAGTTGCTTGAGCAGTTCAAAGCGGCGCGGCGTGAGCGTTCGCAATAAGGTTTCCAGATCGGTAAACAGAATTTTCGCTATTGGCTCAAGCGGCGTCTCACCGCGCTCTGCCCGATGCCAGGCCTCGGTGATCTCACGGGCTGCCTCCTCCACCGATCCTACAGCGATGCTGATCTTCCGCCCTTTCATAGCCTACCTCCGCGTGCTTTGGCCACGTCATCAAGGAAATCTGCGATCAAGGATTCTATGTCCACAAACCGGTAAGGCTCCTCACGGCCACCCCGGTGCCGGTGGTCGCCTTTGCCACGCTCGTTGTCGTACCGCACCACGCAGATCCCACCGGACAGGCCATAGTAGAACCTGTACTTGAGTCCATGGGGACGCTCGGTATCTGCCACCGGCAAGCGCCAGATCACCATGTGCAAGACGGCGCCATCTGGGAACACCACCTTGCGGTCGATCACCAGCGCAGCTTTCATATGGTTATCCTACCATATGGTGTAGGGTATCATATGTAACCCGACTTACTTCTACAACCGCCTGTTCGAGCTCGACCCCATCATCCGGTCGCTGCGACATGCAGGAGCAAGGGTGCAAGCTCATGGCCATAATCACCACGGTGGTCAATGGCCTCTCTCCGCCATCAAAGACCTCCTGCCGGCCGTCCGGGACCTCGGTAAACGCCATGCCGACTAAGGGGTCACGGACCAGCACTACGATACGGTCGCTAAAGCTCTGCTCTGGACGCTCGGCCAGGGACTCGGTACCCGCGCTTCACGACCCACAGCGAGTGCCTGGGCGAGCGCCTACGGGGTCCTAGCTAGCCGCGACCATGAAGGACGCCGCGGCGGCCAAAGCGGCGTGAGACGGTGGGGGCGCACCGGCGTGCGCTCCCAAGGGCCGCGATTCGATCGACTCCAAATGGTCTGAGCCCCAACCGCTACCCCCGCTGATCCCCCAAAGCTCATGGAGTCGAGACTGCCCTTTCGCCCGCAATCGCGCGCGACGCGAAAACCTCGCATGCTTCGGCACCTCACCCCCCATGAATGCCCCACGTCCCGCACTCAAGGCCCAGGATCCTGGCTAGCTAGTGCTTGACTACCCACCGGCCCGTCAATACCCTTCTTCCCGGCAAAGAATAGCGTTTGTTCTTCCTATACCCCGCTGAAACAGGCAAAGCCATGTGCATCACCCATTGTTACCAAAAGACGCCGCAGTTTATCCTCACCGTCCTCCTGATCGCGGTATTCGCTACTCCGACACTCACCTATGCACTGACATCCACCCCGACGATCCGTGAAGGCCTGATTCAGGCCATAAAAGCGCGGGCACAGCGGGATGTGGAACTTGACCGGAAACCGGCAGGTGTCTCTGACCTGGAGGTCCTATTCGGCAAAGAGGCTAAAGCCTTGGGGCTGACAATGGTCGAAGTGCTCGATAGTTACGAGGTGGCCTATTCCGCCGCGACCCCGTGGTGGGAACCCTACGTACCTGCGGGTTTGGCCGCCGTGATGCTGTTCGTCCTGTATATCCTGGGCGACGTTGTCAAAGAGTACCTTACCCGCCTCTTCAAGTGGCTCGCCGAGGGCGCATACAACCACCTCGCAGGTTATAAGCCGTTCTGGTTGATCGCTCTTCGTAGGTATCGCCGGGCGTTGCTGCGGGAGTACAAGGAACTCAAGATTCCCTTCCGTCCGGAGCGTCCCTTGCAAATGGGAGAAATCTATGTCCCGCTCAAGGCGACGGGTAGTAACAGCAGAGACCTGGTTGATGCTCACACTGCGCTGGGCCAGCACAACCGGCTGATGGTGGTGGGAGCGCCGGGATCGGGCAAAACAATGCTGATGCGTTACATTGCTCTCACGTATGCCCGCGAGGCTGCCCGCGATTCTCGTGGCCAATCCATCCCTATTTTGCTCGAACTCCACCGACTCAACGACTCCAGCGAGAGCCTGTTGGCCCACCTGACGGCGGCACTCGGCCGCCACGACTTCCCCAACGCCCACGGCTTCGTCAAAGCCTGGTTAAAGCACGGTTTGTTGCTGTTGTTGTTCGATGGCCTGGATGAAGTAAACCAGGAGGGCCGCGAGCGGGTGGTTACGCAAATCAAAGACCTGCTCCAAGCGGGACCGGACTGCCGTGTGGTTGTGAGCTGCCGCACCGCGGTATATAACGACGAGTTCGCGAATTGTCTTGACCAACAGATGGAAATCGTAGAGTTCGATGACCGGCAAATCCAGCGCTTCCTCAGCGCGTGGGCGCCTGAAATGCCCCCGGGAAAGTCCGTCGAGCACTTGTTGCATACTCTGCGCGAGCGGCCCCGCATCATGGCCCTGGCCCGCAACCCGCTCCTTCTGACCATCATCGCCTACCTGTACAGCGACACGGCCTTCGTGCTGCCGCACTCGCGCGCCGAGTTCTACGAACGGTCCACCACCGTTTTGCTGGATCAGTGGGACCAGGTAAAGCAAAAACGCAATCAATACAAAGCGGCCCATAAGCGGTTGCTTCTCCAAGGCCTAGCTTTGTATTACCAGGAGCGTGCGGGCACGCAACTGCAGGACCGGCGCAGCGCCTCGCTCACCGACATCGTGACCGAAATTAAAAAAGCGCTGCCCACCCTCAACCTTTCGGAAACCCATGCCCAATCCATCCTGGATGAAATCGTCGAACGCAGCGGCCTGCTGATAGCGCTGGATGGGGGTATCCGCTATCAGTTCACGCACCTCACGCTGCAAGAGTTCTTTGCGGCCCTGGCCCTCAAGGACAAATCCGAGCACCTCGTCGCGAAGTTCCAGGCCGACCCTGGCACATGGCGCGAGACCGTCAAACTGTGGTGCGGGCTGGAACATGACAGCACTGCGTTCATCAAGAGGATCGCCGCCGCCGACCCCATCACTGCCCTAGAGTGCCTGGGGGATACCCAACAAGTAGACTCCCGACTACGCCGCCGAACTGATCCAGTCCTTCCTGATTTGCTTGGGGAAACCCAACCCGAACCAGGAAACCACAACGCAGGCATTGGCGTTGGTGGCCGCAGACCCCCGCCCGCGGGGGGAAATCGTCTTCAGGAACCTGGCTACCACCCTAACCAGTGCGGTGGCCGCGCCGGATGCGCGGCTGGCTGCGGCTCAGGTTCTCTCGCTGAGCAACCTGCCCCAGGCTGCCGACGTATTGTCAGAGCACGCCCGCCACGATCCTGCGCTCCGCCCCCTGCTGGCCCAAATGGGCAACCTTGCCGTTCCTGCCCTGGCGGAATCGGCAGCGGGACGGCAAGCCTGGGCTGAAGCACCCCTGCGAATCATCGCCGGGCGCGTAGCCTACCTGCTGCACACCGCTCCGGCGGGCACGCTTCCTCCTGACGGGCTCTCGCTCACCGTTGACCCGCGCCTGGCTATCCCGCTCTGCGCGGTGGCGGCACAAGGCAGTAAACTCAAAACGCTAGGACCAGGCAAGCGGAATACGCTCACAGAAAAACTGGTGGAACTGTTGGGCGCCCGTAGCGCGTCAGGGCCCGCGTTCCTGGAACCAGAACGAGAATTTGTCGCGACGGCGGTGAACGAGCTTACCGATGACTCGGTGTGGCGCTATCTTTTTGATCGCCTGGCGCCGCCCAACCAGATCGAGTTGCTACGCCGTCTTCTTCAACACAGGCCTATTCCCGAGCAACGTGACTGGCGTAATATCTTTCGCCCCATTCGCTATACGTTCGATAAAAGCCTCCAAGCCCGCAGCTTCAAGCTCGGCCTGTTCGCCTTCGTTTCTTTGGCTCTGTGGCAAATGAGCGCTACGGTACTAGAGGCTCCCCTGCTCGTGACCGGGGAGAATGGCTTCATCCTTCTGCTCGGATTGGCGTTGACGGGCGGATTGCTGGCGTTGAGCGGTGCTGCACTGGAAGCAGAAGGTATCTTTGGTGTCATAGTGCTCTTTGGTTTCCTGTTAGCTGGACCAGTTGCGGGAACCGTCGTAGGCACGTTAAGCGGCAATTTCGTGGCAGGCGAAGTTGTCGCCGCAGTTAGCTTCGCAGTTAACTTCGCGGTTACTCTTGCATTCACGGTTGCTCTTACATTTGTCATCGCATCCGGTCCCACAGTTCGCCGTGCACTTGGCTTAGCAATTGTCGCCGGAGTCGCCGGCGCAGTTGGTGGCGCAGTTGGCTTCGCAGTTGGTGGCGCCGTTGCCGGCGCAATTGGCGTCGCAGTTAGTGGCGCAATTAGTGGCGCAGTTGCCTGCGTAGTTGTCTTAGTTTTCGCCAGAGTTGATGGCGTAGGTAGTGGCACGGATGTAACGACACTTGGCGTGGTGGTTGGCGCCGCAGTTGTCTTTGCAGGTGTTGTCGGAGCGGTTGCGCTACCGGCGGTTTACGTCCCAACGGCATGGTTGTATGAGCAATGGGGTTGGGTGGGGGCGGGCGCGTTCTGGGCCGCGTGGCTGGCGTGGGTGGTGGGTTTTCCGTTGTGGGGCGCTCATCTCGAACGGCGGGCAAAGAATCCGTTGCAAGGATTGTTGGATAGGGAGGGTACGCCTAACGTCAGGTATCGCGGTATCGGGCGTGCCGGCTTCGGTCTCTTGAAGTGGACGCTGACGTTTTTACGCGTGAGGGGAGGATAAATGTTTACTGGACTTGGAAAGCGGCACCATGGTTTTTGCCCCGCCTGCCCGAGGATGGAATGATCTCGGCACGTAGCCTGGCGTTGGGCGCGAGCACGCTATGGAAGCGGATCAGATGCACCCGCGGACGGGGAACCAGCGCAGTCAGGCGTTTTCGAGGTGGCGCTGAGGGGCGAGGCGCAGCGCGAGACGCTGCATGCGCGGCTGCGCGAGGTGCTCGGCGAGCCGCCCGAGCTGTGCTTCTACCGCCTCTCGGAGCGCTGCCGGGCCGACTCCTGGGACCTCAACGGCGAGCCGCTCGCGATGCTCCCGCGCACGGTCATCCTGTGAGGCGGGCAGCGCGGCGGGACATCTGGCGGTACCCGCCTCTGCGCGGCACAGGGTGTTAGTCGCGTTGCCGATCATGGCCCTACCCGAGGCTTCGCACGGCGTGGCCGACGCAGGCCGGCGTCATGGCCTCGGGCAGATGGTCAAGGGCGGGTGGATCTCTGTAGCCCATCCGGCCGTCTGCTGCGATGTCCCGGCCCTCTGGCCGGTCGCCACTGCCGACCGGCGGAGGCTCGTTCGGCCGTGGCGGATGGCTCCGAGTCCGATCGTTCCTTCGCGCCGCATGGTCCGGTGTGCTCACCCACGGGCCAAGGCGTGCCCGAACGACACAACGCCCCTCATCGGGAATAGAATGTCATCGAGGTTCCGGCCATGAAAGAGCAGCTAGCACCGTTGTCCCGCGTGAGCGAGATCTCGACCAAGGTGGCCGAAGTGCTTTCCGATCGGCTGCGGACCGCGCACGAGCGTTACCGCACGCGGCTCATGCGCATCGGGGGCGAATTTCCGACCCGGCAATGGGCACCGTCCACCCCTATCGACGTCTGGAAGGCGTGGACCGATTACGCACTCGACACCGCCGAGCGCTCGGTGCTCTTCTGGGACACGCTGCGCCGGCGCGGCGATAATTATCTCGAGCACGAGCGCGCCGGCCATCCACCGCTCCTGCACTTCCAGCACGAGACCGTGATGGATGGGCGGACCTTCGAGCACCCGGTCAACTATGCGCTCCTGCGGATGATCCCCCCGCCGGATGTCGAGCTGTACCCAGAACGGAGACCGTACATCATCATCGATCCGCGTGCCGGCCACGGCCCCGGGCTCGGCGGCTTCAAGGACGACTCTCAGGTCGGCGTGGCGCTAGGTTCGGGCCACCCGGTGTACTTCGTGGTCTTTTTCCCCGATCCGGAGGCGGGCCAGACGCTGCTCGATGTGTGCGCCGCGGAGGCGACATTCGTACACAAGGTGCGGGAGCTGCACCCCGAGAGCGCCAAGCCCGCGATCGTCGGCAACTGTCAGGGCGGTTGGGCGGCGATGATGCTCGCCGCCGCGCTCCCCGGAGACACGGGCCCCATCGTCATCAATGGGGCGCCGATGTCCTATTGGGGGGGCGCCTGGCGCGAGGGAGAGGGAGACAACCCCATGCGCTACGCGGGCGGATTGCTCGGCGGCACCTGGCTCGCTTCGCTGGCCTCGGACCTCGGTGCGGGCAGATTCGACGGCGCCCATCTGGTGCAGAACTTCGAGTCACTGGACCCGGCCAACACGTTCTGGGATAAGTACTACCACCTGTTTGCGAACGTCGATACCGAGGGTCCGCGCTTCCTCGGCTTCGAGCGCTGGTGGGGCGGCTTCTATTTGATGAACCGCGAGGAGATCGAGTGGATCACCCGTACGCTGTTCGTCGGCAACAGTCTCTGGTCGGGCGACATCCAGTCGAACAGCGGCAAGGTCTTCGATCTGCGCGAGATCCGCTCACCCATCATCCTGTTCGCCTCGCTCGGCGATAACGTCACGCCCCCGCAGCAGGCCTTCAACTGGGTGGCCGATGTCTATGGCTCGACCGAGGACATCAAGGCGCGCGGCCAGGTCATCGTCGGCCTCTTGCACCAGGACATCGGCCACCTCGGGATCTTCGTGTCCGGGCGCGTGGCGAGAAAAGAGCACTCGCAGATCGTCTCGGTGATGAAGTCGATCGAGGCGCTTCCGCCCGGCCTGTACGGGATGGAGATCGAGGAAAGGGAAGGGCCGGAGGGGGTTATCTACGAGGTCCATTTCGTGGAGCGCCGGCTCGAAGACGTCGTCCTGCGTCTGAACCGCTTCGAGCGTGTCGACGAAAAGGCCTTCGAGGCGGTCGAGGAGGTCTCCGATTTCAACCAGCGCGCCTATGAGCTATTCGTGCGACCCTTCGTCCAGGCGGTGACGAACGAGTTTACGGCGACCCTCGGACGCACTTTCCATCCCCTGCGGGTCCAGCGCTGGGCCATCTCCCATCTGAACCCGTGGCTCGCGTGGCTCGAGCCGGCCGCTGCGGCCGTGAAGGCGGGGCGGCGCGCCCTCGATAAAGACCACCCCCTGCGCAGGACCGAGAACGCGCTTTCAGAGGTCCTGTCCGCGTCCCTCGACTATGGGCGCGACGTGCGCGACGCGGTGAGCGAGGCCGCATTCTTCCAGACCTACGGCAGCCTGTTCTCGCTCCAACACGCCGACCCAGTGGGGGTACAGGCCCGGGGAGGCGCAGGCCGGACCGATCCCCGCACCTTGCCCGTCGTACAAGAGGCGCTCGAATCGATCGCAGAGGGCGGATATCCGGAGGCCGTGGCGCGAGTCGGCGCCTTGCTGACCCGCGGCCAGGCGACGATCCCGCTCGCGCAGATCGAGCTCCGCGCCGGGCTCATGGAGGACTACGCGGCGCTCTTACCCACGCTGTCTCAGGAGGAACGCCGCCGCATCCGCGGCCAGCAGGAGGTCATCGTCGCGTTCGAGCCGGAACGGGCCCTGGCGGCGCTGCCCGCGCTCCTCCCCGATGCGGCCGACCGCGCGCGGCTATTGACCCTCCTCGAGCGCCTGGCCACCGATCCCCGCGTATGGAAGGACCGGCCGGCCCCGGAGCAGCTCGCGATGCTGGAGCGCATCCGGACGGTCCTCGGTGCCGGGGAACCAAGAGCCCCGCCGGCCCAGAGCGGGGCCACCCGGGGTACCGCGACCGCCCGGCGCGCCACCAGGCGAAGGATAGTGCCAAGGCTAAAATAGGGAAGGCCACGCGCTGACCGACGTCCCGGAAAATGCCAGAGCCGGCGCGACTCACCGGGTCGCGCGACGCCAAAGAGGGGTTTCACATGCCTGACAGATCCATCCGCACCGAAGAGGCCGCCAACTACCCGAGCGGAGTCGGCCTCTTGTCCGACCCCGGTCTGAACAAGGGCACGGCCTTTACCGAGGCCGAACGCGAGGCGTTCGGCCTGCGCGGTCTCTTACCCCCCCGTGCGATCACGCAGGTCGAGCAGTTGATGCGGGTTTTGGGAAACCTGCGGCGCAAGGCCAACGACATCGAAAAATATATCTTCCTGGTGAGCCTGCAGGACCGCAATGAAACGCTGTTCTATCGGCTGGTGATGGACCACCTCGACGAGATGATGCCGATCATCTACACGCCGACGGTCGGGCAGGCCTGTCAGGAGTACGGGCACATCTTTCGGCGTCCACGCGGGCTTTTCATCTCCGCAGAAGACCGGGGACGGGTGGCCGACGTGCTCCGCAACTGGCCGAAGAGGGAGGTGCGAATGATCGTGGTGACCGATGGCGAGCGCATCCTCGGCCTCGGCGATCTCGGCGCCAACGGCATGGGCATCCCGGTCGGAAAGCTGGCGCTCTACGTCGCTTGCGGCGGCGTGCACCCGACCGCTTGCCTGCCGGTCACCTTGGATGTCGGGACGGAGAATGCCGCACTCCTTGCGGACCCCTTGTACCTCGGTCTGCCCCAGCGGCGGCTGCGTGGAGCGGCCTACGATGAGCTCTTGGACGAATTCATCGTGGCGGCGCAGGAGGTATTCCCGAAGGCCGTGATCCAATTCGAGGACTTCGGGAACGCCAACGCCTTCCGCCTGCTGCACCGCTATCGCGACCGGGTGTGTTGCTTCAGCGACGACATCCAGGGCACGGCGGCGATGGCGCTGGCCGGCGTCTACTCGGCCTTGCGGGTGACGGGCGGCCGCCTCGCCGATCAATCCTTCGTGTTCCTCGGTGCGGGCGAGGCCGGCCTCGGGATCGGCGATCTGATCGTGACCGCGTTGATCGCGGACGGCATGCCGGAGGCGGACGCACGGCGACGCTGCTGGTTCGTGGATTCGAAGGGCCTGATCGTCCGGGGCCGCACCGATCTCGTCCCGCACAAGAGACCCTACGCCCACGAGGGTGAGTTCGCACCCGATTTGCTGGCCGCCGTCGAACGGCTCAAGCCCAACGCGATCATCGGCGTCTCGGGGACGGCGGGCGTTTTCACCCGGCCGGTGGTCGAGGCGATGGCGCGTTTCAACGAACGACCCATCATCTTCGCGCTGTCCAATCCCACGTCCAAGTCGGAATGTACGGCGGAGGAGGCGTACGCGTGGTCGAACGGGCGCGCGCTGTTCGCGAGCGGCAGCCCGTTCGCGCCGGTCCTCGTGAACGGCCGCACCTACGTCCCGGGCCAGGGCAACAACGCCTACATCTTCCCCGCCATCGGGCTCGGCGTGATCGCCGCGGAGGCGAAGCGGATCACCGACGAGATGTTCTTCGTCGCGGCCAAGTCCCTGGCGAACCAGGTGACGGCGGCCGATCTCGATCTCGGTCGCCTCTACCCCCCGTTCACGCGCATCCGTACGGTGTCGGCCGCCATCGCAACGGCAGTGGCCGAGCTGGCCTACGAGCGCGGCCTCGCACAACACCCACGCCCCGCCGATCTCTCCGCGTTCGTGAGATCGCGGATGTACGAGCCTGTGTATCGCAGCTACGTGGAATGGAGCGATGGATAGAGGCCTGCCGGCGCGCGCGGGCACCCCGCGGGTGTCGAGGTGGGGCCAGCGTAGCTGGTGGTTAGCGATAACACCGTAGCGTACATTTCTATCCCGACCCTCGACACAATGAATCAGTTGGTGCGTCGATAGGTACACTCCGGATTGCTTGATGACCTACGGGCGAAGGTTCTGCAGCGGCAATATGAGTTTTCAAAGCATGCCGTCGATCAAAGCATTATCCGAGACATCAGCGTTGCTGAGGTTGAAGAAGCTATCGCTAATCGAAGTGAGGTGATCGAGGACTATCCGGGCGACAAGTACGGGCCAAGTTGCCTGATACTCGGGTTCACGTACGTAGGGCGACCTTTGCATGTGCAGTGCAGCTATGCAAACCGCCCGCTCATTAAGATAATCACACTGTATGAGCCTGACCCTAACCTCTGGGTCGATTTACGGGTTCGAAGGACAGGTTGATGAGGGCACTCCGATGAAGGAAACGATGATTTATGCTGAGGTGACGTACACATTGGAGCACGCTGGTAAGTTCTACGTAATTGAGCACGTTCCAGCACGAGTGTGTAAGGAAACCGGGGAGCAGTTGTTCTCGCCTGAGACGGTAGAGCACATTCAAGCACTCATTAAAAGCAACAGGAAGCCTGACAGAGTCATTGAGACGCCAGTCTATGAATATACGTAGTCCATGCCCAACCCATAAGGATTGAGACGACCCGCAGGGTCGTGCTCAATCCGGTGCTGTCCGTGCCGGCATCGGTCTTCCCAGCATTTGGGAAGCGCTTCGCAATCAGACGGATCTTCCCCTACCGCTGCCCTCGAGATCGTGCAATAACCCATTGAGTATGGGAGGGTAAGTGACGCGGAGGCCGGAGGGGCGTCCTGACTACACGGCCTTGGCGGAGGAACGAGGGAAG
>JACCXJ010000021.1 GCA_013697045.1 Gammaproteobacteria bacterium | reverse complement strand
GCGCTCCATAGACGACAGCAAGACCGGGGTCGGGGACTTGCAGCTACGGACCAAGTATCACCTCTTGAGCAGAAACGGATTCAACCTCGCCTCGGGGCTCAATCTGCGTCTGCCGACGGGTGATGAGGACGACTTTCAGGGATTGGGCGATACCACCTTGACACCGTTCTTCTCCGTAGCCCAAGAGTACGGGCGTTTCGATTTCCATCTGGCGGCGGGTGTCGAGATCAATGCCGACGACACCGAGCGCAGCCGGGTACGCTACGCGGCTGGGGTGACGGCCGGGATCATCGAGCCGCTCGCCTTCCTGGTCGACGTGATCGGGAACTCCAACGTCACGGACCAGGAGCTCTCGGTCACCGTCCCCACCGAGGGCGGCACGCCGGGTATTCTGAATGGTCCGGACAGGACCGAGACCCGCGAGCTCCGTACTGACGTCGTCGACTTGGCGCTTGGCTTCAAGGCCGCGTTTCCGTACTCGCTGGTGGGCTTTGCCGGCGTCTTCGTGCCGCTGAATGACGATGGGTTGCGGGCCGACGTGATCCCCACTGCCAATATTGAGGTCAGTTTCTAGATGCGGTTTCCTTAGCGCCCTGCAGGATAAAAGGAAAAGCGGTACAGCAAATCACCCGGGGCCAGCACCCGATACACACGGTAAACATATACATTAATCGATCGTCATCCAGGTGAGCTTGCGGTAGCCGATCTCGGTATGCCGCTCGGAAAAGGCATAGAGCGGATCGCGTTCCTCCTCAGGCAGAGGTACGCTCTGCGTCCCCCTTGTGGTCTTATTCCGTATCCGCTCGCAGGCCTGACGCTTGAACCGCTCGTAGTAACGCAAACGCCCCGACCCCAGCGCCCCCAATAATCCGCTCAACCGAGCGGCCCGAGCGCCGCTCGGTCCTCTGCACCCAGTCCATCACCCAGGGGCTACGCACGGACATCGTCGACCTGTCGGTCGGTTTCAAGGCCGCCTTCGCGCCGTCGGTGGTCGGATTCGCTGCCGTTTTCCTGCCGCTCAACGACGATGGCCTGCGCTCCGATGCCGTGCCCACGGCCGGGCTCGAGGTGAGCTTCTGGTAGGGGACTCGGAACCTCAGAGACCTAGAATCAGCCGCGCTACCCTCAGCGAACCAGCAGATCGGTACCGAACCAGCCTCAGCGAACCAGCAGATCGGTACCGAACCAGTCGACCAGGATGCCCCTGGGAATGTTCGGCGTCTGCAGTTGCTCGAGCGGGGTGAAATCGTCCGTCAGGTCGCGCCTTGGGCCTCGTCAAGCGAGATGCTCCGGTTCGTCAGCCATACGGCTTGCCCGGCCGGCGAACGCCTCAAGGAAATCAAGGTCGTCGTCAGCGACGCAAAAGCCCGGGTCAGCTTCCGTCGCGAGGACACGATCGACGGGAGCACCCTTCCGCACCCGGGTCTCAAGGAGGTCCTACTCGAGAAGCAGGCCAACGGGCGCCCCACGCGGCGTAGATGACAACGGCGCGCGGGGACCCATGCCCGCCCAGTCCCTCGGCAGACTGCGAGGCTTCTGGTATTATTTCACTGACTCGCGTAGCTTGACTGAGTAGCATTCGGCGGCCGGCTCCGTAACACCCGAGCGCCGGCCCGGGCTGACCGAAAAGAGTGAAGGACATGCGTCATTCGCTACGTGCCGTGTCGTTGTCGTGGCTCATCGTACTGGTGCCGATCCTGGCCGGCTCGCCCGCCGGGGGCGAGAGAGGTCAGACACGGCCGAACCTGTTGGTCCGATTCTGATGAATAGGAGAGCGAAAATGAAAGTGCAAAGCATATGCGCGGGTCTGATCGTCGTGGCTGGTCTTATCAGCGTGAGCGCAAGCGCCGCCCAAAACCAGGTGAGCGCCCGAGCAACGGCGGAGATCATCGGCTGTACGGATCCGGCCATCTCGGGCACCGCCCGGCTCATCGAACGCCGCTCCGCGAACGGGATCAAGGTGATCGACGTCAGGCTTTTCGTCCAGGGCTTGCCCGAAGGACGGCATGCGGTGCATATCCACGAGGTTGCGAGCTGCCAACCCTGCGCCGCGGCGGGCGGGCACTTTGATCCGGGACCGAACGGGAACTCATCTCCGGACGGTAATCATCCTTTTCACTTGGGTGATCTCATCAACGTCGTAGTGACCCCGTCAGGCCGCGGGCGGCTACGGACGAAGACGACCCGCTTCACCCTTTCCCCCGGCCCGCTTTCGCTGTTCGACTCGGACGGCAGCGTTTTTATCATTCATGCCGATCCCGACACCTTCTGCCCGGCCGGGCCGGTACCCGGATGCGCGGGGGGAGCGCGGGTCGCGTGTGGGATCGTCGAACCCGACCGGTGACGGCGACGTAACCCCGCCAGAGCAGTCGGTGGTCGGATTCGCTGCCGTTTTTCATCCCGCTCAACGACGATGGCCTGCGCTCCGATGCCGTGCCCACGGCCGGGCTCGAGGTGAGCTTCTAAACTGGAGAACTTTTCACTGTCGAGAGAGTTACCCTTCACAACCATCGCGGTGGCGGCGTCGCGCCGCTGTTTGTTGTCGGCAGCGGCGGCATCTTGCGCCTGGATGGGCTGACGCTATCTGGCGGATTAGCGAGCGACGGCGGCGCAATCATCAATCAGCTTGGCGGCGCCCTCACCGTCTTCAACAGTATCTTTTCGGGCAATCGGGCGCAGTAGAGCGGTGGCGCCATCCGCAATCTCGGCGTCGCGACCATTGTGAACAGCACCTTTGCACGCAATTCCGCCGCAGAAAGCGGTGGAGCGCTTGCCGACTCCGGGGTGGGGGCCAATATGACCCTGATCAACTGCACTATCGCCGCGAACAGCGCCGCTCTAGGCGGCGGGATCGCCACCGAGCAGCAGGGTGCGGTGACGCTTCGCAATACGCTCATTGCCACCAACGCGGGCGGCAATTGTCTTGCGCTGGATAGCGGCACCCTCACCAACGGCGGCGGGAACCTGGACGATGGCACAAGCTGCGGGTTGGTCGACGGCACCTCCTCGAGCAACGCCAGCGCGGGGGCGACCAGCGCAATCGTCTGGGTTGGGCCACCGCGCAAGGCCGCGACCGATTATTCGGGGAGGGCGGTAGGGACCGGCTTGTCGGAGGTTCTGGCAGGGATCTATGCAACGGCGGCACGGGCAGAGATAAGGCCCAGGGATGTGAACAGGTCAAGAGCGTGCCGTAAACTATCACGCTACCGATGCCTGGGATCTCTCGTCTTGTTGGTCTGCGGGGATATCTGCTATCGTGTGACCCTCGCCATCATCGCCCGGCATTGGGCACCGGATCACCTTCCTAGGGATTGGATCCCATGGCTCCGCTATCATTGAAAAGGGATCTTGCAGGGCTCGCGCGGCTCGCCTTGCTGGCGTCCTGCCTATCCGCTGCCGTCGCGCTGGCGCAGGAGCGGGTCCGGCTTCCCGCGGGAAATGGACAGGCCCAGGCCGCGCACGCAGCGGACGACCGGCTCGCCCGGGCCCGTCTCATCGCCCGCGGAGAAGACCTGTTCTTCAACGAGACCTTCAACGGCAACGGGAGGACCTGCGGGACCTGCCACCCCGTGGAGAACAATTTCACCCTGGACCCGGCGTTCATCGCCACGCTCAAACGCAACGACCCCCTGTTCGTCGCCGAACGCAATCCGGCCCTGGCCGATCTCGAAAACCCTCGTCTTCTGCGCGCGTTCGGGTTGATCCGCGAGCACGTGGATGGATTCCAGAATCCAGGCGTCCTGCGGGGCGTCCCGCACGTCCTGTCGTTGTCCACCTCGGTCGCGAGTTTTTCCGGGCCGCAGACCGGGTGGTCGGGTGACGGCGCACCCGGCGATCGCAGCCTCCGGTCCTTTGCCACCGGTGCGGTGATACAGCACTTCACCAAGACATTGCAACGCGTGCCCGGCGTGGACTTCCGGCTGCCGACGGAGGCGGAGCTGGACGCCTTGCTGGCCTTCCAGCAGTCCTTGGGCCGGCAGTCTGATCCGGTCCTGCCGCTGGCGCTCAAGGGGACGGTCCCCCGCCGCGGCCAGGACATCTTCCTCGACGATACCCTCGGGAAGTGCAACCTGTGCCACGTGAACGCCGGGGCGAACGCCACCCTCGGTGCCGGCAACCTGGGCAACATCCGCGTAGACATCGGGGTCGAGGCCCTCTTGGACCCGCCGGCGGCCCTGACGGGCGAGCCCGTGCCCCCAGACGGCGGGTTCGGAGCAAGCCCCAACCCGATACCGCAACTCGGTTTCGGGGACGGGAGCTTCAATATCCCTCCGCTGGTGGAGGCCGCCGACACGCCCCCGTTCTTCCACAACAACGTCATCGCCACCCTCGAAGGCGCGGTCGCGTTCTATAACAGCGATGCGTTCAACAACTCCCGTGGGGCTCGGCAGATCGGGGGCGGTATCCATCTCGATACCACCCAGGTCGAGGCGGTGGCCGCGTTCCT
Organism: Gammaproteobacteria bacterium; assembly: GCA_013697045.1. Classification (GTDB taxonomy): domain Bacteria; phylum Pseudomonadota; class Gammaproteobacteria; order JACCXJ01; family JACCXJ01; genus JACCXJ01. Next base: position 37,190 of record JACCXJ010000021.1, on the reverse strand, counting down.
CAGGGTCATCAACGCATTGGAGAATATCGACAGCGCCATCCGCTTGCAGCGTTCCGCCCTGAAGAGCCGAAACGCGGCGCGCAGGGCACGGTTCGTGGCACGCTCGGCGCGCGAGATCGAAGATGCGATCGAAGTCCTCGCGGGCGCCAGCCTGCATCCCGATGCCGTTACGCTCCTTAACAAGGCCAGGTCGCCCGTGACCGGCTGCGAGCCCTGTTCGAAGACGGCGATCCGGAAAGCGATTCGAAGAGAACGGGCGGCACGCGGGCGCATCGCGAGCTAGCTAGCAGGGGCTCGGAAGCTCAGAGACCGAGGATTAGCGGCGCTATGCTCAGCGAACCAACGGATCGGTACCGAACCAGTCGACCAGAAAGCGCCTGTAATGTTCGGCTTTGCGGGTCTGCAGTCGCTCGAGCGGGTTGAAATCGTCCGTCAGGATCACGCCTTGGGCCTCGTCGAGCGAGATGCTCCGGTCCTTTAGCCACGCGGCTTGCCCGGCATCGAGGGTAGGGGAGCCGAGGTCGATGGGATTGCCGCTCGCAAGGAAGATGAAATCGTTGAAGTCCTTGCCCGGTTCGGAGACAAAGACTGAGTGATGGGGGAATACCTGCGCGATGGTTCGCGCAACGGACGCCAGGGCGGCATTGCGGCCGTCTTCGAAGAAAGCGACGAAATTGAGCGCGAGGATGCCCTGCTCTGATAGAAGCCCGCGTAACTGAGACAAGGTCTCTACGGTCAATAGGTGCGCGGGCTCCGATCCCCCCGTGAAACAATCATGGATGATCAAGTCGTAAGGGCCCGTGAGGCGTCGGATCTCATATCGGGCGTCCCCGACTATGGCTTTGCCAATCGGGGTGAAGCCAAAAAAGCCGGACGCGGCGTCCGCGACGGCTGGATCGATCTCCAACGTGTCGGTCACGATCCCGTTCTGGTCACGCAGCGTCGTGGCCATAAGGCCTGCACCCTGCCCAATGAGCAAAGCGCGTTTCATGTCGGGCGCCAGGGCGGGCATCAGGCGCACTATTTCCTGGTAGGTGAGCCGGTTCTCGCCACTCGATAGGCTAGCGGCGCCGATCGTCGAGGCATCCGACATGAGGAGACGGAGATCGGCTTTCTTTTTATCGATCACCCGCACCCAGCCGTACAGGCTTTCCCGCTCGGAGCGGATCTGAAAAGTGTCCCCGCCGGTGTAGGCACGCCCCGCGCCGACGGCTCCGGGCAGCAAGGCGATCCCGATCGCGGCCGACAACACGCACGGCAGCACGGCGGCGGTTCACCCCAAGCGCGTTTGCTCATAGATCGCCACGGCCACGGCCAGCGCCAGCAGAGCCACGCCCAGACCGATGAGGATCGCGCGTGAGCCCACCACGGGAAATAGGAAGAAGCCCAACAGCAAGGTGCCAACGACGCTTCCGAGCGTGCTGACGGCATAGATCGACCCGGCGCTGGTGCCGACACCCTCCAACCGTGAGGTCGCGAGCTTGATGGCGTAGGGCCCAACCATTCCTAACAGGATGAGACTGGGCGAAAACAACACCAGCGCGCTTACAAAGGCCCCGCGCGCAACCCCAATGCGTCGGTCACCAGCAGGACGGGCCGGGATATCCACGGGATCAAGAGTGTAAACAGGGCGGCGAACGAAATCACGAGTGAAAGTCCGGTGCGTTTCGCCCGGTCGGCCCACCGGCCGCCGGCAAAATAGCCGATGGCAAGCGCGATCAACGCCACGGAGATCAGGGACGACCAGACATAGAGGCTCACGCCGTAGAACGGGGCGATGATGCGCGTGCCCAGAAGCTCGATCACCATTACCGCGGCTCCGGTCAGAAATACGGTCAGATAGAGCCCGGCACGTTCGTAGACGTGCAGTGGTTTGTAGGACATGTTGATTGACCAGGCTTTGACCGCGCCTCAGGATTCATCGAGCACCGCAAAGGCCGGTGCATCACGTGCGCCGCCCTGCGCCGAGACGCAGCCTTCGGCGCTGGCCGATGCCGCTAGCGAACCTCCGGCCTCGCCGTTCACATCCACCCAGAAATGGGGCATACCCATGCCCACCAGCCATGCCGGGCCAGCAGCCTCCTTGAGCATGGCAATCGTCGAGGCGCTACCCGCGATGAGACACAGATCTCCGACTACGCTGACCGATGCCAAGTAGCGCACCGGCCAACCGGTTCTCGGGTTGAGGATATGACCGTAACGCACACCGTCCAGCATGATGCAACGCTCGTAGTCGCCGCTGCTGGCAAGTGCGCCGCGGAATAGCGAGACCGTTTGTATAAGGGCCCCCGGGCGACGAGGATGGCGTATGCCGATCCGCCACGGGCTGCCGTCCGGACGAGGCCCGATGACCTTGATGTCGCCGCCCAAATTGATGTGGCCGGATCGCGCCCCGGCCTCCCAGCAAAGCGTTGCCGCCCGGTCGACGGCATATTCTTTGACGACGCCGCCGAAATCAATCTCCATACCCGGCAATGGGAATTCGAGGACCGGGGGCGCCCAGCGGACCCGGTGCCATCCGACCTTATCGAGCAAACCCTGGATCTGTGCCTCATCGGGCAGCGTGCCTCGATCAAAGCGCCATGCGCGACGCAATATACCGGAGGTAATGTCGAAGAGCCCATCGCTCTCGCGATAGCAGGTCGCGGCGTAATTGAGCAGCCCCGCAGTCTCTTCGTCTACGGAAATGCGTCCCCTACGGGCGGCTACGCGATTGATCTCCGATAGAAAGCTATCGCTGCGAAAGCGCGAATAACGCGCTTCCAGGCGACCGACCTCGGCGATCGCGATTCCCGCGATCCGCTCGCCCTCCGCATGGCTGGTGACAAAGAGCTGGATCTCACAGGGAGAGCCCATCGCCTTGAATGCAGAGCGGTACGACCTCACGCCAGTCACGTTTAAAACCATATTCGCGGTTCATGTAGCCTGTGTTGAGCACAGCGAAACCCCGGGTTGCGCCGCGACCCGGCTAATGCGCGACCATGTCCTACCGTCACCCCCGCCGCTCAGGCGGTGGCGCAACGTAGCTACACCGCATGTTCTCGTGCGCATGGCGCACGCTCTACAAGGCCGATCAAATACCCTCGGTACTATGCCCGAGGGCGGCGATCTCTTGGTCCAAGCGACTCATGGATCCTGTCGGAAGAAGGCCGGCTAGCTAGCTGAGCTTGGAGCCGCGCCCCGAGCGCTCCCGGCGTGATGGCTTTCCCGAGGAGGCGGTTGTCCCTTGGAGGCCGGCACGCGGGCGGGTATCGCTCGCGCCCCCACGGGCCGCGCGGGCAGGTTGTACCCGCGGCCACGGCGCTTGCTCCGCCTGCCGTAGGTCGTAAGCTAGTTGGCCCCGCAACCACGACTCAGCGCTCGGGCCATCCTCCGGCCCATTGAGCCATGCCTCCAACCTACGAGCCATGGTCGCCGAGATGGCCGCCTTGCCGTGGATGACCCGCGCCAAAGCAACGCGCGTCACCCCAAGCTGCTCCGCCGCCTTGGTGACGCTAAGGCCCAAGGCGGGAAGGATGTCTTCCCCGATCGTCTCCCCGGGATGGGGGGGGTTGTACATGCGACCCATCATGCCCTCCTAGTGATAATCCACGTAGTCCACGGCTGTTGCATCTTCGCCCTCGAAGGCAAAAACCAACCGCCAATTCCCGCTTACCCAGACCGACCAGCGGCCCGCAGGCGCGCCGGATAAAGGATGCAGGTTCCAGCCGGGGATATTCATGTCTTGGGGTCTCCTGGCATCGTTGAGGTGCCGCAACTGCCGGGCAAGGCGCCTGGCATGCGCCGCCTGGATCCCAGCCTTGGTCCCCGTCTCGAAGAACCGTTGCACGCCCTTGTGCCGAAAGCTCCTTATCACCCGACAAGTGTATAGCGACGCTATATACTAGGCAACCGCCCCCGCGCTCAGTGCGCCAAGATGTTCCGGTTGGGTTCTGGTACGAAAGGCTCGGCGGGAGGCGGCACGCTCGCGGGTTGCGGGCGAGCCGGGCGTTCGACGGGGATCGGGACAGGCATAGGCCGAAGGGCCGCCCCTTCGCCCCTTTCGGCTACATCCTGGCGGCACAGCGTACCCCAAAGGTTGTTAAGCAGATTGTTAAGCACGGCATACTCGCCGCTGCGCTCAACAAGCACAATATCGTTCTCCGCCACTATAAACCGACGAAACCCAACATAGCCGCCATAAATGTTTTTGGCATTCACTCGGCCGCAAACCGCGATCTTGAACCTGGAAACATCCTCGAACTGTGCGCTGCCTGGATCCTTCATGTATCGCGAACGCTTTTCTTTGCTAGATCGATCATGGCGTCTTCCTTGCCGTATGCCGCCGTCACTAAAAGGGCAAGCAGGACTGCCGGGAGCAATAGAGTTTGTTTCATAAGAAACCTCCTGTTTCCGTTGGTGACCCCCTCCCGCCTATTCAGTTGGCAAGGTCCCTTTTCCCCCCCTTACCCCCGCTTCGCGGCCACGAGCGGCCCGCTGAAGAAGCTGTCGCCGTCGTCGTACACGACACGCCCGATGGCGCCGCGCTTGCCCTTCTGGATCCGGAGTGAGTAGGTGTAGAAGCCGGTCTGGCTCTCGCCCGTGACGGAGCAGTCTCCGTTGACCCGGAACTGGATGGGATCGGTGGCCGCCACCCCCCCATCCGAGAGCAGGCAGCTCCCGGTCGCGCGGCCGCTCGAGGCGATCCGCAGGTCGCACTGCTGCCACAGGCCGCTGTGCTCGCCCGCGATCATCGCGACCCAGCGGCCTTTAAGGTTGCTCTCCTTGCATTCCGCTTGCGCGGCTATCGGGAGTAGGGAAGCGAACACGATCGGTAGTAGGGCTGCCGGCAGCAATAGAGTCTGTTTCATAGAAACCTCCTGTTTCCGTTGGTGACCCCCTCCTCCGATCCAATGGATCGGCATCGGGCGACAGATCTTCAGCGCACCGATCGGCACCTCGGCACTGAGGCCGAAGCGCACGTCCCAGAACCGCCCGCCGTAGTTCATCGGGAAATCCACCGGGCCTACGTCCGAGTGCACGCCGTTAAACTCGCCCGTGATCTCCCCTTGCGTCGTCGCCGAAGAGGTCGCGCTCGCCTTCTTGGTAGCGGCCATACTGGAAGCTGAAATCGTCACCCTTGGCGGCATGAATAGGCGACGGCGCTAGGCCGGGCAGGGCCAGGGCGGCGGGGCCGTCAGCGCCCGCGAGGAAGCGCTGGCTTGCGTCGCCAGGCGCGGACTGGAGCGCCAAGACCGGCCTCCTGCGGAGGTGCCGTACAAGACACCCCGTGAGATACCGGAAAGCAGCGCGCAACCCTGCGCCCAGGGCGGAGAGACAATGAGGGACGGCGTTCAGTCGCGTGCGATCCGTCGCGTACTCGAACCCCGGGGAATGAGGCCACCTTGGCGTCGGCCTAGTAACATCCGCAGCCACCGCCTCCGGCAGCAGAGCCCCTCACGGCCGCCTCGCGGCTCATATAGGTATGCCCGCGGAGCGCGCGCAGCGTGGGGTTGGGTTCCAAGGCCATGTGCGGTTGAGCGAGATTGCCGTGTTCCCACGGGCCACCGGCGCGCAGCCCGACGGCCCGACACACAGCCCGAGCAGCAGCGCCGTCAACAGTCGGTTGGCCTTCTTCATCAAGGGAGGACCGACCGGAGGGTGCTATTCGTCCTCGGGAACCTCGGCCAGCAGGTGTTCTACGAGCCCACGGAGTTTCTCCGCCTCCCCGCGCCGAAAGCCCAGGTGCACGTGCCGAACGATGCCCTTGCGGTCGACCAGGTAGGACGACGGCATGCCTTGGACGCCGAAGTCCTGTGGACACCGTCCCCCCGCATCAAAAGCCACGGGGAAGGTCGCCGGGTGTTTCGCAAGAAAGCCCTTCGCGTCTTCAGGTCTTTCATCCAAGTTGATCGCCAGAACTTGCAGGCCCCGGCCGCGCAACTCCGTATCCAGATCGTTCAGGAAGGCAAAGGACTGCGCACAGGGGGAGCACCAGGAGGCCCAGAAATCGACGTACAGCACCTTGCCGCGGAATTGATCCATGTCATAGCGTTGTTCATTGCCGACCGGCGTCAATGAACAGTTGGGTGCCGCGTGACCTGCCTCGAAGCCGTCGGCGTTCCGATGAAGAGCCAACGTCAGTACGCATAAGAAGGCGACTATGATCCGCTGATTCATCTTGTCCGCGGTGGCAGAGACCGCACCGTTGGCCCTATCTTTCATCGATCCAGGAGAAACGCCCGCGATCCCGGCACGTGCGTTCCCAACCTCGCCGTAGTTACCCTCGCCGTAGTTATTATTGGTTCTGAAGCTGAACATCTTCGGAACCGGTATGAATGTCCGTGCTGCTCTCGCAGTGGAATTCAAGCGAGTAAGTCTCCGCACCCGCTGAGGATTTATCCGCACGCGTCAGGAGCTGCTATAGCATTGTCGCCCAGTGCCAATCCGGGCACCAGCAAAAACAGGCCAGGTCTCCGCCTAACCGTGTTTAACCCGCGTTCGCGTACTGTCATTGACTAGACAACCACCGGCTAAAGCCGGTGGGTTCCGGCGCGCCGGGGCCGAAGACTGAAAGCCCGCAAAGAGTGGCCCCCGGCTTAAAAAAAGCCTCTCGACTTGACCGACGTGCCACTGGTCGGCGGCCTAGAGGGCGGCGCTAAAGCTGACTGGCTGAAACCCGGTGGTTTGAACCTTGGATATCGAAATCAACATCGCGCATGGGCCGAGTGTGCCCGCACGCTGCTCCCGCGCCGCCGGTAACCGTATAGGCTGCACCGCGAATAAGTCCCTTGTGAGACGGTTGAACTCCCACCGCAGAGCATCGCTCCTTGCAAGATCTTGCGCTGTAACCTCTTGTACTATCGCCGTATTATCCTGATCTCTACCCATAGCAAGTGCCACGACAGTCGTTTGAGTCTATTGCACGCAGTTCGGGGTGTCAATGCGACAAATTGTCGCACCCCCTGGCCCCCCCTCCACACATCAACAAGGGTCAGAAAGAGCGTGCTGTCTGCGTGCCGAAGACGTACGGCATGCGGCCGAGGCCCCGGCACTCGCTACACCGTCCCTAATTGCTCAGATCCAGTCTGCGGATGCGGCTTTTGAGCGCGCGGATTCTCGTCGCGATCGGATGCCGACACGCCCAATAGGCCCGCAAGCGCCTGCTTGACCAAGCCCGAGACGGATCTCGATGCGGGCGATTCCATCGCGCGTCTCATTGCGGAGGCTCGTGACATCGCCCCGCATTTGCTGCGGTATTTCTAAACACACCCAATGTTGTACAGAACCACTTCAACAAGTATGGGAGTCCCTTCTCCCTCAGGGAGAAGGTTAGAGCCTGCCCCGGCGAAAGCCGGGGATGAGGGGAATCAAATCGAGCGTTTTCATTGATTTTGATCCCCTTACCCCCACCCTCTCCCGGTGGGAGAGGGAGTAAAGACGTGCCGCTTCCGGAAACGTGGACAACCCCGAGGGGTAGTCGCAGAGCGCCGGAGTCGACGGGCGGCGTCGTGGCCCTAAGCCTGGCGCCGGACTTCGACTCCGCGGCTCGCAAATAGCGGCGAGCCGCTACGCTTTCCGAACGGCAGATGCCTAGCCGAAGGGTAGTGGAAGGCCGTGTGTAAGCGATTGATCTACAGGTGCAAATGCGCCAGAATTGCCACCGCGAGCCAGTTTCGGTGCCGTACGAGGGTGCGACAGCTCGTCGCATTTACAAGGCTGGAGGCATCGTGGTACGGTGCGAATGCTCCGCAGCCATGACGAAGAACGATCGCGTACCCGCTCGCTACGGAGCATTGCTCGGGCAGCAGATCGGTCAAGGCGCTGCTGTTCGTTGGCGGAGGCCCCCGCAGGCCGGTCACCCCCGCGTTCGACGAGGGACTACGATGAAGAAAACAAAACGGGCATGGGCGGCGCTACTGCTCGGGTTGGGCGTTTGGCTTTCGGGCTGCGCGCCGGTGGCCCCGTGGGAACGCGGCCGTCTCGCCAAGCCGCACATGGCCTTGGAACCCCACCCGGCGCTAGGTGCCTTGCGCGCGCACACCTATATGAGCCGCGAGGCGGCGCTGGCCGGCGGAACCGCCGCGGGTGGCGGTTGTGGCTGCTACTAGCTTCCGATGTCAGTCCTAGACTGAGGACCTCCTCGTACCCTAAGGGGCGCGATGTGCCGTAGGTTCCTTTGCCGGCTCTCACGGCCTCTCGGCGCCATCGGGAGAGGCGTGCGCGCCGCCTGCCGGTTTTTCACGCGCCTCGCACCGTGCCGTTTCGGCCGGCCCCTGCCCCTCTTCTCATTTAGCGGGGGGTTGCAATCGGCCGACGCCGGCCCGCCATCGGCAATGCCGGCGGGGGTGTCCTCACGGGCACTGACGGCCGCCGCCCTGGCCTTGCCGGGGCTCGTGCCATCGCCCACTCCCGCTGCCGAGGGCGACGAGTTCGGCTTCCAGTATGGCCGTTACCAGGAGGGCGAACGCAATCTCTTCGGCGTGGAGAGCAAATTCGATCCCCTCTTGGTGGACAGCCTCCAGGGCAGCGCGAGCCTCACGCTCTTCGACCGGTTGAAGTTCTTCGCCAATTACGTGCAGGACACCTGGTCCGGGGCCACGCCGATCGCCACCGTGCCGCGGGCATTCGCCGCCACTGGTGCGAACTGTTCGGGGGGGAATTGTCCGACGTCGCCCGATGGGGTCTCGGGCGCGACGCCTTTCATCGAAGGTAATCTGTTCTTCGATTCTCAATTCAACCCGATCACCGTCGACGAGCTCGGCCAATCGGTCGGTAAGGACACACAGTTGGTCCATACGCTCTCGTCGGCCTCGCCCGAGACCCGCAAACAGGGCGATTTCAGGTTCAGCTACGAGTGGGACGAGGCGGCACTGGACGTGGGCGGGGGCCTTTCTACGGAAAGGGACTATGAATCGCGGTGGGGCAGCCTGGCCGGGCGCTGGGACCTCGACCAGAAACGCACCACCTTGAACCTGGGCTTGAGCTACACCCGGAGCGACACCGAGGCCATCCTCGATCACGACACCCTTCCCTACATCGACACCTCGGCATTTACGGACCAGATCGACAGGAGGTCGTTACCAAACACGGCGGCCACAGCCGTTACTCTGGAGGGCGAACGGCAGGATTGGGCTACGCGTTTCGGTCTGACGCAGGTCCTGACCAAGGACGCGTTCGTCGAGACCAACCTCGGTTATACGCGGAGCACCGGGTTTCTCGAAAACCCCTATAAGGTGGTCGAGGTCGCGTTCATCGATCCCGAGCAACAACTCTTGGCGCCTCCAGGCGGATTCGTCGGGACGGTGAAGGCCTTGCTCGAAGAGCGGCCCGATAGGCGTAACCAATGGACCTGGGATGCGCGCTATGTACAATATATAGAACCTTTCGATGCGTCGTTGCATCTCGGCTACCGCTTGTTCTCCGATGATTGGGGCATCGACGCTCACACCTTCGAGTCGAGCTTTGGACAACCCCTGGGCCGAGGATGGACCGTGACCCCCTGGGTGCGCTATTACTCGCAGGACGCCGCCGATTTCTACCGGCCCTTCGTCATCTCCAGGCAGCCCGTCCTCTTCGATCGGAAAAAGCTTCCCGACGACTTCTCGAGCGACCACCGCTTGTCGGGCTTCGGCGCCTTGAGCGGCGGGCTGATCGTGAGCAAGGAATTCGCGACAGGTGTCCGTCTCGAGGCGGGCTTCGAATACTACACCCATGAGGGCGGGCTCAAGCTGGGCGGCGGCGGTGAGGGCGACTACGCCGATTTCAGCTATTACCAGGTCAATGCCGCACTGAACGTCGCCCTCGACGCGGCGTGGTCCGCCGCCGACGGCGGCCATCGTGGCCATGATGAGGACGCGCACGGCCACGGCCACGGCGACGCGCCGGCGGGCGTCATGCTCGACCACATGCTGCCCGCAGCCGGTGACTTCATGGTCGGCTACCGCTACATGTTCCACCGCCAGGACGGTGATATCCTGCGTGGCTCGGACGCCGTGGGCGATGCCGTCATCGCCGGTGACGCCTGTGGCGACATCCCCTGCAAAGTGAGGCCGGTCGAGCACACCATGCACATGCACATGCTCGATATCATGTACGCGCCGACCGACTGGCTGAACCTGATGCTCATGCCGCAGTTCGTCGACATGGACATGCACCAGGAGGCGCTCGAGGGTGCCCCCCCGCTCGACAGCACGGAGTTCCACCACGTGATCCACACCGAGGCCACCGGCGGCGTCGGCGACACGTCCATGTTTGCCCTGTTCAAGCTGTTCGATGTCCCCGGACATCACATGCACCTGGGTCTCGGCGTGAGCGCGCCGACCGGCTCCGTCGACGAAAAGCTCAGGCCCACCCATGGAATCGACCAGGGCTTCATCCACTATGCGATGCGGCTCGGCAGCGGCACCTGGGACTTCCTGCCGAGCCTCACCTATACGGGACAGGCGGCGCGCTGGTCCTGGGGCGGACAATTGAGCGGGATCCATCGTCTCGAAGACGAAAACGAATCCGGCTATGCGCTGGGCGATCAGTTCCAGGCCACCGCCTGGGGGAGCTTCGGCCTAACCGACTGGCTGTCCGCCTCGGTGCGCGGCGTCTACACGACCCAAGGTGAGATCGAGGGCGAGTTCAACGGCGTGCACTCGGAAGTGAGCCCGGTGGACTTCCCGCAGAACTATGGCAGGCGCTTCTGGGATGTGGGCCTCGGGCTCAGCGCCGAGATACCGATCGCGGGGCTCAAGGACAACCGTCTGAGCGTCGAGTGGCTGCAACCCGTAGAGGACGACTTCAACGGCTTCCAGCTCGAGCGCGACGGCTCGTTGTTCGCGACCTTCAAGCTGAAGTTTTGAGCATCGGAGAACCACGGTGGAGACTCGTGGCGTGCTCGAGGGTTACCGGACCGCCTTCAAGGCGATAGGCTCTCCTTGTGAGATCCGGCTCTTTGTCGCAAGCCCCTCGGAGGCCGAGCGCATCGCGGGCGTCGCTATCGCCCAACGGCGAAGGCCGCATCTCGGAAAGGAATTCCACACCGGAAGCACCGGCCTTCGCGATGCTCGACGGATCCCGAGAGTGTGAAAGAACCTACGTAAAGCGTCGGCCTGGGAGCGACGGTTGGTGAGTTACGCCGCAAACAGCGCGGCCAACCCACCCCACCCTTTGAAGTCACAACTAGAAAAGCCCAGGACCCTCGCCCTCGAAGGTCCTGGGGTCAAAATCCTGCAATCCCCGCTGCTTGCAAGGACTCTGTTCCGCCCGGAAATTATGTCACCAGGCGGCCATCAAAACGGCGGGGGAAATTTGGTGAATCCCGGAAGTGGGAGGTACGTATCGATGTCCGCGCCACTCGGCATGACCGCGACGTCGAAGCGTTGGTCCGCGGGGCAATTGGCGTCGGTGGCGTTGGGATTCTTCACCGTCAGTGTCGCCCAGTACGTCGGTTGGATCAGATCCGGGTCCGTGAACCTCTGGGTCCCGGTCTCGCCCGTGAACCACCAGTCGGCCCGATTGTTGTTACCGTCCGTGGCTTCGTTCTGCTTCTCTTCACACCAGTTCGCGACCGCGATACGGATCCGGAGGTTCGCTACACAGTTGTTCACGATGGTCGGCACGCTCACGCGGAACAGCGTGTATCCCAGCATCGAGGTATCCAAGCTACCGCCCTTCCAGTTGAGCGCATGTGGGATGGCACCCAAGGCTCCGGGCTCCTCCCGTTGGATGTCGAAGAGGGATCCGTCCTGAATCCCGGTTACGGCCAGGTTCAGAAATCCATCGCCTCCGATGACCGTGACGGGATCGATGGACGTATTGGGGTTTCCCAGCCTCACCCATACGGCCTGGCTCGCGTTTCCGAAAGGAAAGACGGCGCTCTGTCCAATCACCGGTAAGGGATCGGGGCCCCCCTCGGCGCCGGAGCAGCCATGCGGCACGGTGAAGGCGTTATTGGATGTGGTCGTCGAGGTTGCCGACGATGTGACTTGATCGCGGACACCGGTGTGGGCGAGCGCGCCCACCGAAACCCCGTACAGTAAACTGATGACGGAGCACGTCATCAGTCGTCTTAGCATTTTTGCACTTGGCATACCCTCCTCCTTAATCTGAAATCTGGGACTTGTTAGAAGCAGAACGGCTCCCACGTCTTGTTGAGCGCGCACCTCATACAACGTCTGGCGCGCACAGCAACACCCGTGGGCTCCGGACTCAAACCAAGCCCCCACCCGATTTAGGCGGTACGGTACTATGGTTATCCTCTGCTCAATGAGGCATGATTATGTAGCGTGCACGGCCTTGTCAATGCGACAAATTGTCGCACCCCCTGCACACTGCCTGCGGCCACGAAGCAAACCAAGGCGAGGAACCGCCATAGCGAGCCCCCCGCCCGGGTCATCTGTGCCGGCAATGCCGCCACGAACAGGAGGGGGTGCGACAATTTGTCGCATGTACAGGCGAAGCCGAGTGGTTTAGACTCTCGCTAGATTACCGCGCCGTTTCCGAAAGGTGGCGAGCCTTGGCGGAGGGAGCCGGTCAGGTGGGTGACGTGTGACGGAAAGAGCCCGTGTAACCGTTCTTACCGCGAGGATTAGGCGCGCGGTTTCGCTTGCGCCGGGCCGGCGATGGTTCAGTCTCGCTCCGGGATTGTTGCTCTGTAACTCGGTTATCGCTGTACCGGAAGGCCTTTCGCGCGCCGCGTTCGATTCCGGTGGCGCGTATTCCTTGGATGTCGATGCGCATGATGGACGGGTGACTGTGACCGCGGAAGAGGTCCCATGGAAGCGCCTCTTGGACGAGCTGACGAAGCAAACGGGTATCCGCTTTCACGACGCGGGCGCGCCACGGGAGCGGGTCACGGTCTCTTGCTGACATCGCGGACGTTCGTGCTCAAGGCGTTTGGGCCTTGTCGAAAGAGGGCGGTCCCCAGGCGATCGAGGTGTTGCGCGATGCCCTGCGGGATCGCGACGCCACCGTTCGGCTGATGGCGGTGGATAGCACCAAGGCAGGCCGGGAGGGCGGCATGCTCCTCGAACAAGCCTTGGCCGACAGCGACGAGACGGTACGAACGGCAGCGGCCCGGAAAATCCGCGAGATTGAACATCAAACGAATGAAGAGCGTCGACGGCTCGCCCACGCGCGGCGGCACTAACGCCGGATTTGCCGTGGCGCGCGTGGCCGAATGCGCCTTGTGGTCGCCTTCGCGGCCGAGTAAACGCCGCCGGCTGGGGCCCGCTCGAACACCGCCCGGTTTGAACCGTCGATGGAGAAGGAGGAAGTCACTATTATGTATCTACGTTTCGAGAAGCCCGTTACCAGCCTGTCGCCGCTCTTTGCGATCGCTCACGCTGGTTTCGCGCCGGCGCATATCGGATCGCTCGGTAGGATGAACGCGTCCTACAAAAGCATCGCCATGGCCTTGTCGTTCCTGCTTTCGGTCGGCCAGGCCGGGGTCGTCCTGGGGCATTCCGCGGGGGGCTCTGTGGGTAAGAAAAAGAGCGCGACGGATGTCTACTCCGTAACCTGCTCGAACGAAGAAGGCGGCGATACCCCGACGTTCCGCCTCGCGGCCCACGTGCGGGATGAGCTCCCACGCCGGAATAAGCCTAAGGTCAGCGTGACGATTGCGAAGGATGGGACCGCGGTTCGCGTGACGGACAAAAACGGTGACGGAAACCGGCGTTACAGCCCTTGGGCCTACGTGGACGGAGGCAACGGGAACTATCGGATGACCGTCACGAAATCGCGGAGGGGTGCCGAGCTATACTCTGTCGAGTTCCATTGCCACGGCCCGAGCTCTTCCGGGTACATCCATACGGGTACGGACGTGGTGATCACGCAGAATCAATGAGAGTTCTTTTCGTAACTCTTTCCTGTTCAGGACGAAGGTGAAGGTCTGAGGGGTGTCCGGCTGGTCTTCGGCCGGCAGACGGAAATCTGCCGACCGGTCATGGATCGTTCACATATTTTTGAGGCAGATTGATATGAATCAGACAATGAGGATCACGATGGTCTTGGGTCTCACCTGGGCAATCATGGCGGGTGTAGTAAGCGCGCAAGCGCCCACACCGAACAACAGGGCTCTCGCACAAGAGAGTGGACAATTCTTTGAGGTCACGGTCACCAACCTCACTCAAGGTCAGCAATTCACGCCTATTCTGGTGGCAACTCACGAGAAGGGTCTTAAACTCTTCGAGCTCGGGAAGGTGGCCAGTCTGCAGTTGGAGACATTGGCGGAAGATGGAGATACAGCACCACTGACTGCGTTGCTGCGTGGAATGCCTGAGGTCCTGGATGTGACCGATTCTGGCTCTTTACTTCCGATGGGTCTGCTCGCTCCAGGTGGATCCGTCACCCTTTCAGTAACGACCCGGGGCCCATTTGACCACATTAGTGTGGCAGCCATGCTCATTCCAACCAACGATGCCTTCTTCGCTGTGAACGGAGTTGAAGGACCTGAAGATAACAAGGTGAAAAGCCTGGTCTCTCCAGCTTACGATGCTGGAACCGAACGAAACGACGAAATCTGCAGATCCGGTGACCCCAAGGGTTCAATTCCGGGGCCGGACTGCATGACGCCGCCGCCCAGTGGTCTGGGGACGGCAGAGAATTTCGTCGTCCACATTCACTCGGGAATTCACGGAGTGGGCGGGGGCGTTTCGACCAGCAATCTGAATCCGGCCACGCGCGACTGGAGGAACCCGGTTGCGAAAATCACCATTCGTCGAGTTCACTGAGCGACGACACTTGATTGATCTGTTGATTCCACCGGAAAAGGGTCAGCATACCCGGCGCGATGGCCTCCTGCCAATGAGGACGTTTTGGCCCACGCCCTAGGATCGGATCGCTTGGTACGCGTGAGGAGGGAGGAAAACGGGCCGCGCCTGAGGCGCGGCCCAAATGTGGTTATGGATCGTGACTCCGTAAGGGCTGCACCGTTCAGGCGGCCTTCTTGACCTCGCCGACCAACCCCTGGCAGGCATCGGCACACTTGCCGCAAGCGTCGTGCTTCGCGGCGTGCTTGCGGCACTCCTTCTCGCAGTCGCTGCAGACAGCGCCACAGGCCTCGGCAAAGGCCTTGGTGTGTCTCGAATTACTGGCAGCGAGCTGCGCCAGCGCATTGCAGGCCGCAATCGTCTCCTGTACTGCGACTCCGCAGGCGATCAGGGAGTTGTCCCCGGCCTGGAAGCTGTTCAAGCAGTGGTTGAGACACACGTGCCCCTCGCCCACGCACGTCGTCGCTGCTTGCATGACGCCGCCGTACGCCCAGGAGTGGGTGTGGTCGGGCTGCTTCTCGGGTGCCGCAAAGGCAGCACGCCCACTGCCGACCAAGAGGGCAGCCGCACCGGCCGCTGCGGCACCGGTGAGAAAGGCCCTGCGCGGGTGTTCCGTCTCGTGACGGGGAACAAAGTCGACATCTGACATGATGGCTCTCCTATCGATTGAGTAGACAGTAAAGGAAGGGCACGCACCGCCAGCTTGACGCTCGTGCCTACGTACTGCGGCGCTTTCTGTGGTCGGGGTGCCGGTGGAGAGCCAACTCGCTCCGCACCCCGTGAAGGCGCCGCACTCTTGTCCTCATGGCGCGTACGCCACTGGGTGACACCCTTCCGGTTGGAACTATAGCACGGGACAGGGGGGTGCGACAAATTGTCGCACCCCCCCTCCTCCGTCACGCGTACGTCGAAACCGGGCCAAGAGCGCCGCGCGCTCCCCAACCCTGGGGCGGCAGGGCGGCTACACCCTTGGTACACGAATCTCCTGCGGTGCCTTTCGAACCTCGCCGAGCTACCCGCCTGGCTCTGAGACGGCGGAAAGCGGTCTATCTCCTGCCTTGCGCCGTGCTGGGCTGGGTGTCCTACCTACGGTACCACCGCACCGACGGCGCCGCCGGCCGGCGGCGGCAATTCCATGGAGGGTTCCGGGTGTGTCGTGTCGGTCGTTACGCACCGCGCCTCCATGTCCGCGTAGTACAAATGCATATCCATGATCGCGAGTTGCGACAAAATGTCGCACCCTGTCTGCGTAACGTTCTGAATCAACCGGAACCAGGCGATCGAGGGGCTGTTACGATAGCCGAACCCCCTCGTTATCATCGCCTCGCGGCCCGCCCCACCGCTTAAAAAAACCCCCGCGGTTGCGGGGGTAATGCTGCTGGAAGCAACGACATGGCTGCATAAAGCAACGGCAGGCCACCCAACCTATCGACTCCGTCAGGCACTCGGTCGTCCGGAGGGTACGTCGCGCTCACCTCGAAGCGCTCCGTTTTGGCCCGAGCCCGTTCCCTTGATCTATTCGGACCTCGAGATCGATCTCGGTTTGCTCCACCTCGCCGTCGCCGACGATCCACTCGACATCATTTACGGCATCGTCGGCCGTACGGCGGGTGGCGTCCACAGACTGCGTCACCACTAGGATCTGCCCCCGCCGGTGATCCACCGTACTGTAAACTGCCCAAAGCCTGGTCATCGCTGCTCCTCCTCTCGAGTGCTATCGTGTCCCGCCGAGACGCAAGAAAGAGGGCCAGCGCGCCGAAATCTGCGTGCAATGGCGTGGCCGGAACCGCCCAGCTCTTCCCTTCGATGCCGCACACTCCGGCAGGCTCATCTACTCACCTCTAGCTGCGTGCCCTCCTCACTCCCACAAGACCATAGACAAAGGCAGGCCAAGCTCTGATGTCACGTCACATGCTCCTCGTCATCGGGATCCTCGAACCCGCCTCTGCACCGACCGCCGCCTGAGCCCGCTCCCGGTCCCAGCTCGCTACCCGACGCGTACTGCAGCGACAGAAACGCCCGACTGGCGGACAGCATAATGCGGTAAAGGCCGTTTGGGAATGCGGCATTTTGTCGCGCGACGATATGCCGCATCCACGGTGATGCGAGTCCAACATGCGTCTTGCGCGCCATCATGCCGCTTGCATCGCCTCCAACCGCTCCGTACCGATTACCGGAAGGCGGGTTACGCGATAAGGGCGCTAATCCGCGTTAACCCGACTTAGGCGATTCGGGGGGGTACGGAGGTCCTTGATATCACTGATAGCGACCCCGCTAGGTCTACACTACACAGCCACGGCTGACGTCGCCTTCGGCGGTGGTGATCTTCGGTGGCGGTTGGGCGGGCAGATCGAGCGCGAGTTTTTGCAACAGCAGCTGGCGATCTCGACGCCTTCATGTTCGCTTCTTCGAAGTGGAGGCGGTAGGCGATCATTAGCCTGGTGCGATTCTCCTTGGCGGCGGTGATCATCGCCTCGCAGTCCGACTCTGTAACTGCCATCGGCTTCTCGCACAGCACATGGACTCGGGCGCGGCAAGCCCGAACCGTATATTCGCGATGTAAGCTGTTCGGCAGCGCGATGTGGGCAGCATCAACCTCGCCGCTGCAGAGACACGCGTCGTACTCGTCATAGGAGCACCGGAAGGGAACGTTGTACTTCTTGCCGAGTTTCGCGGGCTTCCACCGAGACGTGTACCGGCTTATCCGCTGCTCTGCTTCGGGATGATCGAGATGCTGCCGTTGCGTTCCAGCACCGCGTACTTGATCTGGTCCATCCGTTCCAATCCGTACCCCGTGCGCGCGGCCGCCAAGATGTCGCGCTCATCGACCCGCGCCTTCTCCATCCTATCCTTGAGGGGACGACCGTCCTCGATAATGATACTGGGGACGCCATCTATCCATTTCTCGATGCGTGCCGATCGCCGTTTCAGCGTAGTGAGGGCGATCTCGATCCCGATCAGCGTGATGATCACCAGAAAGGCGTTCGTGACCGAGAAGTCATTGCCGAGAAGACCTTGCTGGGTGGCCTCTGCGACGATCAAGAGCAGCACCAAGTCGAACGTCGTCGTCTCCGATAGCATACGTCGCCCAGCGATCCGGAAGACCAGCAATAGAAAGAGATAAACAACCGCGGCACGCAGGACTGCATCCATCGTGATCTCCTTTAAACGTCGTTGGCCGCGACCCGTCGCTACTCGCGCAGCGTGATCACAGGGGCATGGTCAGGGGTAGATAAACTGATCGAAACGGAGCGGCTTGTGATCCGCGACGCCGATCTGGCCTGAAAGCGAACCGACCCGGTCTGGCTCTAGATGGATTGTCACGACTGTGGGTCGGCCCGCATCCGAGATCCGCAGCACATAGGTCAGGCGATCCGCTCCGGCCTCGACAGCGTCCGGCGACGGGAGAATGCGCTGTACCTCTGCAGCTTCGATATAGTCCCGGTTAAGCCAGAGCGACACCCGGCCTTCGTGTATAACGTCCGGCCCCAGATGAAGCCGAAGCGTCGTCGGCGCCAGAAAGCGTCCAAAACGGCTGTACTCCAGACGCAATGCCCCCTCCGGCGTGGCGACGCTGGCCTCGCTGAGCCATCCGGACCCGAACAGCCCAAGCAGGGCGGCCAGGATCACCAGCGTGATGACCGTCCACCCGACCCGCTCGGCGATCCAGTGATGGCGTTGAGCATCCGGGTCTTGATCGATCTGCAAGTCGCCGGTTCGATGCGTATCCATGGTCTTAAAGCCCTCGGGAACTTCCGGATCTGTGCGCTGTCCGTCCGCCGATCGACCTCTTCGAGCACGTGGTGGCGGAAAACGGCGCCGGTATCGGCGAGCATAGGAATCTCAACGCGGTTTTGCAACAGGCATTGTTGCATCGGACCGCCCGGCCGGTGATGGGTGGTCCGCGCGGGGCGGGTACCGCGGGTACACCGGGACTGCAGGGCGCCGGTCCTCGACCACGCGGTACACCACCGTTTTGCTCCGTCGGGGCCCGTAGACCGTGATGGCCGGACGTGGGGCGTGGCGAAGGCGCACGACGTATGGCCGACATCCGTGTCGTATGCCCTGAAGTGAGCGCCCGGCCGCAAATCCCTGCCCGGTTGCAGTAGTGATAGGATAGGCCAACTCCGACGCGAGCGCACGGCGTGGCGATGCGGCTGGATCTCGTGCGGGCACAGGCAACAAGCCTCCATCACCTCACCAGAAAAGACCGCATCACTGGTGATCTACCCGGTCTGCAGAGACTTGGATATCGCGCGACTGCTACCGGCTCCGTTCTTCCCTCGAAAAATGTTCATCGCATTTATCCTTATAGGTAGCTCCAGGCCGCGTCTCGCCGAGCAGCGGGACCTTGTGGCACGGCCATCGCTCGCCCAGGACGACCCGGACGCTGCCGGTTGCGTAGATGTGGTCCGGGGCGCGTGAACCGGGCGATGCCACCTCGTTCCGCCACAGGACTGCTCGCCCTGCTCCTGGTATTGGTCTCCGCGGCCCGGGCGGCGCCTTCCCTGATCACGATCGAAAATGCCACCTTGCGTCGCTCCAACGGCTTCTATGTGCTCGACGCGACGCTGCACTTCGGTATCACCGGCGAGCCGATCAAGGCGCTCCGGAGCGGCGTGCCCCTGACGTTGCTCGTCGAGGTCCAGATAGAGGAGCTGCGCAAATTCCTCTGGGACAAACGCATCGGTGGGATCCGGCAGCGCTATCGGATCGAGCACCATGCGCTCTCCGGCCACTACCTCGTCACCAACGTGGCCACCGGTGAGCAGGACAGCTTTCCTTCCATCGAGGACGCCGCCGATTCCCTCGCCGAGCTCAGGGAGATCCCGGTGATCGACGAGCGTTCCCTCCGGCCCGGGTACCGCTACGAGGCGGCTGTCCGGGCGCGCCTCGACCTCGCTGCCCTGCCGGGCCCGCTCCGCCTCGTCGCCTACCTGTCATCCGAGTGGCGGATCGGGAGCCCGTGGCACCGGTGGGGATTGGAGCCATGAGCGGGCCCATGTCTTCTTTCCCTTCTGGCCGGCGCTCGCGCGGGACCCTGGCCGCGGGGATCGCGCTCACCCTGCTGTTGCTCGCCTCGCTGATCCTCCTGAGCGACGTCACCCACGATGCGGCGCGCTTCGGCGAGCTGTACGGGGTCCTGGTCGCCATCAATGCGGTGGGACTGGTGCTCTTCGTCGTGCTCATCGGAGTACAGATCCGGCGCCTGTATCGCGACCTGCGCGAGCGCCAGCCGGGGGCGCGGTTGCGTGCCCGCCTCCTGGCCCTGTTCGTCGCGCTGGCGTTGCTGCCGGCGCTCGTCGTGTTCGTGTTCTCCCGTGACTTTTTACGATGGGGCATCGACAGTTGGTTCGATCTGCGCATCGAGCGCGCCTTCGAAGACGCCCTCAAGCTCAGCCGCAATACCATCGACCAGCGCACCCGCAAGCTCTTGCGCCAGACAGAGGAGCTGGCCGAACAACTGGCCGAAGGCCCCCCAGACGGCAACCCCCTCGACCTCCGCGAGCTGCGCGACCCGGACAGCACCATCGTCGCCAACCCGAGCCTGCCCATCGGCCTCGACCACCTGCGCGCGCAGCACGGCGCCGAGGAGCTGCTGCTGTTGTCCCGGCTTGGCGCCATCGTCGCTATCAGCAGCGCCAGCCCCGAAATGATCCCCGACGTCCCGAGCGCGCCCATCCTGCTACAGCTTCGCCAGGGTCAGTCCTATATCGGGCTCGACCCGATCCGCAGCGGCAAGCTGGCGGTAAGGGTCGTGGTGCCGGTCGAGGAGCTCGGTCCGGGCGGCGACCCAGGCTATCTGCAGGCCCTCTACCCCGTGTCGCGCGACGTCAACGCGCTGGCCGAGAACGTGGAACGGGCCTATGGCAAGTACAAAGGGCTGGCCTATCTGCGCAAACAGCTCAAGCTGAGCTTCGCGATGACCCTCACCCTGGTGCTGGTGTTCACCATCCTGGCAGCGATCTTCGCGGCCTTGTACTGCGCCCGGCGCGTGACCGCCCCGATCCGCGATCTGGCCGAGGGCACCCGCAGCGTGGCGGCGGGCGACTACAGCCGGGAACTGCCGGTCGCGAGCCGCGACGAGCTCGGATTTCTGGTCAAGTCCTTCAATGACATGACCCGCCAGATCGGGCGCGCGCGCGACGAGATCGAGGCCCAGCGTGCCTACCTGGAGGCGGTGCTGGCGCGCCTGTCCTCGGGCGTCCTGACGCTCGACCGGCAGATCCGATTGCGCACGGCCAATATCGCGGCGAGCAGGATATTGGGCATCGATCTCGATGCCGCGCGCGGCACCGCGCTGGCCGTGGCGGCGGAACAGCATCCCCACCTCCGGCCGCTTTGCGAGGCCGTGCGAGCTGCGGCCCGCGCGGGGACGGCGGATTGGCGGGAAGAGATCCAGCTCTTCGGTGCCGGCGGCCGTCAGGTGCTCATGTGCCGGGGCACGCCGCTCATGAGCGTGAGCGAAAGGGACAGCGGTTATGTCATCGTCTTTGACGACATCACGGCCCTCATCAAGGGCCAGCGCGACGCCGCCTGGAGCGAGGTGGCGCGCCGCCTCGCCCACGAGATCAAGAACCCCTTGACGCCCATCCAGCTATCCGCCGAACGCCTGCGCCGCAAGTACCTCGGGACCCTGCCCGCAGCGGAGGCCGAAGTCATGGACCGGCTCACCCACACCATCGTCCAGCAGGTCGAGACCATGAAACAGATGGTCAACAGCTTCTCCGACTACGCGCGCCCGCCGACCATGCAGGCACAGGAGTGCCGCATCAACGACCTGGTCACGGAGGTGCTGGATCTCTACCGCAGCGTCGATCGCAAGGCCGTGTTCGAGACCGATCTGGACCCGGAGCTGCCTCTCTTGGTGGCGGACCCCGGGCGCCTGCGGCAGGTGCTGAACAACCTCATCAAGAACGCCATCGAGGCCACCGAGCCCGGCGCGACACCGCACCTCAGGGTCACGACCCGCCACATCGGCGACGACGGCCATCATTCCCTGGAGCTGCGGATCGGCGACCGGGGTCGGGGGGTCCCCGAGACGTCGCTGGACCGGATCTTCGAGCCCTATGTGACCCACAAACCCAAGGGCACCGGCCTCGGCCTCGCGATCGTCAAGAAGATCATCGAGGAGCACGCCGGGGTGGTGTGGATCGAGAACAACACCGGAGGCGGGGCCTCGGCGGTGATCCGGCTGCCGATCACGGGGCTTGGGTATAATGCGAGGAACGCGGTCGAAAGCAGACAGCCCCTGAACAGCCGTCTCGAGAAGAAAGTCGTATGAGCGCCGGCCAGATCCTGGTCGTGGATGACGAACCGGACATCCTGGGCCTGTTGCGCGAGATCCTGGGTGACGAGGGCTTCGAGGTCTCGACAGCCCACAACGCCGCGGAGGCCCGCGCCGCACGCCGCGCGCGCCGGCCGGACCTCATCCTGCTCGACATCTGGATGCCGGACGAGGACGGCATCTCGCTCCTCAAGGAGTGGTCGCGGGACGATGCCGAGGACAGCCCCGTGGTCATGATGTCCGGTCACGCTACGGTCGAGACCGCCGTCGAGGCCACCCGCCTCGGGGCCTACGACTTCATCGAGAAGCCCCTGTCGACGGCCAAGCTGCTCCTGACCATCCGGCGGGCCCTCGAAGCGGCGGCGCTGCGCCGCGAGAACATCGGGCTCCGGGCGCGTGCCGCGCTGGCCGCCGAACCCATCGGGAGCGGCCCGGCGATGTCGCTCCTGCGCGAGCAGTTGCGGCGCATCGCCTCGCACCCGACCTCGGTCTTCATCGCCGGCGAGCCGGGCACCGGCAAAGAAGTCCTGGCGCGCTATCTCCACGACCAGAGCCCGAGGGCCGCGGCGCCGTTCGTCACCGTGGCCGTGGCCGGGCTCGCCACCGAGAACCCCGGCGCCGAGCTCTTCGGGAGCGAGGACCGCGGCACGGTCCACTTCGGCTCTCTCGAGAAGGCCAACGGCGGAACCCTGCTCCTCAAGGACATCGCCGATCTCGATCTGGGCCTGCAGGCGCGGCTCCTGAGCGCCCTCGAGCATCAATCCTTCCTGCGCGTCGGGGGGCGCGACCCGGTCCATGTCGATGTCCGCATCGTGGCGGCCACCCGCCACAACCTCTTGGAATTCGTCCAGACCGGGCGGGTCCGGGACGACCTCTACTACCATCTCAACGTGGTCTCGCTCCGGATCCCCCCGCTACGGGACCACCCCGAGGACATCGCGGACCTCCTCGACTACTACGCGGAGCGCTTCCCGTCACAGGAGGGACTGCCGCGCCGGCGTTTCAGCCTGGCGGCTCAGAAGCGCCTGCGCGCCTATGGCTGGCCCGGCAATGTGCGGGAGCTCAAGAACCTCGTGCAGCGCCTGCTCATCCTGGGCAGCGGGGCGCTCATCGAGGCCCCCGAGATCGACGCGGCCCTGGGCGTGCGGCCCAATACACCGAGCGTCGAGCCGGTGCCGAGCTTCGACCGCCCGCTCCGAGAGGCGCGCGAGCAGTTCGAGCGCGCCTATTTCGAGTATCAACTGCAAGTCGCCGGGGGCAGCATCAGCCGCGTCGCGAACCGCGTCGGGCTGGAGCGCACGCACCTGTATCGCAAACTGCGCGCCCTCGGGATCGATCCGAAACAGGTCTCGGCGAGTTAGGCGCCGATGTCTCAGACGCTTATCATGAGAGATCTATGGCCGGCAACCGCTTGGAGGCATTGGAGAGACTGCTTAAGCAGGGGCAGGACAGCGCCCTCCTGCGTTTCGGTCTCGGGCGGGGCTATCTCGACGCCGGGCGGATCCAAGAGGCTGTCTTACATCTGGAGGCCGCCGTCACGCTCGATCCCGGCTATTCCGCCGCCTGGAAACACTACGCCCAGGCCTTGGTCCGGACCGGCCGGATCGAGGAGGCGGCCATGGTCTACGAACGCGGTATCGCGGCCGCCGAGGGCCGCGGAGACTTGCAAGCCGCGAAGGAGATGGCGGTATTCCTGAAACGGCTGCGGCGCGCGGGAGAGAAGAACGCCCCGACTTAGCCTATCGAAACAGGTCCGGACTCGTCTTTGACAAGGATGCTGTCCTTGCTAGAGTACGGATTGTGGGCAGAGTGACCAGCAAGCTTCAAGTGACGATCCCCAAAGCGGTCGCGGACCAGTTCGGGATCCGGCCGGGCGACGAAGTCGATTGGGTCCCAGCCGGCGAGGCGGTGCGTGTCGTCCCTGCCAAGAACAAACGTTCCGGTATGCAAGCCCATGAACGCCTGAAGCTCTTCGATCAGGCGACGGCACGCCAGCGTGATCGCGAAGCGGCACACCCTCTAAAGCCGGCCGCAGAACGCGGGTGGACCCGGCAGGAGCTCTATGACCGTGGCCTCGTTGGTGGACACTAATGTCCTCGTCTACCGCTTCGACGCCCGCTTTCCTCGCAAACGGCAGATCGCGACCGAATTGCTGCGCACGGGCATCGCGCAAGGCAGCTTGCGGGTACCTTATCAGGCCATCGTAGAATTCGTGGCGGCCGTCGCACGTCCCACAGCGAATGGCCTACCCCTGCTCAGTCCCGACGATGCCCGGCGCGAGGCCGAGGAATTGCTCATGCAATTCGACATTCTCTATCCCACCGAAGGCATCGTTCGCGGCGCTCTCAGAGGTGCTGCAGCCTATCGGCTCTCGTGGTTCGACGCGCACCTTTGGGCCTATGCCGAATACTTCGGCCTTGACGAGATCGTTTCGGAGGATTTTCAGCACGACCGCCTGTACGGGTCGGTGCGGGTGCGCAACCCATTCCTCGCGTGACGATACGCGTACGGGGTGCAACAGAGGCATTGTAACGAGCAGGTACGATCGACATGCGTTGGAGACGCGGTGAGCGCAGCGCCAACCTGGAAGACCGGCGTGACGAAGGCGCGCCGGGAGCCCGCCGGTATCCGGCAGGCGCCCGCCTCGGGCTCGGCGGGGTGGTCATACTCTTCTATGTGTCAACTATTCCACCCGACCCGCAGCGCTAGCGCAAGTCTCACTATCTAGTTGATGTCACATGGTTCCCTGGGGGCGTAGCATCAGCATGAGCGAATCAGCACGTTATGAGGAGCTTGTCGCAGAACTCGCGCGGACGCTCCTGCGGAATCGAGACGCCTCCGACGTGCGCGGCGGTAGTCGTAATCGCCGTGTTGGTATTTCCGGAGTTCGGCATCAGCTTGACGTCTCCTTTGTCGATAGAAACACATCCCCGCACACGCTCGTTGTAGTCGAGTGCAAGCACCTACGCTATTCTATTAAGCTGTGGCATGTCAAAGTGCTCAAGTCCACGATCGACGATCTTGCACAAAGGCTGGGCGCAGACTCTTCAGTGAAGGGCATTATTGTTTCCATATGCGGCGCCCAAAGTGGTGCCATCACCTATGCCAAGTACCACAACATCGACTTACAACTCGTGTTAGACGGTCCGTCCTTTCGCTTCAAGTACGCTGACCTTGAACTTAAGGCTGAATCGGGAACCGCTTTCGGTGCTGGCTACGCCGTCGCAGTGGGCGTTGCGCTACACCCGTGCAAGTTGTGTGGCTTAGCGTTCGCGCGTAATGGAACACCCGAGGTCTGTCCATCATGTGCTGCCGCCACTTGATGTCATTAGCTTTTCGGCCCCTCAAGCGCAATCTCTTTTCCTTATCGGCATAACTTTCACAGAACCATCAGACAGAGGTAGCGCAAGCCTGCTCTCATACTCTTCAATATGTCAACTATTTCCCACGACTCGCAGCGCTGGCGCAAGTCCAGTTTCGTTCATGAAAGCTACAAATCAAAATACCTGTCGTTTTGTAGTGGCTGAAGGAGACAAGTTCTTATCGTCCGTATGGCGTATATGGACTAACGAGCGGCATGATCTTCTAATGATATCTACTAGTGAGTCAGCTAATTTCAGCAAAGTGACTATTCACTTTGATAGTCAAGAACGGTTCTGCCATTTCCCAATAAATAAAGCCTATAAGAACAAAATGATTGCTCAAGGGCTGAACCCGCCACGGCATAAAGATGAAACCCACTGGACTAGGACGACAACACCTTCTCTAGGCAGCATACCTGCTGCCCTATGTAATATTATTTTACCCTACAATCCAAACTACAGTAAACCCGCTTCGCATGCTAATAAGAACGTACTTAAACTAAGCGTACCTGGAAGTGGTAAAGCTTGGGTCATAAGGACATTTGTTACGTATGATCCATTAATAGCGATACCTCAAGCATACCAGCTTCGCACTATATTTAACCTTGCTACTAAAGAGAACGTGATAGTGGTTACTGAAGTAATTGATTTTGATATAGCTGGTTTCTTACAGGGGAAGGGCGGTGATGCTACGGTTCTTAATCGAGAAACAGATATAGCTGATATTCTTCGGAAGCCAGTACTAATTCATTTCTGGAATGACCCCCGCAAAGAGAAAGACAACATTTTCCGAATTTGGGAAATTGGCGATGTCACAGCAGGCGGTGTCACAATCACCAAGAGGTAGCGCAAGCCTGCTGTCATACTCTTGGTCGTGAGTCTCATCACGGGACAAGACTTCCTGGCCCTGCTCGACCAAGGTCCCGAGAGTCCCTTGCCGGGCGGGACATCGACTCCCCGCCAGACCTCACCCGAGGAGGAGAAGCTCGTCGACTTCGTGTCATTCGTCCTCGATGATGTACAGGGCACCTGGCATACG
Source organism: Gammaproteobacteria bacterium (assembly GCA_013697045.1). Taxonomy (GTDB): domain Bacteria; phylum Pseudomonadota; class Gammaproteobacteria; order JACCXJ01; family JACCXJ01; genus JACCXJ01. Next base: position 10,760 of record JACCXJ010000021.1, on the reverse strand, counting down.
GGATTTCCCCAGAGCGACAAACGCTATCAGGACGCCAAGCTCGTGCTCTTCACCGACGCTGTGCGGTCCAACTGCGGGTTTGCCGAGTCGGCCATGGGGCCCTTCTATTGTCCGCTCGATCAGAAGGTCTACATCGACCTGGGATTCTATCGCGATCTCAAACAGCGCTTCGGCGCCCCCGGTGATTTCGCCCAGGCCTACGTCACCGCGCACGAGATCGGACATCATGTGCAGCACCTGCTCGGCATCGATGCCGAGGTCCGGCGCGTGCAGAACAGCCGGCCGGGGCGAGCCGCGGCGCTCTCGGTGCGCCTCGAGCTACAGGCGGACTGCCTGGCCGGGGTGTGGGGGAGTGCAACCAGGCAGCGCGGCATCCTCGAGCAGGGTGACGTGGAAGAGGCCCTGGGTGCGGCAGCGGCGATCGGCGACGATCGCATTCAGAGACAGAGCGGCGGTTCCGTCAACCCGGAGACCTGGACGCATGGGTCGTCGAAGCAACGCGTGGCCTGGTTCCGCCGCGGGTTTCAGTCCGGCCGCATGCAAGCCTGCGAGACCTTCAGCGAACGCCTGGCCGAAGACGGTTAAGTATCCTCGGACCGGGCAGGACTCGGGTCGACGAGTCGGAGCAAGCGGCCCTTCATGAGCTTGCCTCGGCCACCGGGCCTGCGCGAGATTAGAGCAAGCCTGCCTCCGGCGAACGCCGAGGGCGGTTCCACCGAAGGCTGTCGGGATGTGGCGGATCGCGCTGCAGGTAGCCGCCGTACTAGCCATTGATCCCCCGCCCTTGTCACCTGCGCCTGAGCCTGATCCTTACCCGTGTCGTGTCGATGATGGTCCCGGGCGCGTTCCTGATCTCGATCACGCCCCTGAGCGTCTTCGTGGTGCTCGCCCTGACGATCCGCTTGCCCGCCGGCGTGAGCCTGAGCCGTACGTTCGCGGTCTGACCCGGCGGGACGTTGGTGGCGGTGATGAAGGCGAACCTGACCCGCCTTGGCGCCTTCCCTGCCGCGTCCTCGGCCAGCCGCCTGGGGGCGCGCGCGAAGAGGCCGATCCGGTTGGTGCACGCGGTCCCGAGGGCCGACGGGAGATTGCAGGTGACGGAGACCCGGCACCTGGCGCTATTGCAGGCTACCTGCGTCGAGGCGAGATCGAGAGGCACGGCCCCAGCGGGACCGACAGGCACGGGGGCACTCACGAAGACAAAGGCCCGGCCCTGGCGGACACGGCCGCCCACGTCTTGACCGGGCGCCCCCACGAGGAAGTCAGGCGCGCCATCGCCGTCCACATCCCCGATCCCGGCCACCACCTCGCCAAAGCCGGCCAACGAGTCGGGGGTCGGGGTATCGAGGGTGAGAAGCACGCTGGCATCGGTGCCACTGAAGACGAAGGCCTGGCCCTGGCTGGAACCATCGACACCGGCCAGGTCTCGACGGGGCGCCCCCACAAGGAGATCGGGCACGCCATCGCCGTTCACATCCCCGGCGCCGGCCACCGCGCTGCCAAGCTGGGCACCCGAGTTGGGGATGGGAAGATCGAGGGTGCGGAGGAGGCTGGCATCGGCACCGCTGAAGACAAAGGCCCGGCCCTGCTGTAGTTCGCCAGCCGCGGAGGTTCCGGGCGCCCCCACCACGAGGTCGGGCGAGCCGTCGCCGTTCACGTCCCCGATACCGGCCAGAGCCTCGCCAAAGGAGCCAGCACCCGGGGGTCTATCGAGGGTGCGGAGGACGCTCCCATCGGCGCCGCTGAAGACATGGACCCCCTGAAAGTCATCCCCCACCAGCAGGTCGGGCGCGCCGTCGCCGTTCACATCCCCGGCCCCGGCCAACGGGCGGCCAAAGCCGCAGCAGTTGAATGATGGATCGTCCAGGGTGAGGAGGAGGCGGCCATCGGCGCCGCTGAAGACAAAGGCCTGGCCCCCGTTAGAACTAGAACCCACGTCTTGCTCGGGTGCCCCCACCAAAAGGTCGGGCGCGCCATCGCCGTTCACATCCCCCGCACCGGCGACCGCGGCGCCGAAGGCGGCTTCCGCCTGAGGGATGGGGTTATCGAAGGTAAGGAGGAGGCGGCCATCGGCGCCGCTCAAGACGTAGGCCTGGCCCTGGTCGGCACGGCCGCCCACTCTCTGACCGGGCGCCCCCACCAGGAGATCTGCCCGGCCGTCGCGGTTCACATCCCCCGCCCCGGCGACCGCGGAGCCAAACAAGGCGAGCCCCTGGGGGGCGGGGTGATCGAGGGTGACGAGGAGGCTGCGATTGGCACCGCTGAAGACGAAGGCGCGGCCCTGGTTGAGGTTGCCGCCTAGGATTTGAAAAGGCGCCCCCACCAGGAGGTCCGTCACACCATCGCCGTTCACATCCCCGATACCGGCCACCGCCTCGGCAAAGCGGGCATCCGCCTGAGGATTGGGGTTATCCAGCGGGATGGGCGTGTACGTGCGCTGGGCTTCCGCCACCGGCGCCAGCAAGAGCCAGGCGGCTAACCCGACAGACCTTCGCAACCAGATGGATGACGTTTGGCGACACAAGTACATCTTTCCTCCTCCTTCGAGAAATGTGGTCGATCGCACGCTGGGAAGCTAGCCGTCCGGTGGCGCGGCGCAGGTCGCACGAGCGGCGTCTGTGTGCCCGTCCAATGATGCGCCACCTTAGTTAGCGTTCCGGATTGGGTCAAGAGCTTACACAAAAGCGGCAGGCGGTTCTGTGAAATATTCACGTTCCTGAAGTGGTGAGGAGTGACTCGGCGGGGCTCCGTAGAAGGTGGTTGCGGCGCAGCAAAGCCTGGCATCATCGTCGCCAGGGGCGTCGATTCGATGAGGATCGTTGGCGCGCGGCCACGGCCTCACCGAGGCCGATCACGCTTCACCGCGGACGCTCAGTGGGAGCAGATCGCACACAGCGTACGCCACCTCGCTGCGCGCTTCCCTTCACCCGCTGCACCACGCCGACACGGGCGACTGCAGCTCTAGCGAGCCGATCAGATCCGAGACCGACGGGATGCGGTGGTGCTCCAGGTACGCGACGATCCCGGCGTTGACCTTGGGACAGATCAGCGGGTCGTAGAAGAGCGCCGTGCCGATCCCGACGGCCGTCGCGCCCGCGAGCAGGAACTCGATGGCATCCGCGGCGCTCGCGATCCCACCCTGGCCGATGATCGGGACGCCATGGGGCCGGCACACCTCGTAGACCTGATGGACCTTGAGGAGGGCAATGGGCTTGATGGCCGGGCCCGAGAGACCGCCCTGACGGTTCCCGAGGATCGGACGGCGCGCCTCGATATCGATGGCCATGCCCATGATGGTATTGATAACGGCGAAAGCGTCCGTTCCGGCCTCCAGACAACGGCGGGCGTTGTCCGCGATATCCGTCTGGTTGGGCGAGAGCTTGGTGATGAGGGGCTTCTTCGTGACCGCCCGGCAGGCCGCGACGACCCGCGCCGACATCGCCGGATCGTTGCCGAACGTGACCCCGCCTTCCTTGACGTTCGGACACGAGATGTTGATCTCGATGGCGTCGATCGGCGAGTCGTCGAAGATCCGGGTAACCTCCCGATACTCCTCGATCGTCGAGCCGGAGACGTTGGCGATGAAGCGCGTCTCGGTGAAATCGAGCCTCGGTAGGATGTCATCGACGACCGTCCGAGCGCCCGGATTCTGGAGCCCGATGGCGTTCAGCATTCCGGCGGGGGTCTCGGCGATCCGATGCGCGGGGTTGCCGAGGCGCGAGGCCAGGGTGGTACCCTTGAGGCACATGGCGCCCGCATCCTGGTTCGAGAAACCGACCACACGGGTATACTCCTCACCGAAACCCACACAACCCGAGAGCAGTACCAGCGGGGTGTTGAAGTTAAGCCCGCAGAAGTCCACTGCCAGCATCCGGCTCTTCTCACCCATCACAGAGCGCGTCCCCCGTCGTTGCCAAGCCGTGCCCCAAGTACTTCTCCAAGTCGTTCTATTCCAACCCGAGATCCCCCCCAATACCGGCAATGTTATCAGGCTTTGCGCCAATACCGGCGCCGCCCTGCACCTCATCGCACCGCTCGGGTTCGCCCTCTGCGACGCCAAGCTCCGGCGGGCCGGGCTCGACTATCGGGAATGGGCCCGGGTCGCGTGCCATGACTCCCTAGAGGCCTTCCTGGCCACGGTCCGGCCGGCACGGCTCTTCGCCTTCTCGACCCGAGGGACGCGCCGCTACACGGCCGTGCGATACGAACCCGGAGACGCTTTGCTGTTCGGCCCCGAGACCCGCGGCCTGCCAGAAGACCTCCTCGCCGGGCTTGGACCCGAGCAGGTACTCCGCATCCCGATGACAGCACAAAGCCGGAGCCTCAACCTCTCGAACGCGGTCGCCGTGGTCGTCTACGAGGCCTGGCGGCAACTGGGGTTTCCGGGCACGGGCCGGGACGATTGACGGACAACCGTGGGGTGACGGCGCATCTCGCGCCGGCCCTGCCGTCTCCCGAGCGGAAGCGCTGAAGCAAGCAGTGGTCGGTCACGTCCCGCGCCGCGCGCTCTCCCTTTTCGCCGACGTGTCAGAGCGGCGACTCTTCATACCGCGCGAGCAAGTCCGCCGGGTCCCGGAAGATGGCGACGCAGCCCGCCTCGCGCAATTCATCTTCGGGAAATCCCCCGCAGAGCACGCCCACCGTGCGCAAGTCGAGCTTGCCCGCGGCCTCAGCATCGTAAGGCGTGTCGCCGACCACGATCACTTCCTGAGGGGCTGGGTCGCCCAACTGCTTGAGCCCGGCCGCGAAGATGTCCGGATGCGGTTTGGACTTCGCGGCATCGTCAGCCGAGGTTTCGCCGGAGATCAGATCGCCGATCTGCAAGAGCTTTTTATACGTCTCCAGCTCATCCCCTTTCGCCGAGGAGGCAAGCGCGATCCGATGGCCGTCGGCGCGGACCCGTAAGAACAGTTCGCGCACCCGGGGAAACGGGCGCACGAGGGAAAGGTAGTCGCGTTTGTAGAGCTCGCCGCGGTACTCTTCCATCTCTGTACCGAACCGATTCAGTTCTTCCTCAGAGAAAAAGACTGGCATTAACTGGTCGCCCCCCTTGCCAATCTGGTGGCGGACTTGCTCGTAAGGAACCTCGCGGCCGAAATGCCTAAAGGCTTCTTGCCAAGCCCGCGCGTGCAGGTCCACCGAATCCACCAGCGTCCCGTCAATATCAAAAATCACCGCTCTCAGCATCGGTCGCTTTCTCCCGCTCATGGCCGAATCGTGGTTATACGTCCCTGGCTTTTAACCAATGACCAAGGGACTAATGACAACTGACATTATGCCCGTCAGCGAATCACTCGCAGGTCGCGCTCGCTGATGATCTTCCAGCCGCCCTCCGTTTTCTGCCAGCGCAACTCCTGCAGTACCTCACCCCGGCGATTCTCCCGCGCGCCTTCGATGACGTATTGTTTCCGAAAGCGCATGGTGGCCGTGTTCCCGTCGGGGGCGACGGTGATTTGCGGCGGCCCTGTGCGGACGTCGATCACCTTCGCCCGCCCGAAGAGGCGGGTTTTTTCGGCGAGCACGGCGTGCTGCGAGACGTTTCGCCAGAGGTAGAAGGCGGGGACCAGGCGCGGATAGAAAGCCATCTGTTTTCTGATGTTGCGCGCGTTCGTCGCCCTGACCCACTCGTCGAGCGACGCGCGCAGATGAGCGCGCTCGGCTTCCGCCTTCGCCCGCGGCAGCCCCCCAGCCGCCTTCTCACCGGCAACTGTCTCCCCGGTGACGGCGGCCGGCGGCCGTTTGTCGATCACCGCCGATGAAGGTCGTTCCTGCCCTCTTGGAGGTGTCTTCGGGACCTTCTTCGAGGCGCTCTCCACGACCGCCGGCGGCAGTCGTTTCACCGGCTCATCACCCTGAGCCTTCGGCGATGGGGTGGGAGTCGCCTGCGCGGTCAGCGGGCCCGAAGGCGTGCGCGACGGGGCCAGCCACAGCAATACGAGGCATAGGGCCGCCACCACCGCGAGGCCAGCCGAAACGAGCAGGTGCGGGCGATAAACGGGCGACCGCGCGCCGATGACGGCGGCCATCACGGGCGCCTGCGACGGCGACTCCGGATCCGCCGCGGGCCGGCGAAGCAAATCTGCGGGTGCGGAAGAAGGCGCCGCCGCTTTGGTGACTGCGTCGGGCGCCGCGTGTCCGCTGGGCGGAACTGCCCCATCGTCCGGCAGCGAGGCCGCGTCTTCAGCGGCTGACGCCACTACAAGATTTGCCCTTCGTCCCTGCATTTCGTCGCCACCCTCACCTTCGCAGGCCAGGCCGGCCGCCTGAAAAGTCTGGTTAGGGGGCGGTGGAGGGGCGGCCACGTTAAGAGGTATGTCGGGGCTGTCCGCGCCCGCCTCGGGCGCATCGAACGCCGAGAGCCCCATCAGGTACTCGATGTGGCGCAATCGGCGCGCGTACTCCGCCGCCGTTTGCGGACGCGCCGAAGGGTTGACATGCAATGACTCCATGACGAGATGGGTGAGCGGCTCCGGCACATCCGGGCGGAATTTTTTCAGCGGCGGCGGCGGTTCCTTAATGTGCTTGAGCGCGATAGCGATCGCCGTCGGCCCATTAAAGGGCGCCTGGCCGGCCACCATTTCGTAAAGTATCACGCCGAGCGAATAGATGTCCGAGCGCTCGTCCAAGTCATAGCCCGCACACTGTTCGGGTGACATATAACGCGGAGTTCCGATGAAGGAGCCGGTTGCGGTGAGCGAGCCCTCGCCGGTGGCCATCTGCTCTTTGAGCTTGGCGACACCGAAATCCACGATTTTGGCGTGGAGGCGCCCGATGTGGATGCGGGTGAGGATGATGTTCGAGGGCTTCAAATCGCGGTGGATGATTCCGCCCTGGTGCGCGGCCTCGACCCCGTTCCCCACCTGCCATGCGATCTTGATGGCGTCGGCGAAGGGCAGCGGGGCTCTGAGCCTGAGGTATTGGCGGAGCGTCAGGCCCTTCACCAACTCCATCACCAAGTACGCCTCGCCGCCGGGCAACGTCCCGTAGTGGTAGATGTCGGCCACGTTCGGGTGATTGAGGCGGGCAGCCGCGCGCGCCGCGCGCCGAAATCGCTCGAGCGCTTGCTGGTCAGTGAGGAAATCCGGCAGTAGGAACTTGAGCGCCACGGGACGACCGAGCTCCACGTGTGTACCGGCGTATACCGCGCCCACGCCGCCGCGGCCAAGCAACCGATCAAGGAGATACTTGTCAGCGATTAGGCGCAGGCCCGGGCGCGATTGGACGAGCCCCGGATGGCCCTCCTGCGCGCAGGAAGCGTCCGCGTCTTCGTAACAATGCTGACAAGTAGGGCACAGCTTCATGTGGAATCCACCGAACGCTCCCGCGGTCGCACGGGAGAATCAGAGAATAAGGATTTGAACGCCCTTTTTCGTGAAGAGGCACAGTACCGCTGGGCTATTGAGCTGTCAAACATGCGAGTCCTAAGCCTCGAATTGGGGACTTTTCGGACCCTTCATCGGTCCGAGGCGCCATGTTGGGCGACGTTTTGGCGTCTCGGGCGAGTATGGCCGACAGGGGATTGCCGGCTCAGGGTTCTGAACCGCCCGGGAGGTGGTATCGGTTTGGAATCAGGCTATTTGGAGTCGATCGAACAGTCCGGGCCCTGGAAGTGGCAAGTCCTCCGCCTGTCGGTTGGCTCGGATAGGTCACAACCTCGCGCGCAGCTGGACCCCGACACTCGCTGTAAGGTTTACAAAGGCAACGGTAATCTTTACCCTGACCTCCTCGCAAGAACGTGTCTTGCCCTAGTGCCAAGCGCTTGATCGCCGGGCAATACCGGCGACCAGAGGGTCCTGGCATATCCGTTGCGCTCCCTGAAGGGAGCGGGCGATGTAGCGCCAGCGTTTGTTCTAATGACAGGGCGTGACTCATGAATTATCCGCCCCGCGTTTGGTCAACTGACCGGAGCATAATACTCATGCAAATAGGATCACTACTAATCGCGCTCATTATTGTGCTGAGCCACGGAGTTGTCTTAGCAGAGACTACCAAAACTCCATCCTCGGAAACCACGCGCGACACTACGTCAGGCTCCTCGACTCCGAATGCGGAAAAGGAAGGAGATCCAAGAACTCGGGATGCAGCTCCAAGGACTCGGGATCCGGAGAACACAGGAGTAAATGTCCGTGACAGGGGCGACGTTACTGTTACGCCAGAGGAACAGGGCGGGGAAGCGGGTGACCGTGACATCACTGCGGCAGTCCGCCGCGCGATAGTAAAAGACGACTCGCTCTCCCTCAATGCCCATAACGTGAAGATCATTACCCGCGATGGAACCGTCACCCTGAGGGGACCGGTAGACAACACGGCTGAGCGAACGACGATTGGCCAACTCGCAAAAAAAAGCGCAGGCGTAAAACGAGTTGACAACCGACTGGAAATCAATGCCGACGACTGAACACAATGCTGACTGAACAGGAGAACCGTCATGAAAAAAGCCGTTTACTGTATAGCGCAGACCGCCGTCCAGGCGGACCGGATCGTGGAGCAACTGCAGGTCGCAGGCTTTGCCAATAACGATATCTCGGTACTATTCCCCGATAAATCAAGCACGAAGGATTTCGCGCACGAGAAGGCGACTAAAGCCCCCGAGGGTGCTGCCACAGGCGGGACGTTGGGCCTTGGGATAGGCGGTGTTTTGGGCTTGCTAGCCGGGATCGGCAGCTTGGCCATTCCCGGAGCGGGGCCCTTCATTGCCGCCGGTCCGATTATGGGCGCCTTAAGCGGTGCCGCCGTCGGAGGGGCTACCGGAGGGATCATCGGGGCGCTGGTGGGGATGGGCATCCCCGAGTATGAGGCGAAGCGCTACGAAGGAAAAGTACGCGGGGGCAATATTTTGATCTCCGTTCATACGGATGATGCGACTCAGCGGACACGCGCCAAAGACATATTTAAGCAAGCAAATGCCGAGGATATCTCAGCGACCGGTGAAGCGAGTGTGTAGCGATGGTTCGTAGGCGGCCATCGATCAAACAACGCAGATACGCTCTGCCTCTCTTATAGAGGAGGAACCAATGACGACACTGATACTCGTGGGCATCGGCGCTGCGCTGATGTATTTCTTCGACCCGGACTCGGGGCGGCGCCGGCGCGAGCGTTTGCGCGAGCAATGCACGAGCGCCACTAGAAAATTGCAGGGCTCAACCCATACCCCTGCGCCGGATCTCAGTAATCGTAGACCCGGCGTGAACCCGGAAACACCACCGGGGGCTTCGGACGACCAACCGCCGGTAAAATTCTAGCCACCGGAGGAGCAGACAGAGATGGGGCGCGCTGTGTCCCAGCCCGACCGGGACCCGGTCCAGGAATGGCGTGGCTGAGCCCCCGCATCGGGGGCTTTTCATTGATTCCCGACAATCCTATAAAATGCGCTGGAATTGCTGAGACATCAGCGCCACGCAGCCTAGGGAACTACAGAGGAGATCAGCATGGCAACAGGAGATAAGTCAAGCTCCACAAACGATCCCGGTCGCCCGGGTGAGTCGTCCTCCGAGTCGACCGCGCGTTCGACGGTAAGCGGCCCCGCGCGGGCGGATCTGGATGTTTCGGCGGCCTCGGATGCACACGCTGCCAAGAGTGCGGCAACCCAGTCGCTCGCGGCGGCGGTGCCCTACAACGCCAACAAGGAAGGGGAGCACGGCGATCTTGCTCGCAATACGCCCACCGGAGTCGCGGTAAAGCCCTCCGATCCGTCGACGACCGGAAGCACGCTCACCGAGGTTAACGCGACCGACAAGGTAGGGGGCGGGGTTCCGCCGTCCGGTGTTAATCCCGCAAGTGGTCCGCTCGACCGCGTTCGCGTGGACTCGGCCGGCCGGGTGCTGACGACGAACCAGGGTGTTCCGGTCGCCGACAACCAGAACTCGCTCAAGGCCGGTTTCCGCGGGCCAGCGCTCCTCGAGGACTTCATCCTCCGCGAGAAGATCACCCATTTCGATCACGAGCGCATTCCCGAGCGCGTGGTGCACGCGCGCGGATCGGGTGCGCACGGTTATTTCGAATGCTACGAGCCGCTCTCGAAGGTGACGAGCGCTTCGCTGTTCGCAGAAGCCGGCAAGCGCACGCCGGTGTTCGTACGCTTCTCCACGGTAGTCGGAGAACGCGGCTCCAGCGATCTCGCCCGCGACATCCGTGGCTTCGCCGTCAAGTTCTACACCGATGAAGGCAACTTCGACCTGGTCGGCAACAACATCCCGGTGTTCTTCATCCAGGATGGCGCGAAATTCCCCGATCTTGTCCACGCGGTGAAACCGAACCCGCGCAAGGAGATCCCGCAGGCATCGTCGGCGCACGACAGCTTCTGGGACTTCGTCTCCCTGACCCCCGAAACCGCGCACATGGTGATGTGGGTGATGTCCGATCGCGCGATCCCGCGGAGCTTCTCGCGGATGGAGGGCTTCGGCGTCCACACGTTTCGCCTGATCAACGAGGCCGGGAAATCGGTCTTCGTGAAGTTCCACTGGAAGCCGCTGCTCGGCGTGCACTCGCTGGTGTGGGACGAGGCGCAGCAGATCGCCGGCAAGGACAACGACTTCCACCGGCGCGATCTCTGGGAGTCGATCGAGCGCGGCGACTTCCCGCAGTGGGAGCTCGGGATCCAGGTGGTCTCGGAGGAGGACGAGCACGCCTTCGACTTCGACCTGCTCGACGCGACGAAGATCATCCCCGAGGAGCTGGTGCCGGTCCGCAAGCTGGGCAAGCTGGTGCTCAACCGCAACCCCGACAACTACTTCGCCGAGACCGAGCAGGTGGCGTTCCAC
>JACCXJ010000001.1 GCA_013697045.1 Gammaproteobacteria bacterium | reverse complement strand
CCCTGCCGCGGCCTGGTACTGATTGCGCTCGAAGTGACAGGCGAGCAGCATCTGATACCAGGCCTCCTCGGGGGGGCGCTGGCGGGCGAGAACCTTCTCCAGATAGGGCACGGCCGCCTCGTAGCGGTGCAGCTGGAAATGGGCGGTGGCGGCGAGCTTCACGACATCGAGCTTGGGGTCCCGCTCGTGCCGCAGCCACTCCTCCAGGTACCCGAGGGCTTCCTGATAGGCCGTGAGGTGTACCAGGAGTTGGGCGACGTTATAGGTTAGGTCGTGCGTGACCTCATCGGGGAGGGCCTTATAGGACAGAGCCTTCTTGAAGGACTCGACGGCGTGCCGGTAGTCGTCCTCTGCGCTGTACGCATAGCCCATGACCTGGTGAGTGACCGCCAGGGCGTATGGCTCCTCGGCCAAGGTCGGCAGGAGGGCACCGAGCTTCTCGATGGCCTCGCGCGGCTGGTGTTTGCCGATGAGCGCCTGGGCCTCGCTCAGGACCTTGTGGGCCGCTTCCGAGACCGTGGGTTTCTTGCCGCCCTCGGATTCCGCGGCCGATGCCGGGCTCGGGGTCGCGAACAGGGCCAGGAGCAGGGCTATAACGGAAAACCTGGGCATGATTACCCCTTGGGTAGCGAAAAACGGACTTCCTGGCGCGCCCGCCGCGGCACCGCGTGCCCCCCCACGATCTTGGGCTTGAACTTCCATTTCTTGACCGCGGTGAGCACCGCGCTGTCGAAGACCTCCGGCGGATCGGCGCGCACGACGGTGGCACTGTGGACCAGACCCTCGGGGGTGATGATGAACTCCACCAGTACCGTGCCATCGAGTCTCGCCCGCAGCGCCCGCGGTGGATAGAGCGGTGAGTTGCGGTACAGGGGCACGACGTTCTCCTCGATCTCGAGGTCGTCGAGGTTGAAACCGACGTCGCCGCTCGCGACACCGAGCTCTCCGAGATAGGGTCCACCGCTCAGGTCGAGCGGCACGTCGACCGCCGCGGTCGGTACGCTGAGCTTGGGCAGCCGCGGTTGTTTCATCGGCGGCATGGTGAGCTTGGGCATATCGAGCGGTCGATCGGGCAACGGCTGTTTCTCGGGCAGAGGCCGCGGGCGCTCGGGCTCGGGCTTGTGTTCTTCCTTCAAGCGCACGAAGTCCACGAAGTTGAAATCCCGGATCTCCGGGATCTGGCGCTGTCCGCCCTCGACCAGCCGGTAGACGCCCCAGAGCAGCAGGGCATTGACGGCGACCGCGATCAGCAAGCGCCCCGCCCACAGGCCCAGGCGCGGTCCGAGCTCGCCCAGGGGCAATGCGGCGAATACCGCGCGCGTGGGGAGTGGCACGGCCAACACGCGTAACTCCCCTCAGCCACCACGCGCGTCGGTGGCGGCGATGGCGACATTGGGGGCCCCGGCCAGTCGCGCCTGATCGATGGCCTCGACCATGAGGCGCGCGGGGGTTTCGGCATCAGCGACCACGATCACGGTGCTGTCGGGGTTCTCGACCAGGAGCCGTTCCACATTGGGCCGCACGGCGCGGATGTCCACCCTGCGACGGTCCACCCATACCTCCCCGGTCTTGGTCACGGTGACCATGATGTTGGCCTTCTTCTGTGGGCTGGCCGTCTGCGCGGACGGCCGGTTGACGTCGATGCCGGTCTCCTTGACGAAGGAGGCGGTGGCGACGAAGAACAGCACCAGGAACATCATCACGTCGATGAGCGGGATGACGTTGATGTGCACCGGTTGGTACTCGGCCTCGCTGACACGTCGGCGCATGGATTATTCTCCCCTCTGGTTCAATCAGGCTCGGTTCAATCGGCGCGCAAGAGCGTCTCGGCCTCCGCCGGGATGCGGTGGGCGCGGGTCTCCAGGTGGACGCTGAAATAGAGCCCCGACAGGGCGGTGACGAGCCCCGTGAGCGTCGCGACCAGGGCCTCGGAGATCCCGGCGGCGATGCCGCGCCGGTTGGCGCCGCCGAAGGTGGTGATGACCTCGAAGGTATGGATCATCCCCGACACCGTGCCGAGCAGGCCCAGGAGCGGCAGCACCGTGATCAGGGTGCGGATCGCCGGCAGGGCGCGACGGCCGGCCGCGTAGAGCGCCGCCACCT
>JACCXJ010000402.1 GCA_013697045.1 Gammaproteobacteria bacterium | reverse complement strand
CCCTTTGCAGCGGAGAGCATTCGACCTCCTCGGCGTCAAGCGGTAACGTACCCAGTAGACGCCTACAGGATTTTACAATTATCCCATTCTACCAATAGGTTACGTTGCCACCCCCAAAGAAGTTCGGCTTAGGCGATGCGGCGAAGGTCCCCGCCTGGGCCGATCCGGCGGTGCTCAGGGATGTGCTCCATGATACGCGGGGCTCCACACGCGCGTGGCTGGTGCGTGACGCCCCGAGCGGCTGCTTGCTCTTGCAGGCAGAGCCCCCAGGCGCGCGACAGAGCCCGCTCGGCGAGCCGCTTCTGCTCGATGACGGCGGCGCGCGCGTCTCCGTGGGCGAAGGCGCCGGCGCGACCACGCGCTGGCTCTCGGCCGCCCTGCTGCCGCAGCCGCTCTGCCGCCTCTCCGAGCCGACCCCGGTACAGATATTGACCGCCGGCGAGGCCCTCACCGTCGCCGCGGTCCAGCGGCCGCGCGGCGTGCTCGGGTGGGCCTGCGATCGCACGGGGATCGCGGTGCAGACCGCCGCCGTGGGTCACTACGCCATGAAATGGTCGGCCGATGTGCTGCGCGTTGCAACCGCTGCCGGGCGCGGCATCGCCCGCCTGGGGCTTGGAGGCCGAAGTGCCCGTGCCCCGGCTGTCGCCCCTCAACGAAGCCGCTGTCCGATTCGGCATCGACACGGCCTTCGGCGTCTACGCCGATCTGACCGTCACCACCCGCCATGGCAGCGCCACCCAGCGACTGCGCTGGATCGAGCCCGGCACTTTCTCATGGGCTCGCCGGAGGATGAGCCGGAACGCCACGACGACGAAGGTCCGCGGCAGATGGTGACGCTGACCCGCGGTTTGTGGCTGGCGGACAGCGCCTGCACGCAGGCGCTGTGGCGGACGGTGATGGGGGCCAACCCGAGCCGTTTCACCGGTGACGAGCAACGCCCGGTGGAGCGGGTGAGTTGGGACGAGGTGCAGGGCTTCCTGCGGGCGCTGGAAGCGCTCCTGCACGGCTGCATCATCGGGCTGCCCACGGAGGCGCAATGGGAATATGCCTGCCGGGCAGGCAGCGACACGCCTTTCAGCTTCGGCGCGCGGATCACGCCCGCAGAGGTTAACTACGACGGGAACCATCCGTATGCCGGTGGCGAGAAGGGTCTGTTCCGCAAAGAGACCGTGCCGGTTAAGAGTCTGCCGCCCAACGACTTTGGCCTCTACGAGATGCACGGCAACGTCTGGGAGTGGTGCGCCGATGGGCTGCGCCGGTACGATGGCCAGGCACAGCAAGACCCCGAGGGGCCGGTTCTTGACGGCCCGGAGGCGCACTGCGTCGTGCGCGGCGGCTCCTGGATCGTTTCGCCGGGGGGGTGCGTTCGGCCTTCCGCCGCCGCGCGTACCGCCGGGGCAATGCGGGCGTCCACCTGGGCCTTCGCCTGTGCCTGAGGTCCATTGAGCCCGGTCAGGTACCCGGCCGGCCCGGAGGGCCGGCCGGGTCCGCGCCCGGAGGGCGCCCGGGTGTTTCGAGCCCGCCTCGGGACGAGGCGGGCTCGGCGCGCAAAAAAAGCTGGCTACCCGACTGGTTACGACCGGGTCGAAAGCGCTGACCATGTCCCTACACTTCTTCGCCATCCCCGCGCTCGACCCCGGGCCTGCCCAGGACGAGCTGAACCGCTTCTGCCAGGTAGAACGCGTGGTGGCGGGGCTGGATCGGGCGTTGGGCGTTCACATAGCCAACAGGCTAGCCGCGTAATCTGCCGAATGTGAGCGGTTGCATCTGTGGCCCTGTCAGCCAGGGCCGGATCCGTTGTAGCGGATGCCGCGTCCGTGGATTCCGGGTGTCCGATGCTGCGCACCTGCGCCCGGAATGACGGGGTAGATGTGACTGGCGATCGCCGGGACACGCCAGCGGGTCGATCGCTTCACTGATCGACTGACGCTATGTGCTCTCCGGTCAGGACATCGGCATGAGAGAATTCGTCATCCCAGCGCAAGCTGGGATCCATTACCACGGTGATGAGGTAGCCCTGTGTCTACCTGCTCGCGAGCCGTCGTAAGGGGACACGCTATTGATCGAGCGTACGAATCCAGGGTGGCGCGATCTGTACCCGGAGTAGGCTAGAATCGGCCCATGTCACAGGCAGAACGCATCAAAGAGCTACTTGGTTGGCTCAAGGTCGTCTTTGCCGCACTGGTCGCTATCGACGTATCGCTGATCGCTTGGTTGGCGCAAAACTTCCGCACCGCTGACGCCATGTTGGTGGTCTTGGCTGTCATCGCCGTTGCCTGCATTACCGCCGGCATCGTGGGAATCAATCACGCGGCTTTACGCCGCATTGCAGAGTTGGAGAACCTCTGTTGGTTTGGGCCGTAGTGATCGCGGTGGTCATCTTCATCGGCGGCATGCTCTTGGTCGCCTACGAAGCGACGACCGCGGCTCAGAAATAGCGCCCGTCGAGGCGCTCCGACCGACGTCCTTCCCGCCGCTTCGCGGCGCCAGAGTCGCCGCTGAGCTTGTGCGGTACGGCGGCGCCCGCGTCGGGCCGCTGGCTGACGCTCGTGCGTCCGATCGCCGCTCAAGCGCGAGGACCGAGGGCAACGCCGTGCTCACTCGGGTGGACCATAGATGGATGCTGAGCGCACACCTCGCGTGACCACCATACCATAGCCGACCGCTTTCCCGATCCATTTCCGCCACCCTTCGCCAGCGCCTGGGGCGACGATGCCTACGGGCTCTGGGCCGAATTTGATCTGCCGGCCGACGCGGAAAGCGAACGGGTGGTGCAGCGACTGCGCTGGATCGAGCCCGGCACCTTTCTGATGGGCTCGCCGGAGGATGAGCCGCAACGGTTTGACAATGAAGGGCCGCGCCACGCGGTGACGCTGACGCGCGGTTTCTGGCTGGCCGACAGCGCCTGCACCCAGAGGATGTGGCGCGCGGTGATGGGGACGAACCCGAGCCATTTCACCGGGGACGAGCAACGGCCGGTGGAGCAGGTGAGCTGGCACGACGTGCAGGATTTCCTGCAGAAGCTTCAGGCGCTCCTGCCCGGGCGCCGGCCTGCCGACCGAGGCGGAATGGGAATACGCCTGCCGGGCGGGCAGCGACACGCCGTTCAGCTTCGGCGCGAACATCACCCCCGAAGAGGTGAACTACGATGGCAACTACCCGTATGCCGGTGGCGAGAAGGGTCTGTACCGCGAAGAGACAGTCCCGGTCAACAGCCTCCCGCCCAACGCCTTTGGCCTCTACGAGATGCACGGCAACGTCTGGGAGTGGTGCGCGGACGGGATGCGCCCATACAGCGACCACGACGAGGTTGACCCGATGGGCCCGGTAGGCGAAGAGGCGCACCGCGCCGTGCGACGGCGGCTCCTGGATCGTCGGCGCCGGGAGGGCGCGTTCGGCCATCCGCGACGCGTTCCACCCGGGCCTTGCGGTCGTCGGCCTCGGCTTTCGCCTGTGCCTGAGGTCCATCGAGCCCGGTCAGGGCCGGCCCGGAGGGCCGGTCGAACTTGCGCCCGGAGGGCGCGCCCCTTCGAGCCCGCCTCGGGACAAGATGGGCGACAAATCCGAGGCCTTCTGCCGGGAGACACTCATGGTGCTGGCCCAGAAACACCCGCCTCCTCCCGCCGAGCTTCGATCTCGCCGACGCACAGAATGATCTCGCCCACCTCGACAAGCTCCGTCCGCGCCGCGCGCTTGCGCCGCTTGCTGGAAAGGACCGACGATGGCGAGACGGCGCTCGGGAGCGACGTGATGAGCGCGGCGTTGGAAGGCTATGCCATGCTCAAGGTGTCCGGCAAAGGCGCGGGCCTGGACGGACTCCAGCAGGGCATGTCCGCCCGCTTCACCCGCAAGGCCAAGATCAAGGCCCTGCCCGCCGCCGCCTAGGAATAAACACCGTCGAACCCGCCTAGCCGCGGCCGAAAGCTCGCGACCGAGGCGGAGAGCTCCGGCCGCAAGGCTTTTTGCCTCGCGCGCAAGGCTCTCCGCCAGCGCGCGAGCCCCGGAACCTCGCCCGCGAAGCCCAGGGCTCTGCTGCCGGAGCACCGGGCTCCGCGCGCGAGCCAACGGCGGCCACCCTCCGACCCCTGTCGGGCGGAGCGCGCAGGCATCAAACCAGTCGCGCCGCGCAGTTAGAGATCATAGGGGTCTTTAAAAACTTCATCCCAGGACAATCCGGTCATCGAAGTCCTTTGGTTCATCTCACCTTCGGCCTCTCGCTTGGCGGCAGTAAAACATTTATCCCACATTTGCCGAATGACGGCTTCCGTCAGGCTGGGGGTTTCCTCTTGGATATCTGCGATGTCATCGCGCGCATTGCGGATGCTTGCCGACCAGCTCAATGAACGTGCTTCGGGTTGTGACTGCCATTTAATGGCGTGCGTCATCAAGCGGACGAGGTGACTCCTCAGGGCGCGTCTATCGGAACGGGACAAGGCGTCAATCAACTCCTCGATACCGGTGGTTGCTTCCCGAACATCACCGGCTTGCAACGTTTGCTTGATGAACACCGCGGTCTGGTAGTGGGACCTGGTGGATAGCTGTTGCCAGTATTTCATCCGTCCTCGTTCTCGCATCGATTCACCACGGCCTTAATGCTGTCGCAAAGCGATGATGTCGTCAAGACAATCTGGAGGGCCGGGTCGCGCCTTCCCGCCGGCGGAGGCTGAACCGCTTGCCCATCGTCCCCGAGGGGTTGCTCTTCCTTGAAAGCTTCCGGTATTGACCGTAGCATGAGGTTGCGCTGTCTGACGACGGCGCCGCCCTTGGCCGCGGCTCGGCGCGGGGCTCGAACCCCTGGCCCGGGCGATCGCCGGGGCAATACCGGGGCTCGCGGGCCATGTCGGGGTGGATCTCATCCAGGCGCCCTCGGGTCCGCGTGGTCGAGGTCGATCCGAGGCTCACCCACCGCCTAGTCGGGCCCACCGAGGCCTTGGATATGAACGTCGCCGCCGCGATCCTCGGGGTCTTCGACCAGGTTCTCGCACCGGCGCCGTGGGCGATCGGGACGGGCAGGAAGACGGTGAAGGTGTCCACGGCCCATCGCCCGGTAACGACCCCGCATCCATGATCGCGGGCTGGGACATCGGGGGCGCCCACCTCAAGTGCGCGGCGCTCGACCTAGCGGGCCGGCTGAGGGGCGTCTGGGAGATCCCGTGCCGGCTCTGGGAGGGCCTCCATCGGCTCGATGAGGCCCTCGCTGCCCTGCCCACCAGGCTCGGCAAAGACACGCATCGCCACGCACTCACCATGACCGGAGAGTTGGCCGACTGCTTTCGCGACCGTGAGGAAGGCGTGCGAGCGCTGGTGGCCTTCATGACGCGACGGCTCGGGAGCGATGACGTTTCGGTCTATGCCGGCCGCCGGGGCTTTATGGGCGCGGCACGGGCCGGAGACCACGCCCTCGAGGTTGCCTCGGCGAACTGGCATGCGAGCGCCGCCTTTTCCGCATTGAAGGCCGAGCGGGGGGTGCTCATCGACATCGGCAGCACCACCACCGATCTCGTCCGCTTCGGCGGGGGACGGGTACAATACCAGGGCTATACCGACGGGGAGCGACTGCGGAGCGAGGAGTTGGTCTATACCGGCGCCATCCGCACCCCGATCATGGCAGTGGCGGACCGGGTCCCGTTCGCCGGAGAATGGCAGCGCCTGGCCGCCGAGCACTTCGCGACCATGGCCGATGTCTACGGCCTCCTCGGTCGGCTCGGGGAGCGGCCGCGCGAGACACAAGACGGGGCCGGCACGGCGCCCGAGGACTGCGCGCGGCGCATCGCACGGATGCTGGGGCGCGACCTCACGGCCGCCCCGATGCGCGCCTGGCAGGTGCTCGCCGCGTATCTGGCGCAGGCGCAGCTCGTGACCGTGCGCGAGGCCCTGGAGCGGGTGCTGTCGCGGGATCCCGAAGGGCCCGTGCCGTTCGTCGGTGCCGGCGTCGGGCGTTTTCTGGTGCGGGAATTGGCGAGACAGCTCGATCATCCCTACGTGGACTTTTCGGCGTTCCTGGAAGGGCCGGACCCACTCCGCGAAAAGGGCGCCCGGTGCGCGCCGGCCGCGGCCCTCGCCTACCTCGTGAAGGCATGCCCTACCCCCGAATAGAAGAGATCGACTACGAGCGCGACACCGGGGCGCGATTCGCGGGGCTCGCCCACCTGCCCGGCTCGGTGTTCCTCGACAGCGGGGGTTTCGGCGGGGCCCGGGGGCGCTACGATGTCTTCGCCGCGAAGCCGTACCTGACGCTCACGAGCCGCGGACGCCATACCGAGATCCGATCTCGATCGGGAACCCGGGTCTCCGAAGCCCGCCCGTTCCAGTTGCTCAAAGAGGTGCTCTCGCCGGTCGAACCGCCAGCCTCCGCACTGCCGTTCGCGGGCGGGGCCATCGGCTACTTCGGCTATGATCTGGCGCGACGGCTGGAACGCCTCCCAAGCCTTGCGGCGGCGGATCTGGACGTTCCCGACCTCTGCATCGGCCTCTATGACTGGGCCGTGGTCGCGGACCATGCGACACGGCGCAGCCATCTCGTGTGTGCCGGCCAGGATGAGCGCAGCCTCGATGAATGGGAGCCGATCCGCGCGCTCGCCCTCGGGGGCGCGGCCCCGGGATCGCGGCGGCCGTTCCGGGTGCTCTCCGCGGTGATCTCCAATATGGACCATGGAGACTACCGCCGCGCGTTCGACCGCATCAAGCGCTATATCCGGGACGGGGACTGCTACCAGGTCAACCTCGCCCAGCGCTTCTCGGCACCGGCCGAGGGCGACGCCTGGAATGCCTACCGGACATTGCAGGGGCTCAACCCGGCGCCGTTCTCGGCCTATCTGCGCCTGCCCGAGGGCGCGGTCTTGAGCACCTCGCCGGAGCGCTTCCTGGAGGTGAGAGGGGGCAGGGTCGAGACCCGGCCCGTCAAGGGCACCCGCCCCCGCTCCGCAAACAAGTCGCGCGACCGCGCGCTGGCGCTGGAGCTTTGCGCCAGCGCCAAGGACATCGCCGAGAACCTCATGATCGTGGATCTGCTGCGCAATGACCTCGGCAAGACCTGCGCGCTAGGCTCTATTCAGGTGCCCGCCCTCTTCGAGGTCGAGAGCTTCGAGACCGTGCACCACCTGGTCAGCACCGTGACCGGTCGCCTGGCACCCGGCCGCCACGCCCTGGACCTCTTGGAAGGGTGCTTCCCGGGGGGCTCGATCACGGGCGCGCCCAAGCTCCGGGCCATGCAGATCATCGAGGAGCTGGAACCCCACCGGCGCGGGGTCTACTGCGGGGCCATCGGCTACATCGGCTTCGACGGGGCCATGGACCTGAACATCGCCATCCGCACGCTGGTCTACCAGGGCGGCTGGATCCATGCCTGGGCCGGGGGCGGGATCGTCATGGACTCAGACCCGGAGGCCGAATACCAGGAGACCCTGGACAAGGCCCAGGCCTTGTTGCGACTCTTGAGCTACGTGGGCAGATCGCATGTGGGTGGTTAAGATCGGCGGGAGCCTGGCCTATGCGGCGGAGTTGCCGGCCTGGCTGGCGGCACTCGCCCTGCACGGCGGCGGGCGCGTGGTGATCGTGCCGGGCGGGGGACCGTTCGCGGATCTCGTGCGGCGTGCTCAAGCGCACCAGGGCTATGCCGACGCGACCGCCCATGCCATGGCGCTCTTGGCCATGGCCCAGTACGGGCTCATGATGGTGGGGATCGAGGGGCGGCTCGTGGCCGCCGCCGGCCTGTCGCAGATCCGCGAAGTGCTCGCCACGGGCCGGGTGCCGGTGTGGATCCCGGGACCGGACGGCGCGCCGGGGGTGCGTGCGAGCTGGGCGGTGAGCTCCGACAGCCTGGCGCTGTGGGTCGCGGGACAGATAGGTGCGACGGATCTGGCGCTGGTCAAATCGCGCGCGCCGAGCCCGGGCGTTCACCGAGCGCCGGATCTCTGCACAGAGAGATCCCTGGACGCCGCTTTCCCTGGCGCCCTGGCGTGTACCGCAGTGGAGACGTGGTGGCTCGGGCGCACCGACCACCGTGCGATTGGACCGATCGTGCGGGATGCGGCACGACCAGCGACGCGCATTGCCTCATGAGGATCGACGATCGATGACCATGCTCTATCCGATCATCCTGGCCGGTGGGGGCGGCACCCGCCTGTGGCCCCTATCGCGGGAGCATTATCCCAAACAGTTCCTGGACCTCTTGGGCACCGCGACTATGCTCCAGCAGACCGTCACCCGGCTCCGTGGTTTCGGAGACGATGAGCGTGCCGAGGCCGGTGGGCTCTGCGTCGCGGATCCGCTCATCGTCTGCAACGAGGACCACCGTTTCCTGGTTGCCGAGCAGCTACGGGAGGCGGGGGTGCGCCCGTCCCGCATCGTGCTCGAGCCCGTCGGGCGCAACACCGCGCCGGCTTTGACCTCGGCGGCCCTCCTCTGCAACCAGGACGGGCAGGACCCGTTGCTGCTTATGATGCCCTCGGACCACATCGTCGGCGACCTCGCCGCCTTCCGGCGGGCGGTGGTCGGTGCACTCGGACCGGCCGACGAGGGGGCGCTGGTGACCTTCGGCATCGTGCCGGACCGGCCCGAGACCGGCTATGGCTACATCCGTCAGGGCCTTGCCTACCGTGGCATCACCGCGACGCCACGGACGCCGGAGGGGCGCATCCACGACATCCACCGGATCGATGCGTTCATCGAGAAACCCGATGCGCCCACGGCCGCATCGTATCTGGCCGCCGGCGGCTACCACTGGAACAGCGGGATCTTTCTCATGCGCGCCTCGGCATGGCTCACGGCCATCGAGGCATACCGGCCCGACATCCTGGCCGCGTGCCGGGCGGCCTGTTACGGGGCCGCCGAGGACAGCGATTTCCTGCGCCTGGACCCGGAAGCCTTCACCGCCTGTCCGAGCGACTCCGTCGACTATGCCGTCATGGAGCGGATCGCCGGCGCCGACGGTCAGGCCATGGTAGTCTCGCTCGGCGCCGGATGGTCCGACGTCGGTTCCTGGCAGAGCCTCTGGGAGGTGTCCGAAAAAGACCCGGACGGCAACGTCGTCCACGGTGACGTGTGTGCCATCGATTCGCGCCGGAACGTATTGCGCTCGGAGTCGCGGTTCCTGGCGGCGCTCGGATGCGAAGACCTGGTCGTCGTCGAGACCGCGGACGCGGTCCTGGTGGTCGCTAAGGAACGCGCGCAGGACGTCAAGCAAATCATCGTTTGGCTGAAGGAGCAGGGCCGCGAGGAACGTCTGTACCACCGGCGGGTCTATCGCCCCTGGGGGAGCTACGAAGGGCTCGATGAGGGAGAACGCTTCCAGGTCAAGCGCATTGTCGTAAAGCCGGGCGGCAAGCTGTCGCTGCAGATGCACCATCACCGCGCCGAGCATTGGATCGTGGTGCGCGGGACCGCCCGAGTCGTACGCGGGGACGAGGCTTTCCTGCTCTCGGAGAATCAATCGACCTACATCCCGCTCGGGGTCAAGCACCGGCTGGAGAACCCAGGCACCATCCCCTTGGAGGTGATCGAGGTCCAATCGGGGCCGTATCTGGGAGAGGACGACATCGTGCGCTTCGAGGACGCCTATAAGCGTGCATAAGCGAAATGCTTTGGAGAGTCGAACAACATGACACAAGCGATTAAAAAGGCCGTATTGCCGGTCGCCGGGCTCGGGACCCGGTTCTTGCCGGCGACCAAGGCCAATCCCAAGGAGATGCTGCCGATCGTGGACAAACCGCTCGTGCAATACGCGGTCGAGGAGGCGGTGGCGGCCGGGATCACCGAGCTCATCTTCGTCACCGGGCGCAACAAATGGTCGATCCCCGACCACTTCGACAAGGCCTATGAGCTGGAGGCCGAGCTCAGCAAGCACAACAAGGCCAAGCTGCTCGACCTCGTCCAGAACATCCTGCCGCCGGAGGTGTCCTGTATCTATATCCGCCAGGCCGAACCTCTGGGGCTCGGGCATGCCGTTCTGTGCGCCAAGCCGGTGGTCGGCGTCCAACCCTTTGCGGTGCTGCTCGCCGACGACCTGATCGCTGGCCGCGAGCGCGGCTGTCTCACCCAGATGGTCGACCTCTACAACCGCTACAACTGCGGTGTCCTGGCGGTGGAGCCAGTCCCCAAGAAGGAAACCAGCCGCTATGGGATCGTCGAGATACAGACCATCGAGCCGCGCGTCGGCAAGATCCACAGCATCGTCGAGAAACCGGCCCCCGAGGTCGCGCCGTCGAACCTCGGGGTCGTGGGACGTTACATCCTGCCACCCGACATCATGGTGATCCTGGAAAACACGCGGCAAGGTGCCGGCGGCGAGATCCAGCTGACCGACGCGATCGCCAAATTATTGACGAAGCGGACCGTGCTGTCGTTGGAATTCGAGGGCAAGCGCTATGACTGTGGCTCGAAGCTCGGCTACCTACAGGCCACCGTCGAGTACGCCCTGGAGCACCCGGAGCTCAGGCAGGACTTCGAGCGCTATCTGCACGGTCTCATGGCGGAGAGACTGTCACCGGCGCAACGCAAGGCGGGCTGAAGACCTTGTAAGGGTGTTACCCTAAGCCCATGAAGATGTTATCTTCCCTTGCCGCGCTCTCTACGCTCTTCTGGGCGACCCCGGCGCGTCCCGACACGGTGTTCTTACCCGCGAACGGCGATACCGTGGTCGGCTCGCTCGGCGTCACCACGAGCGAATACGAGGACACCCTCCTCGACATCGGGCTGGCCTACGATCAGGGCTATCAGGAGATGCGGCTCGCGAACCCCAAGGTAGATCCGTGGATCCCGGGCGCCGACACCGAGGTCATGATCCCGAGCCAGTACATCCTGCCCCAGGCGCCGCGCGAGGGGATCGTGATCAATGTCGCGGAGATGCGGCTCTACTACTATCCGAAGGCCAAGCCGGGGGAGCCGCGGGTCGTCATCACCCATCCCGTGAGCGTGGGTCGCCAGGACTGGAAGACCCCCCAGGGCGCGACGCACATCGTCGCCAAGACCTTGAACCCGGCCTGGTATCCGCCGGCGTCGATACGGAAGGAACACGCCGCGGATGGCGATCCCCTGCCCAAGATGGTTCCGCCCGGTCCGGACAATCCGCTCGGGCGGTATGCCCTGCGGCTCGGGCACAATGGCTATTTGATCCACGGGACCAACAAGCCCTTCGGGATCGGTATGCGCGTGACCCATGGCTGCCTGCGCCTGTATCCCAAGGACATCGAACGGCTGTTCGGCGAGGTGCGGGTGGGGACGCCGGTGCGGATCGTCAACCAGCCCTTCAAGATCGGTTGGCTCAGCGGGGGTCTCTATCTCGAGACCCACCCGCCTCTCGACGAGGACGCGGCCGCCTTCCACGATAGTTTCACGCAGGTGGTCGGTCAGGTCACCGAGGCGAACCGCGACGCCCAGCATGCGGTCGACTGGGACGGGTTGCAGCAGGCGGTATCGGACCGGAAGGGCATCCCGGTGCGCATTAGCCGGGCGACCACCGCGTCCGTGGAGGCGGAGGTCAGCTTGGGGGACGCGCCTCAGTAAGGGCCGGAGGGCCTAGACGCTAGAGGGCTTAAGGGGTTTGAGGTTGGGGCAAGAAAGAAACCCTGTAACGCGCGCGTTACAGGGTTTCTCGAGTACGGTAATGTTCGAGACTACTTCTGCATTCCTTTATGCCACGCGCGATCGAGCTTGTCGTTGGTCTCGTTACAGCAGGCCTGCGCCGCATCGGCCGTCCGTTGGGCCTCCGCCGCCGCCGCCGCGGCATCCGCGCCCTGGGCACTGTCCGCGGCAGCCCGTGCCGCCTGTGCCTCCTGCTGCGCCTTAGTGGCGATTGCCCTCACTTCCTCAAGTTCTCCTGTCGTCGCGCAGCCTGCCCCCAGTCCCACTGCGAGGGCGATGGCCGCACTACGTGCCGCTAGCTTCAAGGTATGTTGCATAGCTGTCTCCTTCTAACTTATTGATTGGTGGCCCCAATGCATGGTGACATGCATTAGGATAATCATGAATCATTTTCTCGCGATGCGCAAATCATACGCCCTCGCCAGCGCGAGAGGGGACTCCATCCCCGACCCGGCGGTCAGCCCAGGCGGGCGCCCCGGTGTGAACGGCCCGTGCTCGAGCCCCGATGGGTCCCTCCCGCCGGATGCCGAGTAGCCGGGCCCATCGTCCGTCAGGCCAGCGCCCGCAGGCCGCGCACCAGACGGCGCACGCCTTCGTCGGCCGTGTCGCGGTCCAAGGCCCCGAAGGACACCCGGAGGTAAACACCCCCGGTCCATGCCGAAGGTGTGCCCCGGGATCACCGCGACGCCGTGATCGGCTATCAAGCAACGTACCAGATCCATCGCCGACAGGGCCGTGTCGATCCGGGTGAACACGTACAACGCGCCTCCGCCGGCCCCACCTCACATCGCGATCCGAGCGCGGCCAGGCCGTCCAGGACGGTACGCCGCACCCGGTCGATGGCCGGCAGCCGTTCGCGGCAATAGGTCGCGCCGATCTCCAACGCGCCCACAGCCGCGTGCTGGGAGATCACGGGGGCGCAGATGAGGTTGGTGTCCTGGATCTTCAGGATGGCGGGGTAGAGGTGTTCCGGGACCACCATATAGCCGATCCGCCAGCTCGCGAAACCGTAGGCCTTGGACAGCGAGAAGAGCGAGATGGTGTGCTCGCAAGCCTCTGGGATGGAGCCGGGCGAAAAATGGCGGGCGGCGCCGTAGGTGAAGTACTCATAGGCCTCATCGCTGATGTGGTAGAGGCCACGGGCACGGCACAGGGCATTGATCGCTCGCAAGGTCGTCTCCGGGTAGACCGCGCCGCTCGGGTTGTTGGGCGAGATCGTGACCAGCGCGCGGGTCTTTTCGGTGATGGCGTGCTCGATGAGGTCGGGGCGGGGCTGAAACCGCTCATCGGTCGCGACCACGACCGGCGTGCAATCGAGCATGCGTATCGCCATCTCCTGGTTGAAATAATAGGGCAGGGGCAGGATGACCTCGTCGCCGGGATCGGTCATGGCGCAGATGGCGTTGACGAAGCCCATATTGGCGCCGGCCGTGACGATGACGCGGTATCCCGCCCCGGCAGCGGCCCCCGGGGTGATCCCCGTCGTGATCAAGTTCTCGCGCGCCAGCTTGGCCTCGATGAGTGACAAGAGCCCCGGGATCCCGTACACCGGACCATACTTATGGTTGTCCGGGTCGGCGGCGAAATTCTGGATACGCGCGATGGCGGCGGGCGGCGGGCCATAAAAGGCGACGCCCTGCCCGAGCGAGATGGTGCCCGGATGCGCGCGGATGAGGTCCGCGACGAGGGGGATCACGGGCTCCTGCACGGCGTGCATCCGCCGGCTGCCGCGCGCCCCCGCCCGAACCCCAATCCCCTCTGACCCCGAGCTCCCGACCCTCACTTCTCGGCCACGAGATAGGCGATCCATCCGGCGTCCGGCTCGCCCTTCTCCACCGGCAGGAACACGCCGTCACCCGCGCCGGTGTGCTTGTCGCTGCCCTGCCAATACACCGTGGAGCGCCGGAACCCGGCCTCGGTCAGGACCTCGCGGAGCTCGGGCAGGGTCCAGAGCCGCCAGTCGTAGCTGAAGGCTTTTTGTAGTCGGGAGCCGTCCTCGAACTTGAAATCGATGTGACAGAGCGTGTCCCCGGAGATCGGGTCATAGGCCGCCTGGTGCCAGACATAGGTGTAACCGCGGTAGGGAGTGCGCTCCTTGAGGACCTTGAAGGCCTCGTAGCCGCCGTAGGCGTCGAGGTACAGGATACCGTCGGGCGCGAGTGCCGCGTAGGCGCGGCGGAAATACCGGCGCAAGCGCCCGCGTTCCTTGAAGACCCAGTAACTGAAGTTCATGGCGAGCACGAGGTCCACGGGGGGAATGCGCACCGTCAGGACATCGCCTTCGACCAATGCGACCCGGCGCGCGGCGCCGCGCGGCAGGGCGGCGACGTTGTGCCGTCGTCCCCAGGCCAGGACCGCGGGGTCCCGGTCCACGCCGATGGCGGTGCGGCCCCGGCCGCGGCGCACCCATTCACAGGCCACCTTCGCCGTGCCGCAGAAGTCCTCACGCAGGCTCTGCGCGCGCCGCCCGCGGAGCCGGCGGAAGGTTTCGTCCACGAAATCGATCTCGGTCTCGGCGCACTGCACCGAGGCCTCGTACAAGGCATGGCGGTCCGATGATTCCGCCAGGGTCGGCCGTTTGCGCACCGCCATGCGGCCTGGACCGGACCCCGCGGGGTTTCACGAGTCCTCGAAATAGCTCTTCAGGTCCTCTTTCAGGGCCTTTCTCGAGGGGAGCGTGGCATCGTCCAGGTCCTTCGGCTCGTGGGAGCGGCTCGCGGTCGTGGACGAGCCCTTGCGTAGCGGGGGTGCCTCCGGAGCCGTCACGTCCCCCTCCGGAGCCGCGACCGCGGGTCCGCCATCGTCCCCGACAGTACCGATCTCCACGGCCACGAAGGGCGCCACCGGCTCGAACGAGGTCGGATCGGCAGCCGTGTCTGTTTCGGGCCGTCCGACGATGGTATTCCGTACATAGGCGGGCGCCACGGAGGTCTCTTCGACGAGCGCCATGGCCGGCATCTCGAATGTGAACTCACAATCGCCCAATCGGATGTGGTCACCGTGCTTGAGACGCGCCTTCGCATGGATCGGCCGTCCATTCACGAAGGTACCGTTGATGCTGTCGTGATCGGTGATCCAG
>JACCXJ010000400.1 GCA_013697045.1 Gammaproteobacteria bacterium | reverse complement strand
GACGATCCGATCGCTTTACGTGAGGCCCATCCCCTCGTTCACCACATCGGGAGGCGCTCGTTCGCCTTCTACAAGGACGCGCGTATCGCGATGTCCCACTGCAAGGACACCTTCTGGTCCGGCTGTTACCACGGGGTGCTCGAAGGCTACCTCGGCAGCCTCCCCGAGATAGAGCCGCGGCACGTCGTACCGCTCTGCGAGGACGAGGGCAATACCAAACGCAAACGCAGCCTGTTCGAGAAATACAACTGTGTCCATGGCCTGGGCCATGGCCTCACCATCAACTTCCAGCACGACGTCCTGAAGAGCCTGGCCTTCTGCGACGCCCTGCCGACCGACTGGGACCGCGAGTCGTGCTACGGCGGGGTGTTCATGGAGATGATCGTGAGCTTCCAGAACCATCTCCGGCATGGGTCCGGCGACCACGCCCACCACAAGAGCTTCTTGAATCCAGAAAACCCCCACTACCCCTGCTCGGCCCTGGCGGAGCGCTATCGGCGTGCCTGCTATCTGATGCAGAGCTCGGCGATCCTGACCTTTTCCGGCTACGATTTCGCGAAGGCCTTCGCCCAATGCGACAAGGCCCCGGAGGCGTTCGTCACGACCTGCTATCAGAGCATGGGCCGTGATATCAGCGGCTTCACCCTCCGCGATGTGGCCAAGACCGTCAAGCTCTGCCAGTTGGGCCGTCAGGAACGGCAGCAGGACTGCCTGACCGGGGCCGTCAAGGACTTCATCCTGACCCACGCCGATCCCGAGCGCGGTCTCGCGGTATGCCGCGCGCTGCCCGGCGAGCAGAAGGCCGGCTGCTACGGGACGGTCGGGGAGATGCTAGTGTCGCTCTACCCGGAGGCCGGGCCGCGGCGGGACGCCTGCGCGCGCTCGGAACCGGCCTTCGTCGACACCTGCAAGGGGACGGCGGCGGCGCAGTAAACGCGCCGCATGCGAGAGGGCGCAGCGTTGGTGAAAAACCTACTGCGCTCGGGATCTCGCGTTGCGTCCTCGGCGCGCCAAGCAGGGCCATTCCCTGGGCCTGGATTCCCGGCGGTGCAGCGTTTTCACAAACTCTCAGGTCTGCGCTGGCGTCGAGCGGGCGGGCGGGGCACGCTCCGTCCGCAGCGCCTCTTCGAGGGCCGCGAGCCGTTTGTCCATCGCTTCGAGCCGAGCCCGGGTGCGCGACAGGAGCGCGGCCTGAACATCGAATTCCTCGCGGGTCACGAGGTCCATGCGCGACAAAGTCGCGCCCAGGGCGGATTTGAGGTTTTTCTTGAGGTCCTCCCGCAGCACCGCCGTCCCCTCCGGCAGGAGACTCGCGAAGCGCGTCAGGATCTCGTCTATAGGCAGCCGGTCGGTCATGAGGCGCATCATAATCGCAGGGGGCGATGGCAGTCCAGGACGCCGGCGCCCAAGAATTATCAGTCGCCCAGAAACTACCGGGCACCCAGAATCACTAGTAGGCCGTCATGTTAATTCAAAGTGATTCGTCACCCCGGCAGGGATTGCTCACCGCATCCCTGCGGTTCGGGCTGCGCCCCACACTACGCGCGTCCAAATCCGCTCCTGGCGGATTTGTGCCGGGGTCCAGGATGCAGGACAGCACCTACGTCCATGTGCCCTGGATTCCGGCAATCCATGCCGGAATGACGTACCTGTTTGCATCTTCTTGACTGACGCCATAGACATTTGAAATTCGTTGTCCCTTCCCCCTGGAAGGGGGAAGGGTAGGATGGGGGTCGAGCGCGTCCGATCGGAATGATGCAGCCCGCAGCGCTCAACCCCCACCCTGGCCCTCCCGCTGCCAGGGGGAGGGAACAAGCTGGTGCTGAAAGCTTATTGAATTTGCGTATGAAATAGAATTTGTTCGAGTTGTTGTGTTCAGCATTTGGAACGTAAGTATCTAACACCGCACATCAGCCGCACGAGGTACGAGCGTCGGCTGCGTGCTTTGTTAGGCTCGAACAACTGTACCTACGATTCGCAAAGTAGAGCACGTCGTAGGTGCGCCTCCAAGTCTGCGCGGGCATATTTCTTCCGATCGTCGAGGACATGCAGCGGTCTTGCGATACCTTGCACGACGAGGTCGTCACTTCCCCGACGTCTAGAATCCTCGTACTCCTCATGCCCATCCCAGACCACCGCATAGACCTTGCGCTCGTGCTCGCGCGCAAACCGCGCGGTCGCCGCGGCGCCTCCTGCTGGCTCAGTCTCGACGACGATCACAACGTCCGCAAGCGCTGCCGTAATTCGGTTACGATCCAGCAGATGCTGGGTCGCTCGTCTCGCATTTGGGTCGGGCACCTCAGATACAAAGACTCCCTTCGACAGGATGTAGCGGTCCAGCGCCGGCTTGAGAGGCTCCTTCTGACGGATGCCGGAGCCGAGCACTGCAATCGTCGGCGCATCCTCGTCCGCCGCGCCCCAGTGGCCGGCGGTGTCTATCCCAGTCGCGTAGCCGCTGACGATCGTGTAGCCGAGCTTCGCCGCGACTCGCCCGATTGCCCGCGCGACCTCTGCCGCGAGATGGAACGGTGAGCGAGCTCCGACGATAGCGACTGTTCGATCGGGATTCAAAGAAGCGGCGCCATGTACCCAAAGCGTATCGGGCATACCGTCGATCCCGTCCAGACGATGGGGATACTCAGCATCGCTGCGGGCAACCTGCCGTTGAGTCATTCCTGCAACCCCGCCTGTTGACACCGGGGCCTCATGCTCGCCTTCAGCGGCGCGCCGTATACGGCGCGTCCGCTGCGAGGCCTTTTTAGGCCCTGAACAAAAGCACCATATACACCACCGACGCCGCCAGGCTCAGAGCGCTGCGAACAGCGTGGAGTCTGCCCCACTCCTCCAACAACGCTCGGGTCTCTACGGACGCCAGATCACGCCCCGGCGCAAGAAGCGCATGATTCGTTGGCATGACTGCGATGAATGTAAAAGGCACGACGAGGCCGATCAGCACTGCGCCGACAAGCCATAGGATGCCCCCTCCGAGCAGCCACGCCAGCGCACCCGCGAGGAAGCTCACGACAGCGAGTGAAGCCTGCATTACCGTCGCACGTCTGTAGCTTGGAGCCCACACGGTCGCGGCGGTCTTCGTGTCGCAACCCATACGTGCGGGATGTTCGACGAGATTGATGTAGACGGCGGCCCCGGCGAACAATGTGCAGCATAAGGTCGCAAGGAACTGTGCAACTTCCAGCATATGGTCTCCTCCGCAGGGCCTGACGTTCGACATGAGCGGAAGGCAACGGTGGCACACCGTTGCGGGTCCACTCGATGGAGGGGTCGGGCGGCAGTGGCTCTTTCGTCCGCTGGCTCACGCGGCAAGTCCAGGGCTAAGCGACGCGGCGGCAGCCAGAGATGCCGCAGTTCGTACATGATTCCATGCCGTCCAGTCGGAGACGTAGAGTGCCCAAGCATCGGCGCCGCGAGGGCCGTCAGGGGCAAGCGCTGCAAGCGACTCGTTCTTGGGCACGTTGAATACGATTGTTACCAAGAGGCTACCCACCAAGTAGAGCGCGCTGCCAACAACGAGATAAATGGCGTTTGGCATTTGCCACCGCAGTATCGCGCCGATCATGGCGACCGCACACAGTATGGCCGTTCCAAGGAAAGCGCCAAGGAACCAACGGTTCAAGACAACCACGTTGATAGACTGCATGGCCGCGATCCCGTGACTGGTGGGAAGACGAGCGAGCGCCTTCATGACGAACGTTGAGAAGGCGAAGAAGACCCCGGCGATCAGGCCGCACCCAAGCGCCGCCAGGAGCGTGAGAATAAAAAGCAACCGATCAACGCCTGACATCGTGAGTCTCGTTCTCTGCCCCCGGACATTATGACTTCCGCCGAGCGAGGCTGACCCCCGGCGGGGAACGCGGGTTGGCCTCGACGAAAACAGGGCCACATAATGAACACATCGCATTAACGCTCACCGGGAGATCAGCCATGAAACACTCTAGCACAGTCTATGTCGGTCTGGATGTCCATAAAGAGTCGATCGCGGTGGCGTATGCCGCCGAAAAGCGGGATGCCGAAGGGATCTCCTTAGGCACCATCGGTACTCGTCAATGCGACATCGACAAGCTCATCCGCCAGCTCCAATCCAAGGGCCATGCCCTGGTGTTCCTCTATGAGGCCGGCCCCTGCGGCTACTGGCTCTATCGCTACCTCACCAAGAAAGGGCTCCCCTGCTGGGTGGTCGCCCCTTCGCTCATCCCCAAGAAGGCCGGGGATCGGGTCAAGACCGACCGGCGACGCGGCGCAACTCGCTCGGCTCATGCGTTCTGGGGACCTCACCCGGTCTATGTCCCCGAGGTCGAGGACGAGGCCATCCGGGATCTCTCCCGTGCGCGTGAGGACGCCGTGGGCGATCTCAAAGCCGCCAAGTACCGGCTCAAGGCCGGACGGATAGCCCACCCGCGGGTGGTGGCGGCGTCCAGGCCTTCGCTCTTGGTGCGCATGACCGTGATCATGACGTCGGGCCGGTCGGCCCCCCTTGGCCTTTACGAGTGGCAGGGTTCCACGGGTGAAGATCAGGAAATCGTCGGGCAGCCCCGGGGGTACCGTCGGCTGGTTCGTAGGCATTCCACCTGTCCTCGGTATAGACCTGCAGCTACGGAACGAGGCCCGCTTCCCCGCTGTGCAGCGTGAGGCGTATCCTCCGCAGGATGCGCGCGGGCGTCTGGGCGAGCGCCAGCACCCGCACCGCCGCCTCCCAGACCTTGACCGGCTCCGGGTGATGGCCCACACCAAGGCCACGTTGCTGTCGGGCCTGGGATTGGTGAGGCGCTTGACGACCTGAGCGACCAAGGATGTCGAGATCGGCCGACTGCTCCCGCACCTCGCCCAGCAGGGCGCGCGAGATGAAGCTCTCATCGACGACCGCGAGCCGCCGGGTTGCTGCGCGGGATTAACAGAAGACCTTGACCGGCCTGCCGCGCGCCGAGAGCTTGATCCGGGTCTCGACGTCCCAGAGGTCGGATTTCTCGCTCGGGAGGACCGGCAGGCCCAGCGCCAGGCCTTGTACAGGAATAGCCCCAGGCCCAGACCGTGAGCACGCTCACGAGCCAATAGACATGGCGGTTACCCATCCTTGGGGGCCCGGGCGCATTTGGGAGCGACCGTGTAGCGCAGCGCCGGGTCCACGAGCAACTGTTTCTTCATGAACCTCCGCCCGATCAACATCGGGTAGATGAAACCGCTGCGGTTCACCAGGTTGACCTGGACCTCCCGGTAGAGGTCCCCGACGCACACGCCCAGCTTGACGACCGGCCGCCGCTGGCGCCTGCCGAAGTGGCGCTGGATCTTGGTCTCGCGCACCAAGGGACGTTCCAGGTTCAGACCGTGCCCATCGCGGTTCACGATCCGAAAGCGCACCCACGGGGTGCCCTTGCGCTCGAAGGTCTCGATGGCGCGGGCGTTGATCGAGGCGGTCTTGGCGCCGGTGTCGAGCCTCCAGGATCATTTCGCCGGGGTAGATCTTGACCCGCTCGACCCAGCCGACCACCGGCATCGTCAGCCCTGACTTCGGCACGAAGAGGGCGCAGAGGAGCAGGGCGAGGGACATCGAAGGGCGGGGAAGCGCCGGCATAAACCTGGCGATCCTAGTCTCGATGGCCAGGCGGTTCCAGCCGCAGAGCGCCGCGCTGCGCAGGAGGTCGGCCGCCCGAACTACCTGCGCATCGACAGCGTCCACCAGGGCGATGAGGACGGGGGAGGACCTCTATTGGAATCGACTTCGGTCTGTTAAAGTATGTGAAGCGCCTTGCTATGAGCGAATAGGAGGGTGCCAAGACGCCGGAAGGTGATATTGAAATATCCGATAGGAGAACAAAGATGAAATATATACCGTTGGTGGCATTCCTGCTATGTCAAACAATCGCGATAGGGGCTGAGGAGCTCCCGGCATTGAAAGCCCAGGTGACTCCGTACAACGCACCACAATTCATTTTAGCCCAAGAAGGAGAGGATGACGACACGGATGATGAAGGAACAGGTGCCGGGGCAGGGTGCGAAGACAACACGTCGAAAGCCGAATGCGAAGCGGCAGGGGAGTGTACATGGACCGAAGAGGATGGGTGTCTCTCTGACGACGAAGAATAGTCTCTAAGGTTGCATGAATCCCCTTGCGCTCCCCCTTTTCAACAAAAGGGGGAGCCGTGGGGGGGTCCGCGATGGGCCTGGATTTCAACATGAGGTTGCACTCGCGTACCGCTAAAGTATCGATACGCCCCTGTCTTATACGCGTCTGCTCTTGCAACGTCCGCTCTACAAATCAGTCGTGTCGCCGGTGGTGTAGTCGGCGCGAGTAGAGAGCCAATACGTCGTACCGCGGATGCTTTGATCAACCGCGTGGCATACCGAAGGCGCCCGGCCAGCATGACCCCTCTCGGCTGCTCGACCGGAAAAACAGGACGGTTGCTTCCCGTACGCCGTGGTCGGCCCCTGCCTGCCGGCGGGCATGCTCGCGGCGTTAGGGCCGAGGCGCCGAGACACCTACCTCCCGCCGCGCCCATGCGCCCACCCGGCGGTGTTGACCCTGTGGGGCGTATTTCATACCCTTGTTCATGAGGCCGGAGAGGGGCGTGTCCCGCGGATATTCCGCCCACGGTCAGGGATCACCTCCTCAAATCCCCGCTCCTTCCGGTCGATAGGGTCAAGAAGCGCGATGGGTGACCGTGCGGGGTACCCGGCCGGGCGGTCGAGGCCGCGCCAGGATCCAGGTCACCGCGTGTCCTGTGCCGGCACCGGCGAGGCGTCGATCGGGCGTGTCATCCCGGTGGCCCAAGCGGCCGCTAACGCCGGTGTCCCGAGCGGCGGGCCTTATTGGAGGGGAATGACCGATGTGCGGCATCGTCGGTGGCGTAGCACAGCGCGACGTCATACCGATCCTCGTCGAGGGTCTGAAACGGCTCGAGTACCGCGGCTACGACTCGGCCGGGGTAGCGATCGTCGACGGCCGGAGCCGCCTGGAGCGGCTGCGGGTGCTCGGCAAGGTCGGAGCGCTCGAAGCGTCGCTTGCCCAGCATACGCTTTCCGGCACCACCGGGATCGCCCACACGCGCTGGGCGACGCACGGGGAACCGAGCACCCGCAACGCCCACCCGCACGTATCGCACGACGCTGTGGCGCTGGTGCATAACGGGATCATCGAGAATCACGCGGCGCTGCGTGCGCGCCAGCGGTTGCTCGGCTACGAGTTCAGCTCCGAGACCGACACCGAGGTCGCGGTCCACCAGATCCATTTCCATCTCCATAAGGGCAAGGACCTCTTGCGGGCCGTCCTGGATGCGCGGGCCGAGCTCCAAGGGGCCTATGCGCTCGGCGTCATCTGCACGCTGGAGCCCGGCCGCCTGGTGGCCGCGCGGCGCGGCAGCCCGCTCGTCATCGGCATCGGGATCGGCGAGCACTTCATCGCTTCCGACGTCTTCGCGCTGCTGCCGGTGACGCAGCGTTTCATCCATCTGGAAGAGGGCGATGTCGCCGATGTCCGCCGGGAGTCGGTCGAGATCTACGACCTCCATGGACAGCGCGTCGAACGCCCGGTATCGATCTCAGGCCTGTCCGCGGACGCGGCGGACAAGGCCGGCTATCGGCATTACATGCAGAAGGAGATCTTCACCCAGGCGCGGGCCGTGGCCGACACCCTGGAGGGACGTGTGCTCGCCGGGCGCGTCGTCGAGGACGCCTTCGGATTTGCCGCGGCCGGCGTGCTCGATCGGGTGCGGGCCATCCAGATCGTGGCGTGCGGGACAAGCTACCATGCCGGTCTCGTGGCGCGCTACTGGATGGAGGCGGTTGCCGGCGTCCCGTGCAGCGTCGAGGTCGCCAGCGAGTTTCGCTACCGCCGGCAGGTGGTCCTGCCCGGCACGCTGATCGTGGCGATCTCCCAGTCGGGCGAGACCGCCGATACGCTCGCGGCATTGCGCGAGGCCAGGACCCTCGGCTATGCCGCGACGCTCGCCATCTGCAACGTGCCGGAGAGCTCGCTGACGCGCGAAGCGGACCTGGTATTCCTGACCCGCGCCGGTCCGGAGATCGGGGTGGCCTCGACCAAGGCCTTCACGACCCAGCTCACGGCCCTCTTGATGCTGGTGATCGCGCTCGGCCGGCGACGCGGGATCGACAGAGCCGCCGAGAGCTCGCTGGTGGCGAAGCTCGAAACGGTACCGGGGCTGCTCGGTCAGATCCTGGAGTCGGACGAGCGCATCCGGCGCCTCGCGGAGCGGTTTGCGGACAAGCATCACACCCTGTACCTCGGGCGTGGCGCCTTGTACCCGGTGGCCATGGAGGGGGCCTTGAAGCTCAAGGAGATCTCCTATATCCATGCCGAGGCCTACCCGGCCGGGGAGCTCAAGCACGGCCCGCTGGCGCTCGTGGATGAGGACATGCCCGTCATCGCCGTGGCGCCCAACAACGCGCTCCTGGAAAAGCTCATGTCCAACCTCGAAGAGGTGCGGGCACGGGGCGGCAGGCTCTTCGTCTTCGCCGATCCGAGCGTCGAGATGAAGGCCTCGCCCGGCGTCGAGGTCGTCGAGGTGCCTCCCGTCGGGGACCTGATCGCCCCCATCCTCTATACTGTGCCCCTGCAGCTTCTGGCCTACCACGTGGCCGTGCTAAAAGGGGCGGATGTGGATCAGCCGCGCAACCTCGCGAAGTCGGTCACCGTCGAGTAGTTCACCGAACAGGCCACCGGAGCCTCGATGCCCTCCAACGTCGAAAGCATGCAACTCGATAAATATCGCGTCCTGGTCGTCGATGACGACCGGGACATGGTGACGCTCCTCTGCACCTGGCTTGCGGAGGCCGGGTTCTATGTGGACAGCGCCCCGTCCGGCGCGGATGCGTTACAGCGCATCGACATCACGCGGCCCAACCTCGTCGTGACCGATCTGGTGATGCGGGACATGGACGGGATGACGCTCCTGACCGAGATCCACCGGAACAATCCGCTCATGCCCGTGATCATGCTGAGCGGCCAGGCCCAGGTCCGGGATGCCGTCAAGGCCATGCACCTCGGGATCTCCGAGTTCCTCATCAAACCGCTCGAACGGGCCGAGTTGCTCGATCAGATCTGCAAGACCCTGCGCATCGCCTCCGGTGCGGAGACGACACAAGGATCCGGCTTCGGCAAGGGGCTCATCTATCGGAGCCCCAAGATGGCCGAGGTGATCGATCAAGCCAGGCTGGTCGCCGATACCGACATCACCATCTTCATCAACGGCAGCACCGGGACCGGCAAAGAGGTCCTGGCCAAGGCCATCCATGAGGCGAGCCCGAGGCGGGACAAACCTTTCATCGGGGTGAACTGTGCGGCCATCCCCGAACAGCTCCTGGAGTCGGAGCTATTCGGACATGAGAAGGGTTCGTTCACCGGCGCGGCCACCCGGCATGAGGGGCTCTTCCAGGCAGGGAACGGCGGTACCTTGTTCCTCGATGAGGTCGGCGATATGCCGCTTGGGCTGCAAGTGAAGCTCCTGCGGGTCTTGCAGGACTTCGAGGTGCGGCCCATCGGATCGACGCGCAGCGTGGCGGTCAATGTCCGTATCATCTCGGCCACCAACAACAACCTCGAAGAGGCCGTCAAGGAAGGCCGTTTCCGGGAAGACCTGTACTACCGGCTCCATGTCGTGCCGCTCTATCTCCCGGCGCTCGCGGAGCGCCGGGAAGACATCCGGGTGTTGCTCGACTACTTCCTGGAGCGCCTGGCAAAGCGTCAGAGACTCAAGGCCAAGCGCTTTGCGCCGGAGGCACTGGAATATCTGACCGCGGCGCCGTGGCCGGGGAACGTACGCCAGCTCATCAATGTCGTCGAGCTGTGCGCGACCTTGACCAAGGGCGATATCATCCCCCTCGGTATGGCGCAGAAGGCCCTGCGCGATCAGCCGGCCGAGCTGAAGTCCCTGCGCGATGCGAAGCACGCCTTCGAGAGGAATTATCTCCTGAGCGTCCTGCGGATCACGAGCGGACAGGTGGCCTCGGCCGCACGCATCGCCGGGCGTAATCGCACCGAGTTCTACAAGCTCCTCAAGCAACACCGCATCGATCCGGCGGAGTTTCGCAAGGGTAGTGTCGAAGAGCCCGGTGACGTCGAGGAGGAATCGACATCCGATGACGCATCGGATGAAACATCGGAAGGAGCTAATTGATCGCGGTCCCGTTCCGCGGAGCGGCCGCCTCGCGGGCGTATCGGTGCACCGGCATCGCCCCAAGCGCGCAACCGGATCGCGGCTAGTAGTCAGTCACGATGATTAAGACAGACCCGTCATTCCGGCATGGATTGCCGGAATCCAGAGTACATGGACGTAGGTGGCGTCCTGCATCCTGGACCCCGGCAATCCCTGCCGGGGTGACGAACTAACATGACTCACCACTAGAGTCGGACCCTACACCTCGGAGCCTTCCGGAGACCCTGCTAGCGATGGAGCGAGCCAACGCCGGCGATCGCCACAGGATCATCGCAAGGATCGATGCGGATCTGATCCACCTCGTGCCAGGATATATCGAGAACCGGCGCAAGGACGTGCTGGCGATCCTGGGCGCACTAGGGCGCGGCGATATGGAATGCGTCTGGATCATCGGCCACAGCATGAAGGGATCGGGCGGAGGGTACGGCTTTCACACCGTGAGCGAGGTGGGGGCGGCGCTGGAGCAGGCGGCCGAGGTTTCGGATGGCGATGCCGTCACGGCAGCGCTCGCGCGCTTGCAGGACTACCTCGCGCGGGTCGAGGTCGTCTGCGAGCCCGAATAACCACCGGGCGAATACCCGCCGGGTGCATAGCCATAGCGTCGCCGCCAGCGTGGTTACCCGCGACGCCACCTCCCAGGGTCTGACCTACGCCGTCGCTATCGGCCTCGGACTGTCGTTTTCGGTCTTTCTGATGTTTCTCGCCTGGCAGAACGCCTTGGAGGCGGAGAAAAAGGAATTCACCTTCGAATCGGTGCTGCTGCGGGAGGCCGTGACGGTCGGGGTGACCGCGGCCGACGATGTCACCGGCAGCCTGGCGTCCCTGCTGTCCTCCATCGGCTTATCGAATCGAGAGTCGTTTCGCGTCTTCGTCGATGCCTCGTTCAAGAGGCACCCGTATATAGGATCGGTATCCTATTATCCTTCGCTCGCGGCGCTCGGGGTCCCGAACGGACAAACCGTCACCGGCGCGGCCTCGGATTTTCTCGCCCCGATGCATATCGCACGCGACGGCGGGCAGCGGCCACCGATGGAGATCGATCTGGTTTCCGATCCCCGCACCTCCGATGCCGTGCAGGCCGCACTCGATTCGGGCCATGCCATTCCGAGCCGTCCGTCCTCGGCGAAAGCCGATCTCGCCGGATACGTGTTGCTGAAAACGGTGTCGTTGCACGCATCGCCGATCTCCCCATCGATGGATCCGCGGGATCGGGGCGACCCCCGGGTCGGGCTCCTGGTAGTCGCCATTACGGCCGACCGCCTGTTCCGGCAGGCGTCCCTGAGCAGCGACCTGCGGGTATCTTTATATACGGAGTCGCAAGGGATCAACGGCCGCCAATCGGTGTTCTCGAAACGCCCGGACGTCCAGGGCGGGCGGCCGGACTGGAAGATCGCGATGCTGTCCGACGAGACCTCGACACAGTTTCCCCACTATTCGACCAAGATGATCGTGGAGAAACCCGTGTATTGGGGGGATCTGGACAAGGGTTTGATCTACACGGCGGCGGTCCTGGGCGTGGGCATGAGCCTGTTGCTCGCGGCCCTCGCCAGGGCCAAAGGGGTCCAGGCCCGGGATCTCCGGGAACGCACCCGCGAGATCGAGCGCCAGGTGCAGCGCCAGACCAAGGAGCTGGCAGTGACTCGTGACCAGGCCGTCGAGGCGTCACGGGTCAAGTCGGAGTTCCTGGCCAGCATGAGCCACGAGATCCGGACGCCGCTCAACGCCATCATCGGGATGGCGGAGCTCCTGAACGACACCAAGCTGTCGCAGGTGCAGCGCAAATACGTCGGGATCTTCAAGAAGGCGGGCGAGGCATTGCAGAGCCTCGTGAACGACATCCTGGATTTCTCCAAGATCGAGGCCGGGCAACTGGAGCTCGAAGACACGTCCTTCAATCTGCGCGAGCTCATCGAGGGCGCCGTGGACATCTACGCGTTACGCGCCGACGAGAAGGGCATCGAGCTCTTGTCCCACGTGGCCCCCGATGTCCCGGTCCAGGTGAGCGGCGACCCCGGGCGGCTTCGCCAGGTGGTCCTGAACCTCCTCGGCAATGCCATCAAGTTCACCGAGGCGGGTGAGATCGTGGTGAGTTTGTCCTGTGATCCGGGCAATCCGGGACGCATCCGGTTTTCCGTCCGGGACACCGGGATCGGGATCCCGAAGGACAAGCTCGATATGATCTTCGGCAGCTTCTCGCAGTTGGATTCTTCGACCACCCGGAAGTACGGCGGCACGGGCCTCGGGCTCGCGATCTCGAAGCGCCTGGTAGTGCTCATGGACGGGTGGATACAGGTCGACAGCCAGCTCGGTCGCGGCAGCACTTTTTCGTTCTCGATCAAGCTCGGGCGCGCGCCGGAGCCGGAACCCAGGGGGCCAGGCCTCGAGGTAGATGTCACCGGCAAGCGCATCCTGGTCATCGACGACAACGCCACCAACCGGCTGATCCTGCGGGAGATGTTGAAGGGCCACGGAGCGCTCGTCAGCGAAGCGGTGGACGGGCCCGGGGCGCTCGAGGCATTTCGCGGTGCGCGGGCCAAGGGAGCGACCTTCGAGCTCGTGATCACCGACTGCCGGATGCCGGGCATGGATGGTTTTCAGGTCGCCGAGGCGATCCGCGCCGCGGGCGGCGAGGTCGACACCGTGCTCATGTTGACCTCATCGAGCCTGACCGACGACATGGTCAAGGCCCAGGCGATCGGCATGGGCGCCTACCTCGTCAAACCGGTAAAGTCCGCGGAGCTGATGCGGGCCGTGAACCAGGCCTTGTCGGCACGGCCCTGGGCCGAGCACGAACCATGGGACAAGACCGGCGAGCACACGCGCCCCCACCAGTTGTCGCCCATCCTCCTGGTCGAGGACAACGAGGACAACCGCCTCTTGGTCCGGGCCTATCTGAAACGCGTGCCGTACGAGATCGATGAGGCCGAGAACGGCGAGATCGCGGTCGCCAAGTTCAAGGAGCGACGTTACAGCCTGGTGCTCATGGACGTCCAGATGCCGATCATGGACGGCCACACCGCCACGCGCGCGATCCGCCGCTGGGAGAACGAAGAGGGCAGGCCGGCGACCCCGATCATCGCGCTCACCGCACACGCCATCAAGGAAGAGATGGAGAAGAGCAAGGCCGCCGGTTGCACCACCCACCTCACCAAGCCCATCAAGAAGGACACGCTGCTCCTAGCGCTCGAGCCGTATCTCCTGCTCAGGTGATCGGGCACGACCACTCCCCTTGCCCCTGCCCGGCGCTCCTGATCGCCGCACCGGCCTCGGGCCAGGGCAAGACCACGGTCACCGCGGCGCTCGCGCGCTACCACGCCGCGCGGGGGCGGCGCGTGCGGGTCTTCAAGACCGGGCCCGACTTCATCGATCCGATGCTCCTTCAGGCGGCCAGCGGGCAGCCGGTCTACCAGCTCGATCTCTGGATGGTCGGCGAGGCCGAATGCCGTCGTTTGCTCCATGCCGCCGCGTGCGAGGCCGAGTTCATCGTGATCGAGGGCGTCATGGGGCTATTCGATGGGAAGCCCTCGAGCGCCGATCTGGCCGAGCGCTTCGGTATCCCGGTGCTCGCCGTCATCGATGCCGGGGCGATGGCGGAGACCTTCGGTGCCCTCGCCCACGGCCTGGCCACCTATCGGAACGGGCTCCTGTTCGCCGGCGTGTTGGCGAACCGGGTCGCGAGCGCCGCCCATGCCGGCATGTTGAGATCCAGTGTTTCAGACGGCATCCCCTACCGGGGCGCCCTGTACCGGCGTCCGGAATTCGCATTCCCCGAGCGCCATCTGGGCCTCGTCCAGGCGCAGGAGATCGACGGGCTCGATGAGAGATTGGATGCGCTGGCCGCGGCCATCGGGGAGACCGGGCTCGCCGATCTGCCCGAGCCCGTGGCCTTTTCGGGTGCCCCGCCGCTCGAGGTCACGCGTGCCTTCGAGGGCGTGCGCATCGGCATCGCCTGCGATACGGCCTTCTCGTTCGTATACCCGGCCAATCTGGATCTGTTACGGGCGATGGGGGCAGAGCTGGTGTTCTTTTCACCGCTCTCGGACGAATCGTTGCCCGCCGTCGACAGCGTCTACCTCCCCGGCGGTTATCCGGAGTTGCATTTGGCCACGCTCGCGCAAAACGACGGGATACGAGACGCGTTGCGCGCGCACGCGGCCGACGGGAAACCGCTGCTCGCCGAATGCGGGGGGATGCTCTACCTGCTCGATGAGCTACGCGATCGCGACGGGCACGCGGGTCGGATGTGCGGCGTCCTACCGGGCCGGGCAGCGATGCAGGGACGTTTGGCCGGCCTCGGCTTGCAATCGGCGCGTTTCGCGGCGGGGGAGCTGCGCGGCCACACCTTTCACCACTCGAAGCTCG
This sequence comes from Gammaproteobacteria bacterium, assembly GCA_013697045.1. GTDB lineage: Bacteria > Pseudomonadota > Gammaproteobacteria > JACCXJ01 > JACCXJ01 > JACCXJ01. The sequence goes on along the minus strand of JACCXJ010000400.1, from coordinate 4,073 downwards.
AGACGGCGATGGCAGCGGGTATCCAAGGCGTGCGCAAGAACGGGACACCGGGAGAGGCGATCTATCGAAGCGGCCGCCTCACGGCCTCTTATCTCCACTGGTACCTACCGTCCTGCCCCGAAGTCGCCATCGAGCTATTGCAGCCTTAACCTTATTTAACTTAATGGCGCATGCAGTGGCGGTGCCCTTGCGCGGCCTTTTGTCCTGCCGCCGCCGATGACTTTCGCGATCTGGGCTGTCGTCCTCGGATTGTTGCTGATCACGATGGCGATGACCGGTGCGCTGTTGAAGCGTTTGCCGGTCAGCCCGTCCATGCTGTATCTCGCGGCGGGCGCCGCGTTGGGGCCGGCGGGCGTTGCACTGCTGCATCTCGATCCGATCAACGATTCGACGGTGCTCGAACACGTGACCGAAGCGGCGGTGTTGATCTCGCTTTTCGTCACCGGCCTCAAGTTAAGCGCGCCGCTTTCGGACATCCGGTGGCGGCTCGCGATTTCCCTGGCGCTGGGGGCGATGGTGCTCACCGTGGGCGCCATCGCGTTGATCGGCGTCGCGGCGCTCGGGCTTCCGGTCGGCGCGGCCATTCTCCTCGGAGCGATCCTCGCGCCCACCGATCCCGTTCTCGCCTCGGAAGTGCAGGTGGCCGATCCGCAGGATCGCGATCGGCTGCGGTTCGCGTTGACCGGCGAGGGCGGGCTCAACGACGGCCTGGCGTTTCCGTTCGCCATGCTGGGGCTCGGGCTCCTCGGTTTGCACAAGCTCGGTCCGTGGGGAGCGCGCTGGCTCGCCATCGATTGCCTTTGGGCGATTGCTGGCGGACTGCTCATCGGCGCGGTTTCCGGCCGTCTGATCGGCAACCTGGTGCTCTACCTGCGCGTGCGCCACCGGGAGGCCGTGGGCTTCGACGAGTTCCTAGCGCTCGGCCTGATCGCGCTGTCGTACGGCATCGCGGTCCTGGCTCACACCTACGGTTTCCTGGCGGTGTTCGCGGCTGGGCTCGCACTGCGGCGTGCCGAGGACACCCGGATTGCGCGGACTTCCTCGCCCGGGCCTACGAAAGAGATGGCGTTACCGGTCGACGAAGGGTCGAGGACCGCCGTGGCTACCGATCCGCTCCAGGCCGGCCCATACTTGAAGCGCGCGATTCTCGGGTTCAACGAGCAGATGGAGCGGATCGTAGAGGTTGCCGTCGTCTTGATCGTCGGTGCGATGCTCGCGTTCATCTCCGTTCCGGACGCCGCATACTGGTTCGTCCCGGTGCTGCTGCTGCTGATCAGGCCCGTTTGCGTGTGGGTATGCATCGCCGGCTCGACGACGACCCGCCAGCAGCGCGTGCTGATGGCGTGGTTCGGCATTCGCGGGATCGGCTCCGTCTATTACCTGCTGTATGCGATCAACCACGGGCTCGACGCCGGTCTGGCTGAGCAATTCATCGCCATCACGTTGACCGTGGTGGCGACGTCGATCGTGATCCATGGCGTCTCGGTCACTCCATTGATGCAGCGCTACGCCCGGCGCAAGCCCCCGACCGGCCGCGCCCTGTTCTAGGCCAAATCCAACTTGCTCCACTCCCTGCGGGCGTGACCGCACGGGCCGGCCTCCCCGTGGCGCGACCGTCCTTGGGGCGCGCGGCGCGCCCCGTCAAGCAGCTACTGAAGCGCGAGATGAGCCCGACGCTAAACCACGTCCCCGTGCCACCCTACCTCTGAGCGATGCTGCTCGCACGGACCTATGAAAGCCACGTCCACGGATGGGCCTGCTTGGCGCGCCGAGGAATGCAAGTCTTCCCGCTCTTCTGCCCCCTTTTGGCGAGCCGTAAAGGACAAGGAATCCAATGCGATCTTGCAACGGTCATGGTCTCGCGCGACCCTCCAGCGGCAGCACCTCTGTTCCTCCGCCCGCCATGTTCTATGCCATACTGCCTGCGATAGTGACCTATCTCGCGATGGTCGAAGTGGCTAAGAAGGGCTTTACCGTTGGATCGGGGACCTGACGAGCCGCGGAGAACCGACACGACGGCGAGGAGTCCGATATAGGTACGCTGCCGGACTAGGTCAGTGCGTTCACTTGATCTGAGAGTGTGAAGCGCCGACGCAAGACGGCCTCCTCGCCTGTCAGGAAACAAGAGTCAATGATCACAACGATGAAGTGCCTATGTTGGTAACGTTTCGAAGCAAAGCGTCCGCTGATGTCGTGATGTTTGGCGACATGGCAATTACGTTACTCACGCTGATGGGGCACGGCGGCACCGTACCCGGCGCCATATTAGCAGAGGATGTCGACGCAGCCCTTTCTAAGTTGAAACAAGCCGTTGAGGCGCGCGAGGCAGTGGCGGCTGGGGATGAATACAGCCCTATAAGGGAAGATGACTCGGACGAGCTTCCCGTCAGTCTCGCTAATCGCGCCTTGCCCCTAATCGAATTGCTCACGGCCGCCGCTGCGGCAAAATGTAATGTGATGTGGGATAAGTAGCCGACCCCTTTGCACGGGGGGCCGGGCACGGCTCTTGTTGCGGTTCGGGGCGCCGAGCTGGGTCAGGTCCTGCCGCCGGTCTTCGCCTACTGGCGCGAGCTCGGCAGCCGCCATGTCACGCCACGTTACGTTGCACCCAGCCCAATGTCGAGGAGCGGCGCGGAGGTCCCGCGGCCGTCCGCGGCGAGCGGCTCTCCGAGGCCTACCCGCTGCCGGTGATCAAGGTCATGCTAGAAGGCTTCCCCCTCACGATCAGCGGCTTCCATGCTGACAACGGCTCGGAGTACATCCACCACCAGATCGCTCGCGTGCTGGAGAAGATCCGCATTGAGTTCGCCCAGTCTCGCCCGCGCCATTCGAACGAAAACGGCCTGGCGGAGACCAAGAACGGCGGCGTGGTGCGCAAGTGCTTCGGCTACCGCCATCCCCGCAGCGTTATGCGATGCAAATCAACAGCTCAACGAAGCCAGAGGGCGCCTCTTTCAATCCATCCATCGCCGATCCCAGCGCGTTGCCTGATGCCTCAGGTTTCCCCTTCGTTCGGACTCAAACCTCTATTGGAATTGACTGAGTCTCATCGTTAATTAACTGCACGATTGCCCGAATTTGAGTGCCGCAAGAAACGTGGCGAGCGCGCAAAGACAAAGCCCAGCCCTTGCCCGTGAAGCGGTACGAAGGGCTGCCTTGCTCGATGCGGCGGCCGCCCCCCGCCTTATCCAGGCCGCGTGATTCGGCCTGCATCTCCACTGTACCTGCCGTCCTGGCCCGAAGTCGCCATCGAGCTATTGCAGCCTTAACCTTATTTAACTTAACCCGACTTCCGCAACTCCACTTCGGTTTTTCAAACATCAGATATTTTGCATCGTTAACCCACTGATTATCCGTATTGCCTTTAATTGGATTGCCTGGAAAAGCGCATGTAGTGCCGACCTTGGTACTTGACTGGGCTGGAGTTTCTGCGAAACTCACGGCATGTTTTCTGCATGCCAGACCGAGAAAGGCCGCCGATCGCGATGCGACCGCGCCGCTTGACAAGCAGCACAACCCCCTCGCGGGCGCGGGCCGCACGCGGCTCGGCGGCAGCACCCAGCGGCGCTCTCCGAGGGTGCCGCCATCCCCGGCGTACAATGCCAGGCATGACCCCGCCACCCTACGCCAGCCTCACGCCCGACCACGTGCTCGACGCGGTCGACGCCGTCGGCCTGCAGAGCGATGGCCGGCTCTTGGCGCTCAACAGCTACGAAAACCGCGTGTATCAGATCGGCCTACACGACGGGCCGGCGGTGGCCGTGCCGCACGTGGTCGCAAAGTTCTACCGGCCGGGACGCTGGTCGGACGAGGCCATCCTGGAGGAACACGCCTTCGTCGCGGAGCTCGTGGGGCACGAGATCCCGGTGGTCGCGCCCCTTGCCCTCGACGGCAACCGGACACTCTACGCGCACCAGGGGTTCCGCTTCAGTGTGTATCCCAAACACGGTGGGCGAGTACCCGAGCTGGACGATCTCAATACCCTGGAGTGGATGGGCCGTTTCATCGGGCGCCTCCATGCCGTGGGCGCCGTGCGGCCGTTTCGGCACCGGCCGACGCTCGATATCGCGAGC
>JACCXJ010000379.1 GCA_013697045.1 Gammaproteobacteria bacterium | reverse complement strand
ACCACTTTTACCAACGGCGGCCAGGTGCGCCGCATCGCCTTCGTCGGCTCCGCCAACCGCGCCCCGGCGGCGGTCGGAAACGCGACGCCGACGAATGGCCCGGTCCCGCTCCCGGTCGCCTTCAGCGGAAATGAGAGCAGTGACCCGGATAGCGATCCGTTGTCCTTCGAATGGGATTTCGGCGACGGGACGCCGCCCATCGGCGCCAGCGAGACCGCGCATCTCTACGGAACGGCCGGTACCTTCATCGCCAGGCTGCGCGTGGACGATGGCCGCGGCGGCAGCGACACGACCTCGGTCCGTCTCGATCCGGGACACTCCCCACCCGAGGTCCGCATCACCTCCCCCGCGCCGGGCACGCGCTTTCGGGTCGGGCAAGCCATCACCCTGAGCGGACAGGCCGTGGACGAGGCGGGCCTTCGGCTGCCCGATGCCGCGCTGCGCTGGAGCGTGCGCCTGCACCATGACACCCACACCCACCCCTTCCTCGACCCGACGGCGGGGAACGGTATCGTCATCGTGACCCCCGCCCCGGAAAACCTTCCGGCAACGACGACGAGCTTCCTCGAGGTCCGGCTGACCGCGACCGATGCACGGGGACTGTCGCAGACCATCACCCAGGAGTTGCGCCCGTGGCTCGTCCGGCTCCGGTTCGCCACCCGCCCGAGGGGTTTTAGACTGCGCATCCAGGGCACGATGCTGCGCGCACCGAAGGACATCGTGTCCTGGCCAGGCTATCCGCTCCATGTCGATGCGCCCAAACAGATCAAGAATGGGAAGGCCCGGCGGTTCCTGAAGTGGTCCGACGGGCGCAAGCGCCGGCATATCATCAGGACGCCCTCGAAGCGACGCACCTATCGGGCATTCTTCGACTGAACCCGGGCGAAAAAAATCTCCTGCGCTCAGGGAACCATGTTCATACGCCAACTACGAATACCTAGTAGCGCTGGCCAAGACCCGCCACTTCGCCCGCGCAAGAATAGCCTGGAAATCCGGCCAAAGTGTTTATCTAAATAAATGATCCCCTGGACAACGCCCAGGTGATCGCGAACGCCTCGAGAAAATTGATGGCCGGGACACCGCCCGCGATCTGAAGATATTGGCGATCGCGCAAGAGCTGGTCGTAACAGGCAAAGAGCTGGACCAGGCGACGCGGATGTGCGAGGTCCCTCAGGCGCTGTTCCCGATCGCTATTGGACACCCTGCCGGTGCTTGCGCCGGATTTGACGGCGATGAGGTCCCCTAAGAGCTTCACGAGCCACAGGAACACCGCCGGCGTGTCGAGGGTGGCCCAGCGAGCCGCCACCTCGACGGGATCGGCCTGACCCAGTGCCAGGCGCTCCAGATCCGCGATGAGGTCGTCGCGAAGCCCGAGGTCGCCGCTCTCGTGCGCCGACAACACGGCCAGGGGGGCGTGGTCGTAGAGCGCCATGAGGGAGTCGAGATCGGGCGCCTCCGGGAGACGCGCCCGCAGCCAGGCGCCGGCCGCCTCGGTGGCTACCGGAGGGAAATCCACGCGCTGACAGCGGCTCTGGACGGTCAAGGGGAGTGATGCCCGGCCTTCGGCGCACAGGGCGAGCACCGTCCGGGGTGGCGGTTCTTCCAGCGTTTTCAACAATGCGTTGGCGGCCTGGCGGTTCATGGCCTCCGCGGGGTCCACGAGCGCGACCTTGAAGGCACCGAATACGGGTTTGAGAGATACGAAATCCATCAACTCGCGGACTTGATCGACCTTGATGGCCTTGCCCACCGCCTCGGGTGCCACCACCAAGAGCTCCGGGTGATTGCCGGCGTCGTGAAGCGCACAACTCCGGCAGCGACCGCAAGGCGCCCCGTCCGGCAGGGGCTGTGGGCACAGGAGCGCCGCCGCCAGCCGGCGCGCGAACTCGGAGACGCCCCGCCCGCGGTGGCCGGTCACCAAGAGCGCATGCGGCATATGGTCCGTATGGCGCGCGTGCCACAGACGCTCCCACTGCGCTGCTTGCCAAGGGAACGGGGGGCTCATATCGAGAGCCTGGCGAGCTCGTTGCGGATGGCCGCCGCGACCTCATCCACCGTGAGGCTCGCGTCGATCACCCGAATGCGCCGCGGGTCCCGCCGGGCCCGCTCCAAATAGGCAGCCCGGACGGCCTCGAAGAACCCCGGTCCCTCGAGCTCGAAGCGATCGGCCCGCCCTCGCCCGCGCGTACGTGCCAGGCCCACGTCGAGGGGGGCATCCAGCAGGATGGTCAGATCCGGCATCAATTGCCCTTGAACGAAGTCCTCGAGCACCGCGATGCGGGCCCGCGGGATCCCGCGTCCCCCGCCCTGATAGGCGTAGCTCGCGTCGGTAAAGCGATCGCACACCACCCAGGCCCCACCCGCCAGCGCAGGCGAGATCACGCGGGCGATGTGCTCGGCGCGCGCCGCGAACATCAAGAGCAACTCCGTCTCCGCGTCCATCGGTGTCGGCGCCGGCCGCAGCAGGATCTCGCGGATCCCTTCCCCGGCCTCGGTCCCACCGGGTTCACGGGTCTCGACCACCCGGAGACCGGCATCGCGGAGATATCGCGCGATGAGACCCGCCTGGGTGCTCTTACCGACGCCTTCGATGCCTTCGACGGTTAGGAACCGTCCCGGGGTAGTACCCGTACCGGTACGAGTCATCGGCTCCCACGGGCCCCGTGAGACTGGTAAACGTCCACCGCCTTATTATGTTCTTCGAGCGTGGCCGAGAAGTGGTGGTGGCCATCGCCCTTGGCCACGAAGTAGAGGGTGTCGCCCCCGGCTGGATGGAGGGCGGCGTGGAGCGACGCCTCGCCGGGCATCGCGATCGGGGTTGGCGGCAGGCCGGCGTGTCGGTAGGTGTTGTAGGGGCTTTCGATGTCGAGATCGCTGCGCCTTAGATCGCCGTCGAAACGGGCACCGAGCGCGTAGATCACCGAGGGATCGGTCTGGAGCGGCATGCCCCGTCGGAGACGGCGCACCAACACCCCGGCGATCGCCGGCCGTTCGGCGGCGGCCGTGGCTTCCTTTTCGATGATCGACGCCATGACGAGGGCCTCGTAGGGCCTTCGATACGGTAGGCCCGGTGCCCGCCGCGCCCAGGCGCGGGCGAGCTTCCGATCCATGCGCTTCTCCGCCATCCGCAGGATCGCCACATCGCTCGTCCCGGCCGGGAAACGGTAGGTATCGGGGTAAAACCGCCCTTCCGGATCGCTTGCATTCGCGGAGAGACGCGCCATCACCTCGGCATGGCAGAGGCCATCGAGCGTCTGTTGCACCTTTGGATGAGCGGCGAGCGCCGAACGGACGGCATCGAAGCTCCAACCTTCGATGAGCGTCAAGCGATGTTGCACCACGCGCCCCTCTACCATCCGGTCGAGGAGGCGGCGCGGCGTGAGGCCTTGTGTGAGCGCATACTCGCCGGCCTGAATGCGGCCGGCCTTGCCCGAGAGGCGCGCCGCGATGACGAGGTAGGCGGGTCCCGTGAGCATGTCGGCCAGGCTCAGATCGCGGGAGATCGATCCGATGCTCGCGCCGAGTACCACGGTGTAGTGGACGCTGGTCCCGGCCAATTGCAGCGGTCGGTCCAGGCGTTCTTGCATCTCGTTCCAAGACCACGCGCTCGCAAGACCAAGCCCGATGAGGAGGATGGCGACGAGGATCGCCACCCGCCCGCGCCCCTGTACCGCCACCTAGGTCCCCCCGATGGCGTCGGGCCCCATCGCTGCCGTCACCCGAGCCAACAGATCGCAAGCCGCGTAGCGGCGTTTCCCTTTGCCCTGCAGCTCGCGGATGGGCCAGATGCCCACGAGGCTGTTGCACACGAAGGCGCTCTCCGCGGTATACATCTCGGCGAGGTCCACCGCCCGGATCTCGGTCTCGAGGCCGACGCGCGCCGCCGCCTCGATGCAAAGCCCGCGCATGATCCCGAGGACGCCGGATTCGGACAGATCGGGGGTCACGAGCCGTCCGGCGCAGGCCAGGAACAGGTTGGTCATGGTGCCCTCGATCACGCGACCTCCGGTGTCCAGCATCAGGCCCTCATGGACCTCGGGATCGGCCCATTCGTGGCGTGCGAGGACCTGCTCCAAGCGATTCAAGTGCTTGATGCCGGCCAAGACGGGGTTGCGCGAGAGACGCGTGGCGCACACGCGTACGACGATGCCGCTGCGGTACAGGGCCGTTGGATAGGGCCGCCAGGGATACCGCACGAAGATCCGGGTGGGTCTTGCAGGGTCGGGGGGACGGTAGCCGCGACCGCCCACACCGCGCGTGACGATGAGCTTCAAAACCCCATGATCGACGCCCGCACGGAGTCGGTCGAGGTCCGCCCTGAGCAGCGTGTCCTCAGGGCAAGCCATACCGAGGCGTGCGCAACCGAGCCTCAGGCGTTCGAGATGGCGCTCCCAGTGGCGGACGACTCCGGCGCTGATCGGGAGGGTCTCGAACACACCGTCCCCGTACTGCAGTCCACGGTCGGCCACGGACACGGCCCGCGCGGGCCGGCCGTCGATGAGCACGAGGTCCGGCTCCGGTGAAGATGGGTGCGCCGCAATCAATCTATATAAAGGGATGGCTCTGCTCAGATCCTCCGAAAGGCGAGCGTCGCGTTCGTCCCCCCGAAGCCGAAGGAGTTCGAGAGCACGGTGTCGATCCTCATCCGCCGGGCCTCGTTCGGGACATAGTCGAGATCGCATTCGGGGTCGGGGGTCATGAGGTTGATGGTGGGCGGTGCCACCTGGTCGCGGATCGCGAGGATCGAGAAGATGGCCTCGACCCCACCCGCGGCGCCGAGCATATGCCCCACCATGGACTTGGTGGAGCTCATGGCGAGACGGTAGGCATGATCGCCGAAGACCCGCTTCACGGCCTCGGTCTCGGCCTGGTCACCGGCCGGGGTGGAGGTCCCGTGGGCGTTGATGTAATCGACCGCCTCGGGCTCGATACCGGCGTCACGCAGCGCGTGTACCATGCAGCGCGCGGCGCCCTCCCCGCCGGGCGAGGGGGCGGTCATGTGGTAGGCGTCGGCACTGAGCCCATAGCCCGCGAGCTCGGCATAGATCGCGGCTCCGCGCCGCTTGGCGTGATCGAGGGCCTCCAGGACCACGATACCCGCGCCGTCCGCCAGTACGAAGCCGTCGCGGTCTCGATCCCACGGCCGGCTCGCGGTCGCGGGGTCGTCGTTGCGGGTCGAGAGGGCGCGTGCCGCGGCGAAACCGCCGAGACCCGTGGGCGTGGTCGCCATCTCGGAACCCCCCGCAATCATGACGTCCACATCTCCGCGCTCGATCATGCGCGCCGCCTCGCCGATGCAATGGGTCCCGGTCGAACAGGCGCTCACGATACCGAAATTGGGGCCGCGCAGCCCGTATTTGATCGACAGGTTGCCCGAGGTCATGTTGATGATGTTGCTCGGGATATAAAAGGGTGAGATCTTCCTCGGGCCGCCCGCCTCATAGGCCACGCGCATCTCTTCGATGCCCGAGAGCCCCCCGATCCCGGAACCGATGATGACGCCCATGCGATCGGCCTCGGCCTCGGTGACCTCGATACCGGCATCCTGGATGGCCTGGATGCCGGCGGCCATCCCGAAGTGCATGAAGGGGTCCATCTTGCGGGCGTCCTTGGGCGACAGATAATCGCTGATGTCGAACCCCCGGATCTGGCCGCCGATGCGCACCGTGAACGCCGATGCGTCGAACCGGGTGATGGGGCCGATCCCACTCTTCCCGGCCAGGATGCCGGCCCACGCCTCCGGCACGGTATTGCCCACCGGACAGACCACCCCGACCCCGGTCACCACCACGCGACGCCTCTCGACCGTGTTCATCGTTCAATCTCGACTCAAATACAAAGGCCGCGCCACTTGCCGAGAAACGCGGCCTTGTGCCGGGAACCTATGGAAACCTAGTCTTTTTCTTTTTTTACATGCTCCGATACATAATCGATGGCCTCTTGCACGGTTGTGATCTTCTCGGCGTCCTCGTCGGGGATCTCGGTCTTGAATTCTTCTTCCAACGCCATGACGAGCTCCACGGTGTCCAGCGAATCGGCACCGAGGTCCTCCACGAACGAGGCTTCGTTGGTCACCTCATCTTCTTTGACCCCCAGCTGCTCGACCACGATCTTCTTGACACGTTCTTCTATGTTGCTCATAGCCCAAAGGTCCTCCCGGATCCGAGTGCCGCTGTGTGCGCGGCGCCAGTTAGTGTAGTGGAAAAGCGCTAACTTGCAAGCCGGCCGGGTTCGCGCCCCGGCCTGAAGATGCGCCTCTAAGCGATTGATAAAACAGACTTCAAACAGGCACGTCATTCCGGCATGGATTGCCGGAATCCAGAGCACATGGACGTAGGTGTCGTCCCGCATCCTGGACCCCGGCAATCCCTGCCGGGGTGACGAATCACTCCGATTTAACATGACTTACTACTAGCACATGTACATCCCGCCGTTCAGGTGCAGGGTGTGGCCGGTGATGTAGGCGGCATCGGGCGAGGCCAGGAAGGCGACCGCGGCGGCGACCTCGGCCGCCGTGCCCAGCCGCCCGAGGGGGATGTTGCGCATGAGCTCCGCGCGCCACTCGTCGCTGAGCCCACGGGTCATGTCGGTATCGATAAAGCCCGGCGCCACGGCGTTGACGGTGATCCCGCGGGAGGCGACCTCACGGGCCAGGGCCCTGGTGAAGCCGATGGTACCGGCCTTGGCGGCGGCGTAGTTGCACTGGCCGGGGTTGCCGGTCGCCCCCACCACCGAGGTAACGTTGATGATCCGACCGAAGCGCGCCTTCATCATGGCACGCAGACAGGCCTTGGTCAGGCGGTAGACGCCACCGAGGTTGACATCGATGCAGCGCTGCCATTCGTCTTCCGTCATGCGCAGGAGCAGGTTGTCGTAGGTGGCCCCGGCGTTGTTGACGAGCACCGCCGGCAGGCTCCCCGCCTGATTCAAGTCGGCGATCAACGCCTCGACGCTCGCACGCTCCGCGATGTCCACCACATGGGCTCGACCCTGTAGGCCATGCTCCTGAAACGACGCCCGAATCGCATCGACCCCCGCCCCCGAGGTCGCGGTGCCGACGACGGTATAGCCGCGGCGGCCCAGCTCCAGCGCGACGGCCTGACCGATCCCGCGGCTCGCGCCGGTGATCAGGGCGGTCTGGGCGGCGTTTTCGGTCATCTCAATTCCGCGAGCGCGTTCTCCAGGTCCTTGGGGGTACCCGTGACGAAGGTCTTGAGCCTCGGGTCGATGCGTTTGCAGAGTCCCGCGAGGACCCGGCCCGGGCCGCATTCGACCACCGTATCGACCCCTTCCCGGCACAGGCGCCGGATCACCTCCACCCAGCGCACCGGTTGGAACAATTGCTCGCACAGGACCCGTGCGATCTCCTCGGGGTCCCCATGGCTGCACACATCGGCGTTGTGGACGACCGGGATGGCAGGCGCCTCGATCCGGACCGTTTGCGGGCGCTCCTGCAGCCGGAGCGCCGCGGGCCTCATGAGCGCGCAATGGGAAGGCACGCTCACCGGCAGCATCACGGCCCGCCGCGCCCCGAGGTCCCTGGCGCGCAGGACGGCGGCCTCGACGGCGCTCGTGTCCCCCGCGATCACTATCTGGCCCGGAGCGTTGAAGTTGGCGCAAGACACGACCTCGCCGACCCCAGCACCGTCGCAGGCACGGGCGACCGCTTCATCGTCGAGGCCCAGGATGGCGGCCATCTTCCCGGCGCCGGGCGGCACGGCCTCCTGCATATAACGCCCGCGATCGGCACACAGGGTCACGGCTGCGCGAAACGGCAATGCCCCGGCGCATACCAGCGCCGTGTATTCCCCGAGGCTGTGGCCCGCGACCCAGGCCGGCCGCGCACCCCCCTGGGCAACCCAGACCCGCCACACCGCCACACCGGCCGCGAGCAGGGCCGGCTGGGTCTTCTCGGTCCGATCCAGGGCCTCGCGCGGGCCTTCCTGGATCAGCGCCCAGAGGTCATAGCCCAGGGCCTCGGAGGCCTCCGCAAAGGTGTCGCGGACGGGGGGATATATCTCGGCCAGGTCCTTCAACATGCCGACCGACTGGGACCCCTGTCCGGGAAACACGAAGCCGCCTACCATCTCAGAGTTTGTGAAAAAACCTACTGCGCTCGGGATCTCGCGCTGCATCCTCGGCGCGCCAAGCAGGGCCACTCCCTGGCCCTGCCTTCCCGGCGGTGCTCGGAATCCTCATGATTTCAACATACACTCCGGTTGCTCGTCCCGTCCTTGGGACTCGCCCCTTCGGGGCTTGCGCTCCGTTTCGCTCCCGGCGAAACGGTCCTGCGCTCCGGCGGAACGCGACCTCCCTTCGCTCGTGACGGTTTTTCACAACCTCTCACCCGCCGCATCAATAACGCACCAGGGCCGAGCCCCAGGTGAAGCCCCCGCCGAAGGCCTCCAGAAGCAGGAGCTCGCCGCGCCGGATCCGCCCGTCGCGGACAGCGCAATCGAGGGCCAGCGGTACCGAGGCAGCGGAGGTGTTGGCATGGTCCTCGACGGTCAGGACCACGCGGCTCATGGGAAGATCGAGCTTCTTCGCGGTCGCGGCGATGATGCGGGTATTGGCCTGATGGGGGACGAGCCAGTCGATGTCCGTCTTGGCGAGCCGGTTGGCCGCGAGCGTCTCGTCGACAATGCGATCCAGGGCCTTGACCGCGGCCCTGAAGACCTCGCTGCCCGCCATCTGGATATAGCCCGATCCGGCTCCGTCACAGCGCCGCGAAACGCCGGACGGCACGTTGAGGAGGCTTTGATAGCGGCCGTCGGCATGCAGGTGGGTGCTCACGATGCCGGGGACCTCGGCCGCCTCGATCACGACCGCGCCGGCGCCATCGCCGAACAAGACGCAGGTGCTCCGATCGGTCCAGTCGACGATACGAGAAAAGGTCTCGGCGCCCACCACCAGGGCCCGGTCTGCGGACCCGGTGCGGATGAACTTGTCGGCGATATCCAGGGCATAGAGGAAACCCGTGCACACCGCCTGGAGGTCGAAGGCCGGCCCATCGTGGATGTCCAGGCGTTCCTGCAGAAGACAAGCGGTGCTCGGGAAGATCATGTCCGGCGTTGCGGTCCCGACCACGACGAGGTCGATGTCGCCCGGACCCACCCCGGCGGCTTCGAGCGCCCGGCGCGAGGCGTGCTCGGCCAGATCGCAGGTGGTCTCTCCCTCGGCCGCGATATGGCGCTTGCGCACGCCGGTGCGATCGACGATCCACTCGTCGGTCGTGTCCACCATGCGGGCCAGATCGGCGTTGGTCAGGACGCGCTCCGGAAGATAGCCCCCCGTGCCCGCGATGCGGGAATACCTCAAACCGCCCGCCTCTCGTCGAAGATCACTTGCAGTTCCCCGCTGATGCGCTCGGGGACACCCTTCTTGACCTCCAGCATGGCCTCTTCGATGGCATTGGCGAAGGAGATGGCATCGGCGCCGCCGTGGCTCTTGATGACGATCCCGCGCAGACCGAGGAGGCTGGCGCCGTTGTACTGCCTGGGATCGAGGCGCTCCATGACGGCCCGCAAGACCGGCTTCGAGACCCAGGCGGCGAGGCGGGACAGGGGCGTCCTCAGGAACTCGTCCCTGGCGAAACGCATGAGCATGCGCGCCACGCCCTCGCTGGCCTTGAGCGCGATGTTGCCGACGAAGCCGTCGCACACGATGACGTCCACCGCGCCTTCATAGATGTCGTCGCCCTCCACGAAGCCGACGTAGTTCAGGTTGCTATGGGCGAGCAGCGCCGCGGCGCCCTTGACCTGGTCGTGGCCCTTGATCTCCTCGACCCCGACGTTCAAGAGTGCGACGCTGGGCGCCGGTTTGTTGTCGACCGCGCTGGTCAAGGCCACCCCCATGAGGGCGAACTGCAGGAGCTGCTCGGGGGTCGAATCGACGTTGGCGCCGAGGTCGAGGACATGGGAGTGGCCGCGCGTCGCGGGCATCGCCGAGCAGATCGCCGGGCGCTCGATGCCGGGCAGCATCTTCAGAACGAAGCGCGCCGTGGCCACGAGGGCCCCGGTGTTACCGGCGCTCACGCAGGCATCGGCCGCCCCGGCCTTCACCAGATCGATGGCGACGCGCAGGGAGGAGTCCTTCTTGGTGCGCAGGGCCTGGGAGGGCACCTCGTCCATGCCGACCTCCTGGCTCGCGTGGCGGATCGCGAGGCGATCGCTCCGCACCCCATTGTAGGATGCGAGCGTCTTCTCCAGGGCCTCTTCCTTTCCGACCAGGATCAGGTGCAGATCGGGGTGCTGGCGGAGCGCCGCGACGGCGGCCGGGACCACCGTGGCGGGCCCATGGTCACCACCCATCGCGTCGAGGGCAATGCGCATCGATGCCCGCGGCTCGATTGCGGCGTTAACCCTCGTCCTCTTCGCTCTTGGTCTTCACCACCAGCGCCTGACGGCCGCGGTAGTAACCCGTCGGGCTGATATGGTGACGGCGGTGGACCTCCCCCGTGGTCGGTTCTATCGAGATCGCGGCGGCGGTGAGCCGGTCGTGAGACCTGCGCATGTCCCGCCGCGAAGACGATTTGCGGTTCTGCTGTACAGCCATGATTCGTTCCTCAGAAGTCCCAATGTCCCAAGCACCGATGTCCCAAGCGCCAATGTCCGAATCGCACTGCGACGGGCACCGGCCCCATCAGCCGGCGGGCCTCCGAATGCGCGCCAATGCCGCGAACGGTTTCCGTGGCGCCTCGGACGGCGCACGGTTCTCCAGGTACCGGCGCCACACGCCGACGGGACAGTCCTCATGCATCGGGGCCATGGGGAGCGCGAGCATGAGCTCATCCTCGACCAGATCCGAGAGCGATATCGTATCCCCCACGAGCGGCACGGTGTCGTAGCCGTCGGGCGGCGGCGCCTCCGCATCGGTAAAGGCCAGGCACACGGCCGTGGCGATCGCGATCTCCATGGCTTCCAGGCAGCGCTGGCAGCGCACCGGAAGCCGCGCCGTGACGTGGCCGACAGCCATGTCCCGACCCTGCTCGTCCTTCTCAAAGAGCAGGTCGATGAAGACCGTCCCCTCCCCATCGCAGAGGCTGGCTGCGAGCCGTTCCATGCGCGCCAGGGACAACTGACCGCACAAACGCGCCTCCCGCTCCGCGAGGTACCGCGGCTCGACGCGTTCGGGAAGCCTCGCTACCCGTGCCACGGCGCCATTATAGGGCAAGGTGCCAGGGTAGAAAACGGGCGTCGCCGGGCCCGATGGGGCCCGCGCGTGTGGCCCTTGGGCAACCGCACCGCCTTCCGCGACCGGCGATCCGATCAACCCGCGATCCGATCACCCCCGGGAGCGCGGGGCGCATGGCGCACATCCGGGTCGGGACCGCGTCAAGAAAAGGCGGGCGCAGAGGGTCGCGGGATCGATTCGATGTCGGGGTTTATCCCGAACTCGAGCTCCCCGAGCCCAGGGCCGCGCCACGGAGGGCGGCATGAGCCCCGTAGGGTGGGCATCGCCCACCTTGTGCGCCAAACAAGGCCGTAAACGGTGGGCGGTGCCCACCCTAGTGCGCCCGTGAGGGCGTCTTATCAGCACGGTGAAAGTCCGTGTCGGAGCATGCCACGGCTCCATAGCCGAAGGTAACTGCGTCGCCGTGAGGCGGGGTGGGGAGCAACCGGAGGCGAACTGGCGGTCCGTAGGATGACGAACCTGATTCGGCGGGATGTCAGCGGCGAGCCTGCTAGGGTATGGCGAAGCCTGAAACTCACCGTACACGCTGAAGTGGCGGGTAAAGCGATGTACGGGCGCATCACGTGGTTGAGGATGGAACGTCAGGAAGGTAAGGCGCAATAAGCGGGGAGACCTGTTCCGCGGGGTGACGCGGGGCAGGAGGCAGAGCCCTCATAGTACCGTAAGTCACTGGACACCTGTGCTATGGAACCGATGAGGTGGCACCGCCGGGAAACCAGGCGGCCAACAGAGAACACGAACGGGTTCCTACGGGCGGGTGGAGGGTGATGGAGAAGTGTGGAGAGGAAACCCGGACCGAGGGAAGGGGGGCAGGAAGGTGGAGGCGTGAGGTACATGCAGATGCAGCAAAAAGCGTACAACGCAGCAGTCTCGACAGTGCTGGAGACAGCTAAACAAGAGGCAGATACTCGGGACCCGAGACAGTGGGGCTGGGTAGAAGCATCGGTGTGGACCGAACGCATGTTCATCCTGTACCTCCTAAAAGCATCACATCCCTGTGATTCCGGTTGGCGGCCCTGGGTGACGGGGTCAAAGGGGGCAAGTGGTTCAGTCTGATGGACAAAGTGTATGCACGGCGTACCTTGGAGGCGGCCTGGAAACGGGTAGCGGCCAATCGGGGTGCGGCGGGGGTGGACCGGGTGAGCGTGGAGCGTTTCAAGGCTCGAGAGGGTCATTACCTGGAGGAACTGGAAGCGGCGTTGAGGGAAGGCCGCTACCGACCCGATCCGGTCAGGCGTGTGCACATTCCCAAGGGGTCGGGCGAGACCCGGCCACTGGGGATACCGACGGTCAAGGACCGCATTGTGCAGACTGCCCTGAAGATGGTGCTGGAGCCTATATTCGAGCGGGAGTTTCTCCCGGTGAGCTACGGTTTTCGTCCGGGGCGTGGGTGCAAGGATGCGTTACGGGAAGTCGAAGCGCTACTCAAGGCGGGATACACCTTCGTGGTGGATGCCGACGTCAAGAGCTACTTTGACACAATTCCCTGCGGACCGTTGATGGACCGACTCGAGGACGAGATCAGTGACGGCAAGGTGCTGGCACTGGTGGAGGCCTTCCTCGGTCAAGACATCCTGGATGGACTC
>JACCXJ010000377.1 GCA_013697045.1 Gammaproteobacteria bacterium | reverse complement strand
ACGTGAGAAACATTGGGGACCGATCGGTTTTGGCGGTGGAGAAAGAGATATTTCCGGGAACAAGGATGCGACGATCATCAGGCGCAAGTATCATATCGCCAATGATTGGCGCGGGCACGCCCGCGTGGTGTTGCTCCGACGCCTGCTTGGCGCGCCGAGGTGCGGCCCGACCTCCCTGCGCTCGCGACGCCATTTTCACAAACTCTCACGCCCAGAGGTCCGCAAGGCTCAGGGTGACGGCATCGAACGGCGCGACACAGGCGGATTCGTCATCGCGATAGCAGCCGAGTGGAGCCCAGTGCGCATCGCAGAGGGCATAGGCCTCCAGAATGCGTTCCCTGGGATCGATCAGCCAGGCATGGCGGACCCCGTGACGGGCATAGAGCGGCATCTTGATTTCGCGGTCCTTGCTGCGGCTGCCCGGTGAAAGGATCTCGCACACCCAATCCGGCGCGACCAGGAAGCGCTGGTCCTCGGGGATGATGGGCAGGCGTTCGCGCCGCCAGCCCGCGAGGTCCGGCACCGCCACTTCGGTGTCGCGCACGAAGTGGACCTCGGGCTCGATCAGGATCCACCATCCGCCCGGACCCCCCTCTCCGAACTGATACGGCGGCCCCAGCCGCATGCCCAGAACGGACTCCGCGTGCGCGTGACGTCCGGTGGGCCGCGGCTGGGTGTGGATCTGGCCATCCAGGAGCTCGCCGGTCAGCCCTTCGGGCAGGCCCGCGAGCGTCTCGTACAGCCCGATATTGCGCCGCAGTGGCACACTCATGGTTTCTGGCTCGGCGTGGCGATCGCGTGCGGCTGTGGTCTACTGGCCCCTTCCCATCGCTTGCGCTACCCTGCCGCACGGCGAATATAGGTCTCGGACCCTGCGGCCCCCGGAGCCGACGGTCTTGAGGAGGCGCCGGGCTCACGCCGCATGATGTCACTCACACTCATCCGCGGCAACGGGCGCCGCGTCCCGATCGGGAGAAACGGTGGCGCACACCCCGTTACCGCGCGATCGACACTCGTCCGATGCCACCGCATGCCCCATGCGCCGGACCGAGCAGTAGAATACGGGGGCTCGTAATACAGCGCGCCGAGCGGGCCCCTGTGTCAGGATAGATGGCACCGAACGTAGGAAAATCGATGCGAGCGAAAGCGATGCGGCGGCTTGCGGTCCGGGACTCTTGACGCCGGGCGAGGTCCGGCCACGGCCGCGGGTCGTGATCGTCGGTGCCGGCTTCGCCGGGATGTGGGCGGCGCAGGCGCTCGCTCGCGCCCCCGTCGAGATCACCGTCATCGACCGCCGGAATTATCATCTCTTCCAGCCCCTGCTCTACCAGGTCGCGACCGCGGCGCTGTCGCCGGGCGATATCGCCTGGCCGATCCGGCGCATGCTGCGCCGCCAGCGCAATACCCGCGTGCTCCTGGCGGAGGTCACGGGCGTGGATGTAGAGCGCCGCGCCGTGTCCCTCGGGGAGCAGTCCATTCCCTATGATTACTTGATCCTCGCGACCGGCGTGCGCCACGACTACTTCGGACACGATGACTGGGAGGCGTCGGCGCCAGGGTTGAAAGAGCTGGACGACGCGACCCGCATCCGCCGTCGCATCCTGCTCGCCTTCGAGCGGGCCGAGTGCGGGTCCGATCCGAGCGCGCAGCGGCGGCTCCTGACCTTCGTGATCGTCGGGGGCGGGCCGACGGGGGTCGAGCTGGCCGGGGCCATCGCGGAGCTGGCGCGCCGGGCCCTTGCCGCCGACTTCCGTCACATCGACCCGAAGAGCGCCCGCATCCTCCTGTGCGAGGCCGGGGAGCGCGTGCTGCCGGCCTTTCCGGAGACCCTCTCGCGCTACGCCGGCCGCGCGCTGGCGCGCCTGGGCGTCGAGGTCAAGCTCAAGAGCCCGGTGACGGACTGTGGCCCCTGGGGCGTCACGGTCGGGACCGAACGGGTGGAGGCGGCAACAGTGTTGTGGGCCGCAGGGGTGGCCGCCTCGCCGGTGGCGCGCTGGCTCGGCATCGAGGCCGATCGGCTGGGACGGCTCCCGGTGGCGCCCGATCTCTCGGTGCCCGGACTCCCCGAGGTATTCGTGGCGGGCGACGTAGCGTTGGTCTCCGACGCGACGGGGCGGCCCCTGCCCGGTGTGGCACCCGCCGCCAAGCAGGCCGGCGCGTATGTGGCACGGGTCATCGCGGCGCGCGTCGCGGGAAGGCCGGCCCCGCCGCCGTTTCGCTATCGCGACTTCGGCAACCTCGCGACCATCGGCCGGCGTGCCGCGGTCATCGATTTCGCCTGGCTCCGGATCAAGGGCGGGATCGCCTGGTGGATCTGGGGCATCGCCCACATCTATTTTCTCATCGGAATGCGCAACCGCCTGATCGTCTCCCTGCAATGGCTGTGGGCCTATCTCACCTTCGATCGCGGGGCACGCCTCATCACCGGCCGCGAATGTGAGGACCGATCGCCGGCGGATTCATGAAGCCTAAATGCGCTGCGCATGCGCATCGCGGGCCGCCGAGCAAACCTTAAATAACACTATCGATACGGGGGTATCGCTATGCACTGCCCAAAATGCAAAAACCCTATCTCGCCTCTGAAAGTATGGCTCATCACGCGCTGGTCGCCTCTGCGCTGCGATCATTGCGGTGCCAGTTTGACGCGTTCGATCGACCGGCAGTTTTTTATTATGGCGGTCCTCATGTTCGCCGGGATCTTTCTATTCATCCAGACCCCTCTTTTCCTAGTCGTGTGGATCATCGTCGTGATGCTCATCGACGCCTACACGGTCCAACTGGTATTGGATCAAGAGAGACCGCAATAGCGTCTCGCTCGATGGCGCTTCCGCGGCTCCCTCTGTCGTTCGGCGAGGTGACTCAGAAATAAAAGTGCAATCCCGGGCCAAAGTATTCGACGTCGCGGTCATAGAATTGCCCGTTCGGTGAGCGGCCGTTGAAATACTCCATCACCAGCTGCAAACGCCGGGCGGCGAGCCATGCGCTACGAAACTCGACACCGGCGCGCGCCGAATAGTTGACCCCCCAATCCGATTCCTCAAACGACTGAACATCGAGCGCCACGATCGGATAGAGGAGATTAGAGTAAATCGGGTCCGGGCTCGTGATCTCGAGGCCGCCTTGCACCATCCAGGGATCGAGATCCGGTTCGGCGTCGAAGATCCCGCCGCCCCCCGCATAGAACCGAAGCCAGTTCCACGGTTTCACAGACAGCCTGAGGTCCGCACCCTCGTAGGACAGATTGATCCGATCAACGCGGTTCCGCAGCAGGAATTCATCACCCAGATGCGAGCTTTGGTGGAATAGCCGAACCTGTGCCGATAGCGGCCCATAGCGCGCACTGATCGGCAGCGCCACGAAGAAGTCAGAATTGATCAGATCGGAGGAGTCCGAGTTGAGGTCAAATATCGAGAACACCCCCGCATGGAGCCCGGCCTGCCAATCGATGCCCAGGCCACGCCAACCGTAAAACGGTATGGCGGCGCCGAAATTCGGGGCGCCGACGGTCCCGAGCTCCTCGTCATGCTGGTAGAACTGAAGGGTCGCCGAAAAACGCGGCCAGCGCGGATCGGCGATCAAAGGGTCGAAGAGCTGCGCCCGCGGGAGCCATCCCGTGGTTTCCGAAAGAGTAGCACTCGGCAGCGGTGCCGGTTTGGCCGAAGGGGATACACTGGGCGCTTCCGTGGGTGTTCCGACCAGCTCGACCTCTAGGCCGTCGATGGCTCGCAGCGAAGCGAGCACCTCTCCTGTATCCTGTCCCTGGAGATCGGCGCTATGCAATCGCAGCTTTCCGTTTTCGACCTGAAGCTCACGGGACGGCAAACCGAAGCGGGCCTCGAGGACGGCCGCCGCGTAACCCGCAAGATAGCGATCATCGGGGGCGGCCCTCGCCGTGAGTGAGATCACCGATAGGATGAAGGCGGCAACATTAAGGATGACGGTGTTAGCTCGTGTAATAGTCATGCGTTTCACCTTACTCAAGAATGGGCCTGCGAAAGCGATCTGGTGCACTCCGTGCTGCCGCAGGCGGTTATAAAGCGTCTTCACGCTCACGCCGAGCACCTCGGCGGGGCAGGACGTCCTCGCATGAAACGTATTATTCTTTTGGTCACGGAAACGCCGGATGGCGGTTGAGCGCCTGAACGATGGGCCCGGCCAGCGCAGGCGCGTTGGCGAGCAAACGCACCAGCACCCCGGTCAGGAGTGGGGAGCGTAGCAGGCGGGCGGTCGCGTGGCACAGCCGGCGCGGGCCGAGGGCGCGGCGATGCAGGGCGGCCCAGAGCGCCGGGAATGCCGGGTCCCAGCACTCCACGGCGCGCAGGGCGAGGGGGCAGAGCGCCCGGGCCGAGGTCAGGGCCCAGGCGATGCCCTCGCCCGTGAAGGGCTCGACATAGCCCGCCGCGTCCCCGAGCACGAACAGGCGCTCGGCGCTGATGCACTCCGGTCGGGAGGTCAGGCCCGGGGTGCCGCGCCAGGGGCCCGCGGCGAGCCCCGCGGGCACCGGCCAGCCGACCTCGGCGATGACCCCGGTGGCGGCGCGCGCGGGTCCGCCGAGGTGCCGGAGGGCGCCCGGGTCGAAGGCCGCGGCAACATCCAACCGGCCGTCCTCGAGGCGCACGAGCCCCACATACCCGGCCCGGCCGCACGCCATGTGGATACAACCTGCGCGGTAGAAGCCCGGCGCTTCGTCCACGATCAGCCCGGCGCCGATCCGGGAGGCAGGTGCGGTCATCGCCAGCGCGCGCGGCAGGAGTCCCGCGCCCAGGCCGTCCGCGGCGAGCACCAGACGGCCACGAGCGCTTTCCGTGTCCCCGCCTTGGTGCAGGACGAGGGGCCTGAAGCTGCCGGTCGGCCCCCCCAGTACCCCCAGTCGCGCGCGCGTGCTGGGCAGGAACTCGGCGCCGGCCTGTACCGCCGCCCGCACCAGGAGGGCATCGAAACGCTCGCGCCCGAGCGCCGCACCGCCGGGCAGGGTGAGCACGACCTCCGCGCCCGCCGCCGCGAGTCGCAAGCCATCGAGCACCACCCCGCCGGCCTCCTCGACCAGAGCGCCGAGACCGACCGCTTCGAGCGCCGACAACACCCGGCCGTTCAGGCACGAGCCGCACACCTTGTAACGGGGAAAGCTCGACTTGTCGACCAAAAGCACCGAGCGTCCGGCGCGCGCCAGCTCCCGCGCGGCGCAGGCCCCCGCCGGGCCGGCCCCGACGGCGATCACGTCCCAGACGCGCCGGGCGGCCTCGGCGAGGCCCAAGGTCGGCGCTACGCGCAGGGAGGCCGGTGTCGCGGAGGCGCCGGGATCGGCCATTAGGCCCGCCAAATATAGTGAACCGAAATATAGTGAAAAGGGGGCTATTCGAGCCAGCGGTCGATCAAGGCCGTCATCTCGGGCCCCGCCACGGGTGGTTCCGGGGCGTCGAACCACCGCATCGACTGCGCCGCAATGCGCTCGGCGATGCGCGCGCCACTGCAGAGCCCGTGCGCGTCGTAACACTGGTCCGGGCATTTGGCGAGCACGTTGAGCGCGGCCCCGAGCACCTGCTCGCGAACCGAAGCCAGGTGCGTCTCGGACGGCGTCCCCGCCACCGCGACCGCACCGGCCGGCGCCTTGACGGCGCGCAGGATGAAATCCATGAGGGTCACGAAGGACTCCGGCAGGACGAGGCCGCGGCCGCTCGCCCAGCGGCACAGATCGGCCGGCTCGACGCACCAGTCATCGGGACCCGCGCCGCTGTCGATGACCCGCGGCCCGCCCCGATCCATCACCGCGGCATGCACGGCCGCCCACACCCGGTCCTGCACCTCGGTCGAGCCCGGGGCCTTACCGCCCCGCGCCCAGACGACTGGATCGATGCCGAGGAGCAAGGGGACGGCCTCCTCCCGCAACCGCCACACGGGCCGCCTGAGCCACCTCTCGTAGAGGAGCTGTTGATGGAAAGGGCCCGCCCCCCCGACCGCGGCCGGACCGGCCCAGGACGAGGCGACATCGGCCAGGAGCTTCGCAAGCTGCGATGGATCAGTGTCGGACATAGGATCGGCATGGTACGCGCGAAGCGGTTGGGTGGAAATACGGGTGCGCCACATGGTCACGAGCCGTTCTCGTCTGTCGAGGGGAGCGGGCGCGAGGGGGCAGACGGGATCGCGATCCGCTCAACTTGGCCGGCATCGTCACCCCCGAAACCCGGTCCCCCGGGGATGGGGCCGCGTCCTCTATCTCGACGGCGTCCCCATCGCGTCGCAATCCTGATAGGAGGTCCACGTGAGCGAGGACCTCGGGCCACGTAAACGCGTAACCGGCCCGTAGCGAGCGGCCTAAGCCCCCTTGATGGGTCCGTGTTCACGCGCCGGTTAACCGGTCATGTCGCCAGCCCTTCTTCCCCTGGCACCTCCCGGACGATAGGTACTCGGAAGCGGGGGGCGCTTTAGGCCAGTGGGATTCGAAGCGATTGTTAGGCAGGTCTGGTGGGGAAGGCAGCGAGGAGCGTCTCTACACTGTCGCCATGCGCAAACATGCGCACGACCTGATGGACGGGGATGCGTGTTCCCTTTATACAGGCTTGACCGTGGCAAATCTTGGGGTGGATGGAGATGCGTTCGTTCACTGACGCCCCTCGGAACGGCTGAACCTCGATATTTTAGACCAAACCGGCCCAAGTCACCTCACGTTGC
>JACCXJ010000372.1 GCA_013697045.1 Gammaproteobacteria bacterium | reverse complement strand
ACCTCGATGTCCAAGCGGTGTATCTACAAGGTGATCTTCCATAACCAGGGCCGGGTGTACGAGGTCTATGCCCGCAGCGTGAGTCAGGGCGGGTTGTTCGGGTTCGTGGAGATAGGGGATCTGGTATTCGGCACGCGCACGTCCCTGGTCCTGGACCCCGCGGAAGAGCAGCTGAAGTCCGAGTTCACCGGCGTCGGCCGGAGCTATATCCCGATGCACGCCATCATCCGCATCGACGAAGTCGAGAAGGAAGGCCCGGTCAGGGTGACCCCGATCAAGGGCGATGGCGGTACCAACGTGACGCCCTTCCCCATCTATACCCAGAAGGACCCGGGCAAGTCCTGAACCCCGGGGCTGGCTGCCCTGCCATGGGGCCCCGCCATCATTCCAGCGCCACAGTATCCTCCAGCACGTGGCGGATCCCCAGCTCGGCCACCTCCAAGGTCATCCGCACCGACAAGCTCTCATCACCCTTGATGCGGCCCGCGGCGATCGCGCCCCGGACCGCCTGCTCGATCTCGCGTTGCGAGGTGACACCCACGCGCTTCAGGAACTTGCGGATTGCTAGGTTCATGGTCTCTTCGTTCATCGCCCTGCTCTCCCGAACGTCGCGCCCACCGCGACGCTTGTCAATGCGAAACTCGCTGCAATAATAGCGGATGTATCCCAATGAACGGCACCCCCATGTCGATCCCCGGGCAGCGACGTGATGCGCTACGCGCGACCATCACCGGCGTCATCCTCGCCGGCGGTCGGGCCACCCGCATGGGCGGGCAGGACAAGGGCCTTTTGCCCCTCGCGGGCAAGGCCATGGTCCAGCACGTGATCGCGGCCCTGGAACCCCAGGTCGCGGACATCATCATCAACGCCAACCGCCACCGGGCAGGGTACGCAGGGTACGGCTATCGGGTCCTGCCCGATCTATTGGAGGGCTATTGCGGACCGCTGGCGGGGATCGCGACGGCGCTCCGCGCGGCGCGCACGTCCTATATCGTGACCACCCCATGCGACTCGCCCTTCGTCCCCGCGGACCTCGCCCTGCGCCTCTATCGCATCCTGAGCCGAGAGGCCGCGGACATCGGAATCGCGCACGACGGCGAGCGCCTCCAGCCGGTGTTCGCCCTCATACGGTGCAGCCTGCTCGGCTCGCTCCTCTCTTATCTGCACGAGGGCGAGCGCAAGGTGGAATACTGGTACCGGCAGCACCCTCACGTGCTCTGCGACTTCTCCGACACCCCGGAGGCCTTCATCAACGTCAACACGCCCGCGGACATCACGGCCGCGGAGGACCGCCTGCGCGGGGTACCGACATGCTGAATCCGGAAGCGGCGCTGCCCCAACCCAGTTGCGCGGACGAGCACGATGCGGGGGCCTTATCGGTCGAGGAGGCGCTCGCGCGGATCCACGCGGACATCGCGGTCATCCCCGGCTGCGAGCGCGTGGCCTTACGCGGCGCGCTCGGCCGGGTCCTCTCCCGTGAGGTCCGTTCGCCGCTCCCCGTCCCCGGCCATACCAATGCCGCGATGGACGGTTACGCCCTGCGCGGCGCCGATCTGCCGAGCGCGGGGACGCGCGAGCTCGAGGTGCTGGGCGCGGCGTTCGCGGGCAGACCCTTCGAGGGCGTGGTGGGCACGGGGCAATGCGTGCGCATCATGACCGGGGCGGTCGTGCCCGAGGGCGCGGACACGGTGCTCATGCAGGAGCGTGTAGAATCGCTCGGGAAGGACACGATCCGGATCGGCCCCGGCCGCGCCGGAGACAATGTCCGACCCGCCGGCGAGGATCTGGCTCTTGGGCAGGTGGCGCTAGAGGCCGGCCGGCGCCTCACCCCGGCCGATCTCGGCCTCGTGGCCTCGCTCGGGATAGGCGAGATCAGCGTTCACCGGCGGCTGCGGGTGGCTTTCTTCTCGACCGGAGACGAGCTCCGCTCGATCGGCGAGCCGCTGGTCCCGGGCGCCGTCTACGACAGCAACCGCTACACGCTCTACGGCGTGCTCACGAGGCTCGGGGCCGAGGCCATCGACATGGGCGTCGTGCCCGATGTGCCGGACGCGGTCGCGAGCGCCTTCGAGGAGGCCGGTGGCTGCGCCGACGTGCTCATCACCTCGGGCGGCGCCTCGGTCGGCGAGGCCGATCTCATCCTCGACACGCTCGGGGCGGTCGGGCGCGTGGCGTTCTGGAACGTCGCCACGAAACCCGGCCGACCGATCGCCTTCGGCCGGGTGGGCGGGGCGGTGTTCTTCGGCCTCCCCGGCAACCCGGTGTCGGTCATGGCGACCTATTATCAGTTCGTACAACCGGCCCTGCGGCGCATGGCGGGTGAATCGATCTGGCGCCCGCTGCTGGTGCAGGCGCGCTGCACCAAACCCCTGAAGAAGAAACCCGGGCGGGTGGAATACCAGCGCGGGATCCTGGACCGCGACGCCCAAGGCGCCCTCCTGGTCCGGCCGACCGGACCCCAGGGCTCCGCCATCCTGCGCTCCATGAGCGAGGCCGATTGCTTCATCGTCCTGCCCCACGACTGGGGCCGGGTCGAGCCCGGCACCCTGGTCGATGTCCAGCCGTTCTTCGGGCTGGTGTAAACGCCGGATCCGCTTGGTGTGTTGCGCTCCACCGGGCGTCGGTGCTTACGACAAGGGGATGCTCACCCTACTTGACTAACCCTTCGGAGGTACAAGGCACTACCAAACATAACCCAATGTTTTTCCTTCGGAAGAGGGGTAGATCTCACGAGCTACTCTGATCCATCTGCACGCGCTAGAGCTACGTGGCGGTCGTCGCCGTCAGTCCAGATACGGAGTTGCCAGGGGTTACAGCAGACTTCGCAGTCCTGAACCAGGCTGCCTTCAACGTCAGGTTCCAGGTAGATCTCTACAGCCTCGCCGCAGTAGGGGCAGGTGACCAGAAAGCGGTCTTCCATAGGCTCAAGAGTCGTCTGCATACAATCTTCCGCGGCCGCCTAACCGGCCCCCCGCTTAATCGGCCCGCAGCAAGCGAAGCGCTGCTTGCTGCGGGTCCATGTTGAAGCGCATGTTAGAGCGCCTTGAAATCAAGACTGTTACGTCGAATCGACGGCCGGCAATTACCTCGCTCCAGAGGACCTCAGCCACCCTGGTCGGCGAGCCTATCGATCGCCGGCGACAATGCGCTTTACGTGGTTCCATTGTTCCGATCGAGCGCTTTGCAGGCGCTCGCGGCGCCGTGCATTGGGCACGGGCCGGCCAACGAGAAGCGTCGCCGACAGTACGCCGATTAGGATTAGGAAGAGCAGGATCAGCGCTTCCATGCAGGGAACCGTGGAGGACAACGGGGCTTGATGCCTATTCCTCCAAGGTCTCCACATTGTCCGAGACCGAGAGACCGGGGTGCTTGCCGCCGCCGATGAGGTAGAGAACGTTCCCCGAGGGATCTTCCCCTAGTGGCCATGGCGGCCAAGTGTAAAGCAGGGTTCGGCAGAATGAAATGTTTTGCCTCGGCCAAATGATAGCCTTGGGCCCGACCAAATTGAAATCTTTCGGCTCGGCCAAACGAAACGAGCGGCCCAAGGGGACCGCGTCGTAGTAGTCCATCGCAACATCATGCGAAGTCTACGCTCACCCCACCGAACAGAAACTCTTACCCTTTGCCTGGTCGACAAGCTCAGGCGGGAACTGGCTGGATTAATCTGGAAGTCGCAGCTAAAGGGCCCAGGCTCGGATATTCTCACGACGGTCACCGACCGTGGATCGCAGCCCCCGTGGTCGCTGGACGAGGCGCGGAAAGATACTGGTGGATCTGTGCCACGGCGGCGGCACCTTCCCCGATCGCGCCGCCCACACGCTTCACCGAGCCGGAGCGCACGTCGCCGACTGCAAATACGCCCGGCACGCTCGACTCGAGCGAAGCGGGCAGGCGCCCCGCGGCCAGGCCTGCGGTCGCCTGACCTGTCAGCACGAAGCCGTGCGAGTCTAGCGCCACGCCGCAGCCTTCGAGCCACCCGGTCTCGGGCTCCGCACCCACGAAAAGAAACACATGGCGTATGGGCCGTTCCTCCTCGATGCCTCTTCGGTGGTTGCGCCAGGAGACGGCGACAAGGCCCCCCGCCAGGTCGCCGTGAAGCTGCGTCAGTTGCGTATGAAACCGCAGGTCGATGTTCGGCGTGGCGTCGATGCGGTCTATCAGATAGCGCGACATGCTGGCGGCGAGGCTCGGACGCCGCACCAGCATGAAGACCTTTGCGGCATACTGGGCAAGGAACACGGCGGCTTGCCCGGCCGAATTACCGCCGCCTACCAGGGCCACTTCCGTCCGGGCACACGTCTTCGCTTCGAGGGCGGACGCCCAATACCACACGCCCCGGCCCTCGAACTCGCTCAAGCGCGGCACGGCGGGACGACGATAGCGTGCGCCGCTCGCGATGACAATCGTATTGGACCTGAGCCGCCGCCCATCGGCTAGTTTCAAGAACATGTCGCCGTTGAATCCGGTCCTGCTGCAATCCAGCGCGACGACCTGTTGCGGAATCAGCATCTCGGCACCGAACTTCTGAGCCTGCACAAAGGCTCGACCGGCGAGAGCCTGACCGGAAATGCCGGTCGGGAACCCCAGGTAGTTTTCGATCCGCGCGCTTGCGCCGGCCTGGCCGCCAAAGGCACAGCGGTCCAACACGACGACATGCAGACCTTCCGAGGCCGCATACACGGCGGTTGCAAGGCCGGCCGGCCCGGCACCCACCACGGCGACGTCAAAGAGCTCGTCGTGCTCGGCCGTATCGACCATGCCGATGCAGCGTGCGAGCGCGTCTTCAGAGGGGTTGAGCAGCACGGAACCGTCAGGGCAAACCACGATTGGCTCGGCCACGGCCGCGCCGTACTGCTCCAGCAGAGCGGCAGCGTCGCCATCCTGGGTGGCATCGACCACGTGATGCGGCTGGCCGTTGCGGCGCAGGAAGCCTTGCAATCGCAGCACCTCGGGTGAATCCGGCTGGCCGATCAACACCGGGCCGCTGGCGCCGGATTCGATGAGCGCCACCCGCCGCAGGATCAGCGCGCGGACAATGCGCTCGCCGAGGTCAGCTTCGGCGATGATGAGCGCGCGCAGTTGCCCGGGCGGCACGAGAAGGGTCTCGACTTCTTCCTCGGCATACCCATCCACCAGTCCATGGCGGCCGGAGAGTTGCGCGATCTCACCGCTAAACTCTCCGGGCCCCAGGCGCACGACGGGAACCACATGGCCCAGGCCATCACGCTGGCTGATCGCCACGACACCCTTCAACACCACAAACATGCCGGGACCGGGCTTCCCCGCCGCGAACAGGCGGGCACCGCGCCCGTAGCGACACACGTTGCCGAACCGGCTGATACGCGCGATCTCCGACTCGGACAGCACCGGAAATATCTGATGGCGCCGGGTGGTCACGATTGCGGTCGGTGCATCGCTAGCCATGGTGAGCTCCAGCCTGGGGTCCTGCACGCATTAGATGCTCAAGCGCCCGATTTGCCAACCGGACCTGTTCTCCCTCTCCACCCTCCAGGCCACCACGAAGCGGCTGTACAGGCACAGCACCGGCACATCGGTTGTTAGGCGCGGCACCGGGCGACGGGTCTCGGGTCGCTGGGTCGCTGCATCCGCCCCTCACCGGATCCGCCGCGCTCTGCCAGCAACCGATGCATGGTGCGAATCAGCGTCGGCCCGGTCAGGGCCGGGGTTCCGGGCGGAAGTGATTCCGGCGCGACGTCCGGGGCCGGACCTTGGGCCTCGCCCGACGCTTGCAACCCCGCGACCTGCCGGGCACGATCGTGCTCTTCGACAGGGCGAGGGGCGGGCCGATGGCCTATCTGCCGAGCTTCGACAACGACATCTTCATCAGTTACACGCACAAGGACAACCTCGGGCCCGGCGCTCAGCCGGATACCGGTTGGGTCACGCGCTTCCACCTGGATCTGCAGCGGCGCCTGACGGAGGTCTTGGGCGTCCACGCCCGCATCTGGCGGGACAAGAAACTGCGCGGTTCCGACGACTTCTCGGACGAGATCTTCGCGCAGCTCAAGGGCTCGGCGGTCTTCGTCCCCATCCCCTCGCCCGGCTATCTGCGATCGACCTGGTGTCAGAACGAGCTCGAGGAGTTCCAGAAGGCCGCGCTGCAGAGCGGCGGCTTCGAGATCGGGAAGGTAGTGCGCGCCGTCAAGGTGGTGAAGACCCCGCTCGCCCAGGGCCAGCACCGCAATATCTTGAGCCGATGCCTCGGCTATGAGTTCTTCGTGCAGGAGCCCGACTCGAGTTACTTCGACCCGCTACCCCCCGACGGCAAGGACTATGAGCAGCGCCTGAGCCGTCTGGCACAGGACATCGCCCATATCTTCGAGACCATCGAGAGGGCGCCCGCGGCCAAAACCTCCAAGGCCACGGTCTATCTGGCGGAATCGAGCTCCGACCTCAAAGACGAGCGCCGCAGGGTGCTCGATGAGCTGGTGGCCCAGGGCTACCGGGTGCTGCCCGAGGCGCCGCTCCCCGAGCACGCGAGCGACATCGGGCGCGAGATGGAGGCCGCACTGCGGCAGTCGGCCCTGGCCATCCATCTCACCGGTCCGCGCTACGGCAAACGCCCCGAGGGCACGGACCAGTCGATCGTCGCGCTCCAGTACGAGCTGGCACGCCGCGGCGGCCTCCAGCGCGTGGTATGGGTGGCGACCAAGCCCGAGGACACCGAGGCGCCGCAGGCCGCGTTCCTGGAGGCGCTGCGCGCGGGTCTCGACCAGCGTGTGGACCTCCTGGAGCACAAGACCATCGAGGACCTCAAGGATGTGGTCCTGGCGCGCCTGGCGCCCCGCGCGCCGGAGCCGGTCGCGCTCGTGGAGGGGGACGATCTGTGCCGGATCTATCTCATCTGCGATCAGGAGGACAACCCCCTCGACTCCCCGACCCGGCCGGCGCTCCACCTGCGCGACTTCCTCTTCGACGCGGGCTTCGAGGTCAAGCTGCCGGTCGCGGGCAAACCGCGGCCAAGAGCCGGCAGAAGGACAATCGGCGCAAGCTCGAGGAGTGCGACGCCGTGGTGCTGTACTGGGGACTGGCGCCGCAGACCTGGGTCGAGGAGCAGCTATCCGAGCTGAAGAAGGCGCTGGGCTGGCGGCGCGCGCGCCCGTTCTCCGCCAAGGTCATCTACGTCACCACCCCGGAGGCCGATGACAAGCGTATCTACAGGACCCGCGAGGCGCGGGTGATCGCCCAGTTCGGCCACTTCGCGCCCGAGCCCATCGCGCCGTTCCTGGAAGACCTCAAGCGCGCGCGGGGCTGAGCGTGGACGCGGCCGACAACCCCTTTCCGGGGCTGCGCCCCTTCGAGCCGCACGAATCGGCCCTGTACTTCGGTCGCGACGATCAGATCGACGAGCTGCTCGACCGCCTCGCAGAGGCGCGCTTCCTGGCGGTGGTGGGCACCTCGGGCAGCGGCAAGTCCTCGCTGGTGCGTGCCGGCCTGATACCCGCTCTGCAGCGCGGACACCTGGCCGGGGGCGGCTCGCGCTGGCGGGTGGCCATGTTCCGGCCGGGCGACGACCCGCTCGGCGGGTTGGCGCAGGCGCTGGGCCGGCCCCGGGACCTCATCGGCCAGAGCAGCTTCGGTCTCGTCGAGGCCGCTAGTATCCTCGATGCCGGCGAGAGGCTGCTCGTGATCGTCGATCAGTTCGAGGAGCTGTTCCGCGTGCGCCAAGCGGGCTCGGAGGACGGCGCCGCCGCCTTCGTCAAGCTGCTCTTGCGGGCGGCCTTCGAGGACGGGGTGGCCGTGTTCGTGGTCCTCACCATGCGCACGGACTACCTGGGGGCCTGCACGGTGTTCCGCGGCCTCCCGGAGGTCCTGAACGGCGGCCAGTACCTCATCCCGCGCATGACCCGCGACCAGCTCACCGAGTCCATCGAGGGCCCGATCGCGGTGGGCGGCGGCATCCGGGCAGGTCGACTTCGAGGTATCGCTGGGATATTGGCTGGTGCCGCGTTAAGAGCGACGCGGGACGCAGCGACCCCCGTAGTGACGTTTCAGGAACTGGCGCTCTGGGCGACCGAACAGGCGGACCTGGCAGCGAAGACTTTCGTGAAGGATGAGGAGCGGTTGATTCTGGCGGAACTCGTCCGGGTTTGTGGAGGAGATACCAGGGCCCTCCCCGTGGCGCACGGGGCGTGTGGTTGGATGACTGTAGAACAACTGCGTCATTGGGCGGAAGTTCTCGACGAAATCCTGCTCAGTTCCGATTACCAGCTTCGTTACCCCTCCAAGTCCAGCGAGAGGCTCCGACTAAATTCGAATGTGCTGGTTATAAATGGAGATTCGTATCCTTATCCGCTTCTGGAGACGGATTTCTATGAGGAGATTCGCTGGCCAGAATCACCTACTCTTGGTTTGAGCACCCACTCTTGTCTTCGCCCAAACACCATTAGGGCACTCATCATCGAAACTCTCGCGACGACGTGGGGAACTCCCGTCGAGGAGCTACTTCAGGGATCAAGCATGTCGAGCAATAGCAAGAAGAAACGGCGCGTGCTCGGCAAGCGAGACGGTGAAAGCGTGAAGGCAGAGGTTGATAGCATCAAGAGGCCTAAATACTAGTCTCGCGAGCGCAAAAGGATCAGCGTTTAGCCGGTTCTCATTTATAATCGACAACATTTCTCTACGCACTCCTTCACCGTGATGCAGGCGCTCAGGCGTGGTTAGTACGAAGAAGAACTCCGCAAGAGCGTCGAAGCCTTGGAGCAGGGGGGGACCGGCCTTTTTGTTTTTTCGTGGAAAGGCGCGAACAAGGTTTTTGAGGATTTCTGCGGAGTTCGCGCGTCGGCCTGCCACCCCGGCTTTAGTCCGGGTCTCGCTCTCTGCTGTCCTGAGGGAATAAAGGGGTCGAAGCCCTTAATCTGGAGTTCCATGCCCGATTCTGAATGGCCAAATGGCAAGTTGCGTCTTTACGCAACGGCCAGTGGGTTTGACATCATCCGTATCCCATATCACTTGGCAGCAGGATCAGAAGCTGCGCCGCTGCTCCTCCCACAGCGCCGGCGGGTCGACCGCTACGTCAAACAGTGTAATTTCCGGCGGCAGGATCCCGTCAAGGATAGCCGCAACGATGTGCGGGGCCAAGGTGGTCAGGGTGACCACGCGGCTACAACAGTCGATGGCAACTGTCGACGCAGAGTCGCCGGTCGGCGATCGGGCGTGGAACGTCGAGTATGGTTTAAGCGGTCACAAGGCGTCCGTCGAGCAACGGACAAGTCTGGTGAGAAGCGGCGAGTCAATCAATCCAACGAGTGTAGTATCGGTCTCAACTATTGCCCACGATACCATAGCGCTTTGACGTAGCCGCAATGTGATTCGCGATAAGCTCAACGACGGTGTCGTTGTAAAAGTACGAAGTATGAACCAGCTCGCGATCGGAAAGACTAATGGCTTTGAGTGGGTTCGGATCTTTGCCCTCCGCCGCGCGACTCAACGCATCGCGAATAGTGGGGGCTGCCTTGGCGAGATAACTGTCAGCGGTTGATTTGAGTTCCGCCATAGTTTGGTCGGCCATCGTAGGGTGCTTGTACACTTCTTCGCACGGAAAAGGACTCACGTCATCCACTTTCCCCACAAAAGGCAAGCCCAGCGAGAATGCTGCGAAGCGTTTTGCCACTATGCAATTTAGTAAGGGCACAACGTATCGATCGAATAGAAAGATGAATAGGGTGTGCCCAAAAAAGAACACTTTGGTAAATAAGTTCTGATGGGCATATGGAACAATGGGCAAGGGGGGCTTAAAAACAGGAATATGAACATCATTCGCAGCGCGGAGCAGATTGATCGCTTCGTCGTTTTCACTCCAGAGACTTAACCAGCGATCTCCCAGTGAGCGCGCAACAGCTGCGTCGAGATATTGCATGGCGGCAAATTTCGTAGAAAAAGCGCTCCTTTCACCAAAGGGCGCAAATACCAACACGGACAGCAGCGCGAACAAAGCCCACAGGCCTGCAATAGGCCACAGCGCGAGA
Organism: Gammaproteobacteria bacterium; assembly: GCA_013697045.1. Taxonomy (GTDB): domain Bacteria; phylum Pseudomonadota; class Gammaproteobacteria; order JACCXJ01; family JACCXJ01; genus JACCXJ01. The sequence continues at coordinate 12,833 of JACCXJ010000372.1, read as the reverse complement.
ACGGCTGCAGTAGGCGGGCCGAAAGTAATCGTCAGCGATACCGCTTCGGCTACCCATAAGCGTAACATCGGGTTAGCTAACGTCTTAAATCGAATGAACGGAGTTGCGACCGCCGTGCAACTCCGAAGATGAGGCAAATCAAAAGGGCATGTTGAGGTCGGCTTTCTCCTTCTTTGGCGCTTTGCTGACCAGTACGCAATCCGTAAGGCATTCCATAAAACCGTACCACCATGGCTGTGCGCCACAATATGGTAAGGCGTTTTGCACTTCTCAAATTCCTCGAGATAGGTCAATAAATCTATGCCCGCGGTGTAGCGGCTCATGTAGTGGTTCTCGCCAGACCACTTAAAGAGTGGTTGTGAGTCAAGCATGCCAATATTTGACGGTAGCGTGGTTTTCAGTCGTTTCCAAAATACACTGCCGCGGTGCCACCATCGAGTTCCGCCGTCGTCCTCGGCGCACGCGAAGGTTCCATGCACAAGAATCACGACATCTAGACTGGCTTTACCTGTATCTTCGTGGATCAATGCATCAGAGTAGCTGATGGGGTGTTTCGTGTGATCAACCATGACGCATCGTTCCGCCGTTAAGTGCGACTCAGGTCTTTTGCGTGAGGCAAGGTGAAGGCTCTCTATCGGGACATCAGGGTATTTCTATCTCCCGATGCATTCGAAATGATAAAAGGCACGTGAGCCAGGCCGTGTTTGCCGCCATGCTTAACACGAGCTCGTCCACGGTGCAGAAATGGGAGATCGGCGAGAAGAAACCTAGCGGGCCGTCGTTGAAGCTCTTTGAACTTGATCGAGCGCAAAGGTCTGGAAGCGGCGCTTTGAATCCCCTATTCCCGGACGCTGCGACCACCCCGCGCGAGGTATTTGCGTGCGGTTGAGGGCATTTACGTAAAGCCGCGTATTTATGCGGCATAATGCATGTGGTCCTTCCTTGGACCGGCCCCTTCGGGCCGCTTCGCCGTTCAAATCGGCAACCCTGCCGATTGATTCTATCACCCTAAATGTTGAAAAAAATGTTGAACAGAAGCACTACAGGAACACACCGGTCCCTTCTCCCTGCGGGAGAAGGATAGAGCCTGCCCCAGCGAAAGCTGGGGATGGGGGGAATCAAATCGATCCCCTCACCCTAACCCTCTCCCGGAGGGAGAGGGAACCTCTCAATTTGCAGACATCTTTGGCTTGTCTTGTAGGGGAAGCTCTTGTCGACGGACTTGCCATGCCGGACAACCGGCTGTCCTGGGTGGCCTTGGACATGATCCATCCAAACGAAGCTCCGCCACCAGCAGGGTCGAGGAGCCGACCTCGGCGAAGCGCCGGAAGATGTCGCGGACCGTCTTGGTCTCTGTCGTCAACCACGAGCCGGCGGTTGTTCACGCCGTAGCCGAACGGGGCGCTTAACAATATCTCATTGATTATATTGGCGCTCCCTAGGGGAATCGAACCCCTGTTTTCGCCGTGAGAGGGCGACGTCCTGGGCCGCTAGACGAAGGGAGCGGGCGCAAAAAGATAGTAGATTATAAGCAGAAAAGGGTGGTATTATAAGCACGTAGGCGAGTCGCTCCAAAGCGTTTACCGATGGACCCTCAAACCTCCGCGACAGTCACCCATCTCCGGCACCCAGCCCGGGTCGTCCCCCGCTCGGGCCACATCATCTCGCGCGCCAACATCGACGAGCGGGCGTTGAAGGTGCTGTACCGCCTGAAGAGCGCCGGCTACGAGGCCTATCTGGTCGGCGGCGGCGTGCGCGATCTGTTGCTGGGGCGCGAGCCCAAGGACTTCGATGTCGCGACCAGCGCCCTGCCGGAGCAGGTGCGCGAGCTGTTTCGCAATTGCCGGCTCATCGGCCGCAGGTTCCGTCTGGCGCACGTTTATTTCGGGCGCGACGTCATCGAGGTGGCGACCTTTCGCAGCCCGCACGCCGCCGGGGCCGACGAGGGGGGAGCCGTCACCGATGCCGGCCGCATCCTGCGCGACAACGTCTACGGCGACATCGACAGCGATGCCTTGCGTCGCGACTTTACCGTCAATGCCCTCTACTACAACATCGATGACTTCTCGGTAGTGGACTACGTGGAGGGCATGAAGGACATAGAAGCCGGGCGCATCCGCACCATCGGTGATCCGCACCTGCGCTTCCGCGAGGACCCGGTGCGAATGCTGCGCGCGGTCCGATTCGCCGCCAAGCTCGGGTTCACCATCGACCCCGCGACCGAGCGGGCGATCTTCGATCTCGGCGGCCTACTGGCCGAGATCCCGGCCTCGCGCCTCTTCGAGGAGATCCAGAAGCTGTTCCTGGCGGGGTACGCCGCGCAGAGCTTCGAATCGCTGCGCCACCATGGTCTCTTCGGCGAGCTGTTCCCGCAGATCGAAGCCTGTCTCGGCGAAGAGGAAGGCGGGTTCCCGCACATGCTCCTGGTCCGGGCGCTGGAGAACACCGACCGCCGGATCGGGGCGGGCAAGCCTGTCACCCCCGCGTTTCTGTTCGCGGCGCTCCTGTGGGACCCGCTGCGGCGGCTCATGGACGAGCATCGCGGCCATGGCCTGGCCGCCATGGAGGCACTGCAGCTCGCGGCGGACACGGTGATCTCGCGCCAGATCGCGCGCATCTCCGTCCCACGCCGCTACACCCAGATGACGCGCGATATCTGGACCCTGCAACCGCGGCTCGCGCGCCGCACCGGCGCATATCCGTTCCGCGCCCTGGCGCACCCCCGGTTCCGTGCCGCCTATGACTTCCTCGAGCTCCGTACCCTGGCGGGCGAGGAGGTCCCGGGCCTTTTCGAATGGTGGACCGAGTTTCAGCACGCGGGCGAGGAACGCCGGCGGGCCATGATCGAGACCGTGCCCAAGACCGGTTCGACGCGCCGCCGGCGCCGCAGGCGCGCGTCGAGTTGATGGCGGAGGCGCCGCTGTGGCGCGGGGACGGTTCCGTGCGCTGTTATGTCGGTCTCGGGAGCAACCTCGACGATCCGATCTTGCAGGTTCGGCGTGGCTTGACGGCGCTCGCGGCCTTGCCGGATACCATGGTCGTCCAGCCTTCCTCCCTCTATCGCAGCCCCCCCATGGGTCCCCCCGGCCAGCCGGACTATGTGAATGCCGTGTGTGCGCTGGCGACGCGCCTGCCTGCCCCGCGCCTCCTCGCTCACCTGCAGGGCATCGAGGACCGGCACGGGCGGGTGCGCGGACCGGTGCGCTGGGGGCCGCGTATCCTGGACCTCGATCTCCTTCTCTACGGGGACGCCGAGCTCCCTGGACCGGATCTGACGGTGCCACATCCCGGGCTCGCGGAACGCGCCTTCGTGCTGTACCCGCTCCTCGAGATCGCGCCGGACCTGGAGGTCCCCATCCTGGGGCCGATCGCGTCATTGATCCGGAACTGTCCGATCGCGGGTCTGGAAAAGATCGGATGAGCGCGGGGGCCGCCGCCTAGCCGGATCATGGGCAGGATCTCGATCACCGATTTGAAACGGCTGAAGGGCAGCGGCGAGCGTATCGCCTGCCTCACGGCCTACGACGCCACCTTCGCACGGCTCTGCGATCGAGCGGGTGTCGAGGTGCTTCTGGTCGGCGATTCCCTGGGCATGGTGATCCAGGGCGGCGATACGACCCTCGAGGTGCGCCTCGCCGACATGATCTACCACACGCGCTCTGTGCAACGGGGCTCAGAACGGGCGATCATCGTCACCGACATGCCGTTCATGAGCTACGCGACACCGCCCGCGGCGCTCGGGAATGCCGCGCGGCTCCTCGGCGAGGGCGGCGCCCAGGTGGTCAAGCTCGAGGGGGGGGCATGGCTCGCCGAGTGTGTGAGGCTTCTGTGCGAACGCGGGATCCCGGTCTGTGGTCATCTCGGGCTGACGCCGCAGTCCATCCACCGGCTGGGCGGCTATCGGGTGCAGGGGCGTGCGCCCGAGGCGGCAGAGGCCCTGCGGCGCGACGCCGAGGCACTGTGCCGGGCCGGCGCCCAGATGCTGGTGCTCGAATGCATACCGCGCGGGCTCGCGGCAGAGATCACGGCGTCCGTCGACATCCCCGTCATCGGCATCGGCGCCGGCCGCGACTGCGACGGCCAGGTCCTGGTGCTCCACGATATGCTCGGCGTTACCGGGCGCAGCCCGCGATTCTCCAAGGATTTCCTGGCCCCGGCGGGCAGCGTGCCGGGGGCCTTGGCGGCCTATGTCCGCGAGGTCAAATCGGGGAGCTTCCCCGGCCCCGAGCACGGTTTCGACTGAGAGGTTGTGAAAAAACCGTCGCGAGCGAAGGGAGGTCGCGTTCCGCCGGAGCGCAGGAACCGGAGTGTATGTCGAAATACATGAGGATTCCGAGCACCGCCGGAACGCGAGATCCCGAGCGCAGTAGGTTTTTTCACAAACTCTGATGGAGACGGTTGCCCGGCCAGACACCCTGCGCGATCGGCTGCGGGCGTGGCAGAGCGACGGGCAGCGCATCGCCCTCGTACCGACGATGGGCAACCTGCACGCCGGTCACCTCGCGTTGATCCGCAAGGGGCGGACGCTGGCCGACCGCAGCGTAGTATCGGTGTTCGCCAACCCCACGCAGTTCGTCTCCGGCGAGGACTTCGAACGCTATCCCAGGACCCTGGAAGCGGACGCGCGCCTGCTCCTCGACATGGGGGTGGACCTGCTCTTCGCCCCGGAGATCGGCGACCTCTATCCCCATGGCCTCGCGGGGCACGTGCGTGTCGAGGTACCGGCGCTCGACCATATCCTGTGCGGGGCGTCCCGGCCCGGGCACTTTACGGGCGTCGCCACCGTGGTCACCAAGCTCTTGAACCTCATGGCGCCCGATGTCACCGTGTTTGGCCAGAAGGACTATCAACAGCTCGTGCTGATCAGGCGCCTGGTCGCCGATCTCGGTTTTCCGGTCTCGATCGAGTCCGTGGACACCGTCAGGGAGGCCGACGGTCTGGCGCTCAGCTCGCGCAACCGTTATCTCAGCACCGAGGAACGGGCCGTCGCGCCCGGGCTCTATCGGGTGCTTCGGCAGGCGGCAGAGGTGCTGCGCTCGGGGAACCGCGACTATGCCGCTGTCGAGGCGGGGGCGGGATCGGACCTCGAGGCGCTCGGGTTTCGGCCCGATTACTTTGCGGTGCGGCGGGCGAGCGATCTCATGGTGCCCCGGCAAACCGATATCGATCTGATCGTGCTTACGGCCGCCTGGCTGGGCCACACCCGCCTCATCGACAATGCCGCCGTGCAGTCGTCTCGTTGAAGGGCCGGCGCGTTTAGGCCATAATCACAGCCCGGCATTCGTGGGGCCGCCCGATGTATCTGACTGTACTGAAAGCCAAACTGCACCGCGCCCGTGTGACGCACGCGGAGCGCGAATACGAAGGTTCGTGCGCGATAGATGGGCGGCTCCTGGAAGCCGCGGGGATCCGCGAGTACGAGCAGATCCAAATCTATAACCTCGCCAACGGCGAACGTTTCACCACCTACGCCATCCGCGCCGAGGCCGGCTCGCGCGTGGTCTCGGTCAATGGCGCGGCTGCCCACAAGGCCGAGCCCGGGGACCGTGTGATCATCTGCAGCTACGCGGGCGTGTGCAAGGAAGAGCTGGCCGGGTTCGCGCCGACCCTGGTGTATCTCGACGAGAACAACCGCATCACCCGCGTCGGTCACACCATTCCGGTACAAGCCGCTTGACCGGGCGACCGGCCAGGACACCACTCCCGGCGCTGGTTCCCCGGTCCCGGTTCCGTGATCCCGTCCCGTGATCCCACCCCGTGATCCCACCCCCCGTGATCAAGCTGCAGGTTGTCGGCGCGATCATGATCGATCGACGCCTAACCTTGACAGAGGGTAAGCGACCGGTATGATGGACGCCCGACCGGGGGTGTTCGAGCGGGCATGCTCGGGTCGCAGTCCAAAGTGTTTTGTAAGCTGTCAACGAAGAGGTAACTACAATGGGTGGAATTCTGGAAGCGGTCGATATGTTGAAGACGCCGGTCGGGATCATCGTCGCGCTGGTCTGCGTCGTCGCGGCCGTGCTGTTCTTTCGCTGGCTAAAAAAAGACTAGCCCCGCCAGCGTTACGCGCGTTCGAGGGGTTGGAGTCGTGGATGTGCCCCCCTCCCCGGGCGGGAGGGGGCGCGGCGCGGGGTTTCGTCTTGGGAGTCCAGCGAGCGGGTGGTGGAACACCGGGTCGTAGCATGGGCCAAGCGCACGGTCACTGTACTTCAGCGCCGCCGTTACTGCGTCGGCGGCGGTGCGGTTTACCGAGAACGACGCGCACTAGCGGTAGATAGGGCAGTCTGTCCCGGATCGCGCTCCGGAAGGGGGATGAGCGAGGGTGGGGCGGTAGCTGACCGAGTAGCCCTTGCGTGCGTCCCGCGTGTCGCGGATCGAATTCGCCATTCGGAACTTCAATTAACTCTCCGAGGTCCGAGTCCTTTGCGATAGTGTAAGCCATCCGTTCTTGGGCGAGAACGGAGAGGGAACACACGCGCTGAGAACAGGCGGGGCCAGCCGCTCATGTCGTTTCGGACCCCGATGGCTGCGATCGGCCGGCCCCGTTGAGGTCGACTGACCTCGGCAGGTCCGTTCCTATCACAGTGCTTGCGGATCGAACCCTGCGCACCAAAACGCGTCCTGAGCGCATTTCACGCCTTGGCGGCGGACGGGTTTGATCTGGACAAAACCTTTGGCGCTCGCTGGGCAACCGTGATGCCTCGTTGCCTTGGACGAGTCACGCATCCGCTCATGTAAGCGCACGATGTGTCGCATCGGAGCGTGATACCGAGAAGGCGATACCGCGCCGCATCGTGGAGATTATCCGTGAAGATCCCAAGCCGTAGAACACTGACCATCGTGGTGGTGGTCGTCCTCGTCATTGCTGCCGGCGTTGCGTCCTGGTGGTGGATGCGGATGCCGCCCTATGAGCCCGCCCCTCCCACCAAGGAGTTCGCATTGGGGACGGTGGAACCGCCCTGCCCGGACTTGCATCCGAGCTGGCGGCCGTCTCAGGTCATCGACGACGTCACCATCGGGGAATCCCTGGACTGCGAGCCGGACAACCCCGCGCTGGTGGCGGCCGTCGTGAAGGGCACCAATAACGTCTCCCACACGACGCTCATGGACTCGGGTCTGGCCATGGACGCGGTGGTGCTGGAGAACGACCGGGATGGGGACGGCGATCCCGATGTCGTTCATATCAAGCTCGAGGTGGCCGAGCTCAACGGCCGGTCACCCGAGGTGAACTTTCCCGTGCCTACTTACTCGATCGCGCCTGGGATCCAGCCTGGCTTCTGGACATTTGTGCCCAAACCCCACGGCATGGCGACCAAAGACATCTACAGCATGGCGGCCAGCCCGCTCTTGCGCATGCCCTCGCCCACCATCCGGGTGGAGGCGGGCGACACCGTGCGGGTGACGCTCGAGAACACCCATTACCTGCCCCATACCATTCATTTTCATGGGGTCGATCACCCCTACTTCCTCGATAATCCGCTGCACGGGGAGCATCGGGGGAACGACGGCGTGCCGGAGACCAGCCATGCCGCGACCCTGCCGGGCGAGAGCTTCACCTACGAGCTGACGCCGAGGCAGACGGGCACGATGCTCTACCATTGCCATGAGCAGCCCCCGGTGCATGTCATGATGGGGCTCATGGGGATCTTCGTGGTGGAAGAGAATCGCCCCGACAACTGGGTCCAGACCATCAACGTCGGCGCGGGCCAGGTGCGCCACCCGGCGGCCGCGATCAAGGAGCGATACGCGAGCGAGTACGACCTGCTATACCAGGAGGTGGACCGGGATCTCGGCGACGCGATCAAGGCCGCGAACGATCCACGCCTGATTGGCAAGGCCACGACCAGCGGCTTCGATATCACCAAGGCCTCGTCGGAGTATTTCCTGCTGAACGGGTACTCGTTCCCTTACACGATCCGCGATTCGCTTATCGTCGTCGAGCCCAACCAGAAGGTGAAACTGCGCATGGCGAACGGCGGAGACGATCGCAGCATCGCCATCCACACCCATGGCCACAAGCTCGCGATCACCCATTACGACGGGATCGAGCAGAACCCCTCGGCCTGGATCACGCGCGACGTGTTCGATCTGGCCCCCGCCCAGCGCCTCGATCTGGTGTTGGATACCACGGATGATGGGCTGCACAGCTATGGGCAGGGGGTGTGGATGGTTCACGACCACCGGGAGAAGGCCCTGACCAATGATGGTGTGTTCCCCGGCGGAAGCATGAGCCTCATCGTCTACAAGCCCTATCTCCGTGAGAACGGCCTCCCTACCCTGCACGGCGTGGACCTCAAGCCCTTCTTCACCAAGGAGTTCTACCAGCGCAAGTTCCCGGTATGGGCGAGCTACGACCGGGATCGCATGTTGGTGGAACCGGAGAGCGTCCCCCCTTCGCTGATGGGAGCGCTATCGTTGGCCTTCCTTGCGGGCCTGGCGCTGGGCGGTGTCGGACTCGCCGGATACCATTTCGGACGCACCAGGAGGGTCGGCCGATGAGGCGGGCACGCCTGGCGTGCCTGTGCGCCTGCTTGACCGTTGTCCTGTTCCCCGCTTGCCAGCAGGCCGCCGAGGAGGAGGCCAAGCCGGCAGCCGCGGCGCCGCCCCCGGCCGGCCAGCCCACGCCCAAACTACGGTTGCCGGAGGGGCAGCACGTCCATCATCAGCACGAAGGGATGGACATGGACCTCGACGGTGCCGTCATGAACGAGAACACGGAGAAGCTGCCGCAAGATTGCCCCAAGATCGCCGGAGACGTGGAGATCACGGTGAAGGCGGGGAAGAAGTACGCGCGGCAGTACCCCGGCAAGATGTTCAGCTATGACCGGAACGAGTGGGAGGCGGGGCCCTGCACGCGGGTCAAGCTGACCTTCATCAACGAGGACCCCGTTCGGCATCAGTGGATGATGCATGGCTTACCCATGTATCTCTATCCCCAAGCCATGTTCCATATCGAGGTCACCGGTCCCGCGCAGAAGACCGGCACCTTCATCCTGCCGAGCACGAAGAGGACCTATTTCGTGCATTGCGACATCGCCCAGCACATGGAAAAAGGCATGAAGGGGCAGTTGAAGGTCGCGGGTGGGGATGGCGACCTGCTCAGCATCCCCGGCATCGTCGGGGACCGTTACCCGGACCGCTACGAAGTGGGGGATTGGGGCTGGCCGGTGGCCCTCGGGGCCGGCTTCGCGGGGCTATTGGGTGCCGGGCTGATGTTCTGGTTCGGTCGGAAGGCCGATCAACCGGGTCCATCCGAAGCGCCTTGACGACGATCCGCCAGGCGCGCCTCTGATCCGAGCACTCCGCCCTGGCCCCGGCCCCTGGTCGCGGAAAAAAATGGAGGGCTGTCGCCAGCCCCCCATGTGCAATCCATCCGTGACGGATTACTGGTTGACCGAGGGTTGTTTTGCCTGCTCTTCCTCGGTTTGCGGGGCATTGGTGGACCCCTGGTAGTTACTAGAGCTCGGAGGATCATACCCGCACGAGGACATAACGAACGCCACTATGCCCATGGACAGAAGATGGATTATCCGCTTCATATAAGGACGCCTCCTAATCGTTACTCTTACTTTGATCGACAACCACCCGCTCAGGGGCGGGCTACCTAAGGGACAAGCACCTACAGCGTAACCACCGTCCCACTCTTCTCAAGATGCGCGGCACCTGCCAACGGCCCATTTTTCTCACAAGGTGCGCTGCACCTGCCAACAACCGTTGGGGGGCGGAGTGTATCTCATGCCAAGCCGAAAGCCAATGTCGCGCCGGCCGAGGAACCTCGCGTAGCGGATCTGGCCGCCCGACAGGTCTCCCAGACGAAACGAAAGCTCAAGCCTATCATAGGCATAGCACACACTTGCGGCCGCAAGGTCTGTGCCGCGCCGCGCGCCGCAGTGGGGTCGTCGGACTCCGCGCGCGCCGCGCGAGCGTCGCGCCACAGTGCGTCGGCGCCCGGTCTCCCGATGCCCCGCTGCGGTTCTGTGCACCGCAGCGTTGATAAGGCTGTACTGTTTCCGTTACATTAGGCAACATGCCGCGGCCGGCCCGCAACTCCCACCGCATCCGATGGGCCGCCAGGGCAGCAGAATAACAACAAGACCGCCGAGCGAAAGTTCATCACCGGACCACACCCGGCGATCACGATCGCAGGGGGCTGTCCCACGCGACCACGATGACCAGGGGATCACTATGACCAGGGGATCAGTATGACCAGGGGATCAGTGTGACCAGGGGATCAGTATGACCAGGGGATCAGTATGAGAATCGCCGTACCCAAAGAGAGTGCGGCGGGCGAACACCGCGTCGCGACCGTGCCGGATGTCGTCGGGCGTCTCGTCAAGCTCGGTGTCGAGGTGCTGGTGGAGACGGGTGCCGGGGCCGGCGCCTTCCATTCGGACGAGGCCTTCGCCGCCGCAGGGGCCCGGATCGTGACCGACGCCGCGGAGCTCTACCGGGAGGGGGACGTGGTGCTGAAGGTCCAGGCTCCGACCCTGGAGGAGGCGGAGCGCCTGCGCGAGGGGACCATTCTGATCGGTCTCCTCACGCCGCATAAGAACCTCGATGTCGTCCTGCGCCTGCGCGATCGTCGCATCACCGCGCTGGCCCTGGAGCTGCTCCCGCGCATATCGCGCGCCCAGGCCATGGATGCGCTGTCGTCGCAGGCCTCGGTCGCCGGCTATCGCGCCGTGCTCATGGCCGCGTACCGGCTGGGCAAGTTCATGCCCATGCTGACCACGCCGACCGGCACCATCCGCCCGGCGCGTTTTCTTATCGTCGGGGTGGGCGTTGCCGGCCTCCAGGCCATCGCCACGGCGCGCCGGCTCGGCGCCATGGTGGAGGCCTACGATGTGCGGCCGGCGACCAAGGAGCAGGTGGAGTCGCTGGGCGCCAAGTTCATCCAGATGGACATCAAGGCCGACGCCCAGGGCGGCTATGCGCGCGAGCTGACAGCGGAGGAAAAACAGCAGCAGCAGGACCTCATCGCCAAGCACGTGGCGCAAGCCGATGTCGTCATCACCACCGCTGCGGTCCCCGGCAAGCAGGCCCCCCGCATCATCACGACCGCCATGGTCGAGCACATGCGCGCGGGCTCCGTCATCATCGATCTCGCCGCCGAGAGCGGCGGCAACTGCGAGCTGACCAAGCCGGACAAGGGGGTGCGGTATCACGACGTCGAGATCCTCGGCCCGGTCAATGTGCCGAGCACCCTCGCTACTCATGCGAGTGAGATGTACGCCAAGAACATGCTCAACCTGCTCCAGCTCATGATCAAGGACGGGCAGCTCGCGCCGGATTGGGAAGACGAGGTGTTGCGCGACAGCACGCTGACGCGCGACGGGGACATCAAATTCGGGCCGATCAGGACCCTGATCGAAGGAGGGCAGTCATGATCGAGGGGTTTGTCGCGTTGTATATCTTCATGTTGGCGGCCTTCACCGGTTATGAGGTCATCAGCCGGGTGCCCGTGATCCTGCACACGCCGCTCATGTCCGGCTCGAACTTCGTGCACGGCATCGTCCTGGTAGGCGCCATGGTGGCCTTCGGGCAGGCCGATCCCGACAGCACCATGCAGACCATCATCGGCTTCCTCGGGGTGGCGCTTGCGGCGGGCAACGTGGTCGGCGGCTATGTGGTGACGGAGCGGATGCTGGAGATGTTCAAGAGCAGCAAGGGACAAAAATAATGAACACCATCATACAGATTGCCTACTTTGCCGCGGCCGTCTTGTTCATCCTGGGGCTGAAGCGCATGAGCTCGCCCGTGACCGCACGGGACGGGATCGTCTGGGCCGGCGGGGGTATGGCGGTGGCCATCGTCATCACCTACCTGTGGCCGGGCATGCACAACTACCTCTTGATGACGCTTGCCATCGCGCTCGGGGGCATCGCGGCATGGGTGTCCGGCAAGCGCGTTGCCATGACCGACATGCCGCAGATGATCGCCCTCTACAACGGTATGGGCGGCGGCGCCGCGGCCGCGATCGGTGCCGTCGAGCTGTCCAAGACGAACACCGAGCATGGGGTCGTGGCCCTGTTCCTCGCGGTGCTCGGGGGCCTCATCGGGGCCGTGTCGTTTACCGGCTCGCTGGTCGCGTTCGCCAAGCTGCAAGACCTCACCAAGCGCGGTGCCTTGTTCCCCAAGGCGATGCAGAAGCAGATCATGACGGGGGGGCTCGTAACCTTCGCGGTCCTCGCACTCGTCATGGTGTTCATCCATCCCTACGGCCCGCTCGTGTTCCTGTTCTTCGTGCTGGCCTTGGGTTTCGGCGTGATCATGACCATGCCCATCGGTGGTGCCGACATGCCGGTGGTGATCTCGCTCTACAACGCGCTCACCGGCCTGGCGGTCGGCCTCGAGGGGTTCGTGCTCGACAACGCGGCCATGATCATTGCCGGCACCGTGGTCGGCTCGGCCGGTACCCTGTTGACGCAGTTGATGGCCAAGGCCATGAACCGCTCGCTTGCCAACGTCCTGTTCGCGGGAGTCGGTACCTCGGATGCTCGGATCGATCAACAATCGATCGAGGGTAGCATGAAGGCCATCGAGGGCCCCGACGCGGCCATCATGATGGCCTTCGCAGAGAGGGTGATCATCATCCCGGGGTATGGCATGGCGGTGGCCCAGGCCCAGCACAAGATCTGGGAGCTGACCAAGCTCCTGGAGGAGCGGGGCGTGATGGTGAAGTTCGCGATCCACCCGGTGGCCGGGCGCATGCCGGGGCACATGAACGTGCTCCTCGCCGAGGCCGGCGTCCCCTACGACAAGATCTACGACTTGGAGGACGTCAACGCCGAGTTCCCGAAGACCGACGTGGCCCTGATCATCGGGGCGAACGA
>JACCXJ010000211.1 GCA_013697045.1 Gammaproteobacteria bacterium | reverse complement strand
AACAACCACCTCCACGCATCACCGCAAAAATAGCTGCTCAAATGTAGTACAGACCTTTGTGAGCAACCCATTGAATAATAAAGGAGTTCATGCCTCTACATGCCTCGGTTGCGAAAGTTGGGTTAGCTAACTAAGACAAAAAAGGGGGCTTGACAAACCCCTGTGACAGGTCGGAGAGCATCTCCCAGGCGAAACCGCTGGATCCAAGCCTATGAGCCCTTGAAAAAACAGTATGGCGTCGTATGGGCGAGGCGGTCGGTTGGTGTGCCTTGGAGGTCGGGTCCGGGGCCGCGGATGAGGTCTGTGCGCCAAACGCGTGTGCGGTGGGCTGGCCCGGCGGTTACAAGCGCCCGCTGTGCTTGATGTCGAGATAACGGTTGACGAGGGCGACGGGCAAGGCTTGTGGCTCGATGTCGAGGACCTCGACCCCGCGGAGTCGCAAGCCCTCTAGGGTGCGGAGGCGGGCGTTGAGATATTGGTGGGCAGCGGCGACTTGCAGCGCGGCGTCGAAGCCCTGGGGTGGGCGGGTCAGGATCTCAGATACGGCCGATTCGCGCAGGCTCGCGACGAGGACCAGATGGCGGCGGCGCAAGACGTCGACGGCGGCCTGGATCTCGTCGCCGTCTTCATCGCGCAGGTTGGTGAGGAATAACACCAGCGAGCGCTTGGAGGTGGTGCGCCAGGCGATCCCCGCCGCGGCGCGATAGTCCGGCGCGCAGAGCCCCGGCGCCAGATCGAAGAGGTTTTCGAGGAGGGCGTTGAGGGCCCGGTGACCCTTGCGTGGGGCGATGACGCGCGCCTCGGCGCCGAAAGAGACAGAGCCCACGCCATCCCCCTGGCGCAGTGCCACGTGCGCGAGCAAGAGGAGCGCGTTCAGCGCCTCGTCGAAATGGGTCAGCGCGCCGTCCTTGGCGCGCATGCGGTTGCTGCAATCGAGCAGGAACAGGACCTGCTGATCGCGCTCGTCCTGGTACTCCCGCGAGATCAGCTTGCGCAGCCGGGAAGTGGCCTTCCAGTCCACCTGCCGCAGGGCATCGCCTTCGCGGTATTCGCGCAGCTGATGGAACTCCAGGCCCTCGCCGCGGCGGCGTCGCTCGCGGATCCCGATGCGGCTCAGGCGGTGGTCGGTGGCCAGCAAGGTGTATTTCGCGATCGCCGCGAAATCCGGGTAGACACGCACCGTCTGCGGCAGGGCCAGAAGCCGGCGGCGGAGGCACAGGACCAGGGGCCCCGGTACGAGCGCGTCCACCTGAGAAAACACGTGCTCACCACGTGCCTCGAAGACGATGCGGTAATCGGCTGCGCCCTCGCCGCCGGGCGGGATGCAGAGGCGCATCGGCAGCCCTTCGGTGCGCGCGACGGGCGGGTGGTGGTCGTAGAGCGTGACGCGGAGCACCCGCGACGTGGGGTTGGTCGCGCGCAACCGGACGATGCGCCACACGCCCACGGGTTGCGAGGTGAAAAGCCCACGGACAACCGTCGGCGGGGGTTCGCGCAGCAGCACCCGGATATCCCATGCGCAGAAGATGAGGATCACGATCCCGGCGGCGATCCAGAGATCCATCGCCCCCGGCCAGTGCCGCGCCGCCAGCACTGCGATGAGCGCCAGCGCCATCCAGCCCCAGAGGAGATGGAGGAGGCGCGGAGCGGGGCGCATGCTCATCCGCTCAGTGCCGCGGCGCTTCAACCTTCTCCAAAAGCGCCCGTAGGACGTCGTCCCCGCTTTGACCTTCCATGTCGAGCTCCGGGGAAAGGGCGATCCGATGGCGGAGCGCCGGCAGGGCCACGCGCTTGATGTCGTCGGGGATCACATAGTCGCGCTGGGCGAGGACGGCCGCCGCGCGCGCCGCCCGGATGAGCGCGATGCCGCCGCGCGGCCCGGCGCCGAGGGCGATCCCGGGCCATTCGCGGGTGGCGCGGACCAGGCGGACCGCGTAATCGACGATGCGATCGTCCACCCCGATGTCCGCGACCCGCGCCCGCACCGACTCCACGACCGCCGCGGTGATCACGGTCTCGACCGGAGAGACATCGAGCGCATCGCCCACCTGCCCGGCCGTGACCTGGCGCACGAGCCGGCCCTCCTCCTCGGCCTCCGGATAGCGGATCAGCACCTTGAGCAGGAAGCGATCGAGCTGCGCCTCCGGGAGCGGATAGGTGCCCTCCTGCTCGATGGGGTTCTGGGTCGCCAGTACCATGAAGGGACGCGGCAGCTCGAAGGACTGGCCCTCGATGGTCACCTGGCCTTCCTGCATCACCTCGAGCAGCGCAGCCTGGGTCTTGGCCGGGGCGCGGTTGATCTCGTCGGCGAGCAAGAGGTGGGTGAACACCGGCCCCTTGCGCACCCGGAACTCCTGCGACTTGAGGTCATAGAGGGCATGGCCGGTCACATCCGAGGGCATGAGATCGGGCGTGAACTGGATGCGCGAGAAGGCGCCGCCGAAGGTCTTGGCCAGCGCCCGCACCAACAGGGTCTTGCCGAGCCCCGGCACGCCCTCCAGGAGCACATGGCCGCCCGCGAACAAGGCCATGAGCACGTGCTCGACGACCTCTCGTTGGCCGACCAGCGCGCGGCTGATCTGCTCGGCGACACGCGCGAGGACGGCGCTGGCCGGTTGGTGCTCGGCCACCACGGAAGGTTCGTTCATAGGCGTCTCCTCAAGGAGTCCAACGTCTCGATAATCCTGCGGAAGCGCTCGCCGCTCCTTTGCGGATCCGCGGGCCGAAAGCACCAGCATTGCAGGGCTCGGCTCGTTTGTCCTCGAACTGCGCGGCGCCCAGGCGATCGAGCAGCGGATCGGGCGTCTTGTTGCTGGGAAGCGCGAGCAACTGCCTTCGCAGGCTCCGCAGGCGGCTGCGTCGTAGCAGTCGCGCCGGGAGACGTGATCGGCTCCGGTGAGGCGTGGCCACGCGCCCCGCAGCATTAGCATGACCTCCGTGTTATTATGCTACAATGATCGTATCCTTCCAAGGTGAAGGCGCAGGACATCTTCAACGGTAAAAGCACTAAAGCAGCGCGCAAGACCTGCCCCAAACCATTGTGGAAGGTTGCCGCACGAAAGCTCGATCAGCTTGACTCGGTGACCATTCTAGACGAATTGCAGATCCCACCCGGCAATCGGCTGGAGGCCTTGAAGGGCGACCGCGAAGGGCAGCACAGCCTTCGTATCAACGACCAGTTTCGTATCTGTTTCGTATGGACTGATGCTGGCCCCGATAAAGTCGAAGTCGTGGACTATCACTGACACTAAACCCTGGAGCTAGGAGCCATGATCCGCATCCCCGCTCATCGTCCTCCCACTCATCCCGGCGAGATGCTCTTGGAGGAGTTCTTAACGCCGATGGGACTATCTCAGCGCGAGTTGGCAGAGGCGCTTCACGTGCCTTACCAACGAATCAATGAAATCATCAACGGACGCCGTGGGGTAACGCCGAGCACCGCCTTGCGATTGGCAAGGTTCCTTGGAATGTCCGCCGACTTCTGGGTGAACCTGCAATCGCGCTGGGATCTGTATCACGCACGACTCGAGGAGTCGGAGGCGTTGGAGGCCATTCATCCTCACATCGCTGCGTGACCGAACCCTCTACCGAGAGTACGCTGAGCGCCATCGATTTTCCGTGGGCGCTGCGACCACGCTTCGCCACCTACCAGGTTTCCATGGGCCTTCGATCCCGCAGCCGATCGCCGGCTTTCTCTCCCGCGTCTACCCCCGCCGCGCCATGGGATCGATCGACTGCGTCGCATCGAACGCCGGGACCGCTATGATCATGTGATGATTACGCTTACCGACATCCAAGAGGCCCGCGAACGGATCCAGGCGGTGGCAATCCACACGCCGGTCTTACCCGCGAAATTCGGGCCCGCGAACGTCTATTTCAAGTGCGAAAACCTCCAGCGCGGTGGAGCGTTCAAGATCCGCGGGGCCTACAACAACCTGGCCCAGCTCGCGCCGGGGGTCCGCGCGCGTGGTGTGGTCGCGTACTCGTCCGGGAACCATGCTCAGGCCGTCGCGCTGGCCGCGAAGCTTTTCGGTGTGCCGGTCACCGTGGTCATGCTGAACCAGTCGGTGGCAGAAAAGGTCGCCCAAACCAAAGGATATGGCGCGCAGGTGATCTTCGGCGGCGATTCATCCGAAACCATCAAGGTGCGTGCGGAGCGGATCGCGGCGGAGCGCGGCATGACGCTGATCCCGCCGTTTGATCATCCCGGCACGATCGCGGGCCAGGGTACGGTGGGGGTCGAGATCCTGGAGGATCTGCCCGAGGTCCAGACCGTCGTGGTACCGATCGGCGGGGGCGGACTGATCTCCGGGATAGCCACCGCGGTGAAGGAAATTCGTCCCTCGATCCGCGTGATCGGCGTGGAGCCGGAGGGCGCCCCCACGATGTTCGAGTCGCTGAGAGCAGGGCGGCTCGTAACGCTTCCTGGCACGAACACGATCGCCGACGGGTTGAAGCCGCTGCGCGCGGGCGATCTCACCTTCGCGGCCGTGCGCCGTTTTGTCGACGACGTGGTGCTGGTGCCAGACTCCGCGATCGTCGAGGCCGTTGTTCAGCTCGTGAAGGAGGAGAAGCTCGTAGTAGAACCCTCGGGCGCGGCAAGCTTTGCGGCTACGCGCTCGGGCAAGATCGGTGTCGCAGGCCCCACCGTGTGCGTGCTTTCGGGCGGCAATATTACCGGCGATCTGCTGAGATCGCTCTGACATTGCCGTCCCCGCCGCTCAATGCATCGCAGTATAGCGTATCAATTCCTTTCGCCGCGACTTGCGTTTCTTGTTGAACATTTTGAACGCAAGTATCTAGCACCCGCCCGCCAATGATCGATCTCCGGACGAGCCTGGGTGGCCTCTCCTGTCGGGTGCTCCAGGAAGCGTCGCCGGGGGCTCGCATCGAGCTCGCCGTGGTGCTCTGCCACGGCTTCGGCGCGCCGGGCGACGACCTCGTCTCGTTGGCTCCGGAGATCCTCCGGGCGCGACCGGAGCTCGCGCAGAAGGTCCGCTTCGTCTTCCCGGAGGCGCCGCTGTCGCTGAGGTCGCTGGGGTACGGCGAGGGGCGCGCCTGGTGGCCTCTCGACATCCAGCGACTCCAAGCGCTAGAGCGTGGAAACGCGTCCGTTGCGCGGCTTCGCCGCGAGGTCCCCGAGGGGCTTCCGCGGGCGCGCCGGTTGCTCACCGGCCTCATCGAGGAGCTCACCCTGCAGACCCAACTGCCCCTCGGGCGCGTGGTGCTCGGCGGCTTCTCCCAGGGAGCGATGCTGGCGACCGATGTCGCGCTGCGGCTTGATGAGGCGCCGGCCGGGCTCGTGATCCTCTCGGGCATGCTCCTAAACGAAGTCGAGTGGGCACGGCGCGCGCCGATCCGGCGAGGCCTCCACGTGCTTCAGGCGCACGGACGCCAGGATCCGCTGCTCCCCTTCTCTTCCGCCGAGGCACTGCGCGAGCTCTTGGTTTCCTCCGGCCTCTCGGTCGACTTCCTGGATTTCGAGGGAGGCCACACCATTCCCCTCGACGGCGTCAAGCGCCTCGGGGCTTTCCTCGCTACTACGCTCGGCCGGTGAGGTTTGGGCTCGGCGAACCAGGCAATGGCTGCCCTTAAGGCACGAGCCCTGCTCCTAGGTAGTACGTTTCATAAACTCGTTTACGCATTCAGGTAGGAGAACCACCGTCATGCCAGCGGAAGCTGGCATCCAGGAAACCGGCGTAAGTCATGGATACCTGCTTACGCAGGTATGACGATCTATAGCGTTGCGAGCCCAAATTCAACACGGCCAAAATGTAAATGAATTCGAGAAATGCACTCCTAGTTGCGATCATCGTGTTGGCTTCGGGTGCCGCGCAGGTCGCGAAGGCACCGACGGCCGTTGTAGAAAGTCAGCCGACCCTTACAACCTATTTGCTTGTCGATCGCTGGCATGCCGGTATCGTGCTCAAGCGATCGGAGATCCCCGAAGGCGTCTTGCCAGAACGTCGCGATTTCCCCGACGCCGAGTATCTGGAGTTTGGCTGGGGCGAATGGGATTTTTACCAGACGGTGGACTTTAAACTTTGGCAAGCGCTCAAGGCGCTGTTCGTTCCGAGCAGGAGCGTGTTGCACGTGGTCGGTTTCAGCGGCGCGGTCGTCGGCTATGCCCCCTACCGGGAGGTCCTAGAGTTTCGGCTCAATCAGGAGAGTTTTGGCCGCTTGGTTGCCTATATCGACGAAAGCTTTGCACGTAGAGGCCCGGGCGCGGTGGCGCCGTTGGGCCCAGGGCTTTATGGCGACAGCAGGTTCTATCCCGCACAAGGGAGATTTCATCTGCTCAATACCTGCAATACCTGGGCAGCACGTGCCTTGCACGCGGCGGGCTACCCCCTATCCTCTCCAATCATTGCGAATGCGCTTTTGTCGCAGGCGCGCCCGTTCAGCATCTCGCACGAAGTCCAGCCGGCGGGTCCCTGAGGGTCGGCGACCTCCCGGAGCGGCCACGCGAGGACGGCGCAGGCCGGTTCGTGCTCGGCTACGACGGAAGTCTCAAGGTTTGTCTATGAATCCACTGGGATCTGGCGTTGCCTTCCCGACGCGCCGAGCACCTCCCTGCTCCTGGCTACCCGACGGTGCCCGGGCCTCACCTATTTCAATAGCGGCATAGTCGATCCGCTCAACAAGGCGCGGAATTCGGCGGCGGGGACCGGCTTGGCTATCAAATAGCCCTGTGCCTCGTCACAGCCACGCTCTCGTAGGAAGGCGAGCTGGCTTTCGGTCTCCACACCTTCGGCCACGACGCTGCGCTTGAGTTGCCTCGCGAGCCCCAGGATCGCCTCCACGATCACGACTTCGTTCGGGTCTTCCGGTACGTCCTGCACGAAGCTCTTGTCGATCTTGAGCCGTTGCAGGGGCAGCCGCTTCAACTGCCCGAGGCTCGAATAACCGGTACCGAAGTCGTCCATGGCGATCTGTATCCCCAGTTCTTGCATCTCCTCCAGCGTGGCGATGGCGCGCGCGGGATCGGACATGAGGGCCGATTCGGTGATCTCGATTTCGAGCCGGCCCGGGGGCAAGCCCGTCTCCTCGAGGATTTCACGGGCCGTGGCGGTGAAATCCAGCTGGGTGAGCTGGCGCGCGGAGACGTTCACGGAAACCCTTAGCGCCGGGGGCCACCGGAGCGCTTCGGTGCAGGCCTCACGCAATACCCACTCCCCGATGGCACCGATGTAACCCATGTTCTCGGCGAGTGGAATGAATTCCCCAGGGGGCACGAGCCGGCCCTCGGGGTGCTGCCAACGCACGAGTGCTTCGGCCCCCGTGACTGTGCCGCTCGCGAGGTCGATCTGTGCTTGATAGTGCAAGAGGAATTCCCCAAGCTCGATGGCGCGCCTGAGCCCCTGTTCCAGTTGCAACCGGGCGTGCGCCCGGCGATCTATGTCGCGGTCGAACAGGCGGTAGCCGCCACCGCCGTCCGCCTTGCACTGGTAAAGGGCCGTGTCGGCGCGCTGGAGTAACACCGGGGCCTCGGTTCCATCCGCGGGAGAAATCGCGATCCCACAGCTTGCCGAAACCGAGAGCTCGTGTTCCTCGATGACGAAAGGAACGCGAAGCGCGGCGAGCACCTTGCTCGCGATCCCCGCGGCATTCTCCGCGTCGCCGATCTCCGCCATCAGGATCACGAACTCATCGCCTCCGATGCGTGCCACCGTGTCCTCTTTACGGATCGCGGTGCGCAGCCGTTCCGCGGCCTGCCGCAGCAACTCGTCTCCCACCGCATGGCCCAGGCTGTCGTTGATGGCCTTGAAGCGGTCGAGGTCGAGGAACAACACGGCGCTGGGCTGTTGCTCCCGCTCGGCGCGCGCAAGCGTCTGCGTAAGACGGTCCAGCAGGAGCGCCCGGTTGGGGAGTCCCGTCAAGGGATCATGGTAGGCCAGTGCCCTCGATGCGGGCCTCGGCAACCTTTCGTTCGGTGATATCCAGCGTCACGCCCACCATGCGCACCGCCCGCCCCTGTCCGTCGCGAATGATGAAGCCGCGGTCCTCTACCTGCGCATAGCTACCGTCACGGCGGCCAAGACGGTACTCATCGGACCAGTCGTTCTTCTCGCCCTTGATCGCCGCGAAGACGCCGTCCATCACGCGCTCGCGATCGTCCGGGTGGACGCGCTCGGTCCATGGTATCTCCCCCGAACCGGTCGAGCGTTCACCGATCGATGAATCGAAGTGGTTGTACTGCCGAAAGGTGTTGCGGCGTATGTCCCAGTCCCATACGCTGTCGGTGGTGGCGCGGGCAACCAACTGGAAGCGCTCGTTGCTTTCCCGCAGGGCTTCTTCGATCGCTTTTTGCTCGGTGATGTCGACCAGGACGTTCACGGCGCCGGTCGGCCGTCCGGCGCCATCGTACAGGGGATTGGCGTGGGCCACAGCCGTCCGGAGACTGCCGTCGGGGCGTTCGATGACAACCTCTTCATCGTGAATTGCTCGCCGCTCGGCGATAGCCACCGCCATCCAGCACCGGTCATGGGATAGCGGGGTGCCGTCCGGAAGGTACAGCCCAAAAGAACCGCAGAAGCGATCCTCGGAATCGCCCAAGCGCGGGGAGCAGCCCCAGAGCTCGACCGCGCGCGCATTGAAATAGGTGATCAAGCCGCCCGTGTCGCAGGTATAGGCCGCCATCGGTAGGGCGTCGAGCACCCGCTGCAACCGATCCTCGCTGTCGCGAAGCGCGGCCTCGGCTTGCTGGCGATCGCTCATATCGGTGAACGTGCCTGAAACCCCGGCAACCTACCCCTCCGGGCCTCGCGATACCTGAACACGTGCTTCGATCGAGCGGTAGGCATTCGCATTGGAAGAAAAACACACGCGGGAGCCAAGGCTAACTCCGCTTTCAGAAAGGATAGCGGTCGGCGGATAGTAATTCCAGACGGTTGATAAGGCCAATGCGATGGTGCAACGTGCGAGGTCGCGTTGGGCCTGGGGCACCGGTCCGGTGGCGGGCGGCGTTCGTTCGGGGTGGTCTCGGTAGCATTCACAGGCGTCTCCTCAAGGACTCCAACGTCTCGATATCCTGCGCGAAGCGCTCGCCGCTACTTCGCGCATCCGCGGCCAGGGCTCGTGTGATCGCCGGTTCGGGCAGCCCGGTCAAGGCGGCCAGTTTTGCGGACAGATCCGTCACTGGCAGCCCCGCCCAGGCCGGATGGCGGGCGCGAATGCGTTGCCGGAGCGCGTCCACGGTGGCGGCGATGAGCGCCCCGGATGCGCCATGCTGCCAGAGAAAACGCCCGCTTGCCGTGATGTGCTCGACGAGGCTGCGGCGCTCCGCGGCCGTGTCCGGGGCGATGGGACCGAAGCGGCGTGTGGCGCCCCACAGCCATACGGCGAGGAATGCCAAGACGGCGAGCACTACCGGTGCGGCGTGTTTCCAAAGCCAGGCCCAGAGTGGCGGGGCATCGTGGTCCCGGATGATCCAGATCATGCCACCGGGCCGTGGGGCGAGGAGCCAGGCCGCGAGCGCGGCGTGGTCGTGCTTGCCGATCTCCGCGTTGGTCAATAGCTCGTCGTCCGTCAGGACCGTGATCGACCCGTGGCCGACCCGATACCGGAGCGCATGCGCCCCGAAGGTGTCGGCGAGCCGCCACACCGCCGCTCCACCGCGCTCCTCCAGGCGAAACCGTTGATCGAAGTGCAGCATGAGCGTCCCCGAGCCGTCCGGGAGGGACACGGGGCGGGGATCCGGCTTCCACCACGGCTCGTCGTTTTCCGTCTTCGGCGCGGGGCATTCCATGGGTTTGGATGGATGAACCGGGGGCGGTTTGTTCTCGAACTGCGCGGCGCCCAGCGGATCGAGCAGCGGATCGGGCGTCTTGTCCTTTTCCTCCCAAAGCGTGCGGGTGACGACGATCAGATGGCCACCGGCCTCGGCAAAGGCGCGCAACTCGGCGTTCTGGCGGGCGGATAGCACCACACGCTCGGCCGGGAAATACAGCGTGGCACGGGGACGGGGCGGCCGCGTATAGACCGGAAACGTGCGCACCGAGGCGCCATAGTGTTCGACGAAGCGCGCGAGCGCGAGGTAGGGGTTCTCTCTCGCCTCGTCTTTTAGGCCGACCTCGATCTCGTGCTCATACAGCTCGAAGCTCGTGTACACCCAGAAGGCCGCGAGTGCGAGCGCAGCGGCCACGATGGCGCCGATGGTGATCAGGTTACGGCGCGGGATCACGTCTCTTCCAGATGGCGCCGGAAGCCCTCGGCCAGGGGCTCGATCTCAGGCGCGATGGCCTCGGGGGCCTGGCGTGCGTAGGCCAGCGCCATCCAGGCGGCGGTCAGCGCCGCGAAGTAAGCGCGGGCCGCGGGCGCTGCGTGCGCGATGGCGCGCAGGGCCTCGCCCTCGGTCGCCCCGAGTGGGAGGCGCAGATCGAAGCGCTCGTGGGCACGGGCGATGGCACCGCGGTAGAGCAGGCCCAGTGCCTCGGCGTGGCGGCCCGCTCGCCAGAGGGCCAGGGCCGTAGAGGGGATGTCGTCGGGCAGGGGTCGGCCTGTAAACGTGAGCCCCACTTCCCGACTCACCGGCGGGGTCCTGGACACTCGCCGTAACCGTCCCAGGAACGGCAGCCAGCGCCCGCGGTAGTAGACGATCAGGAAAATCGCGAGCGCCGCGGCGACCCACAAGAGTGTCTCGCCGATCGCGGCCAGGACCTTCGCGCCTCGGCGCAGGAAGCCGCGCAGACCGGCCAGCCACTCCCCCTGTGCCTGATCCGACTCCGGCCTGCGGGCGCGCAGGCTCGTGGTCGTCTCGGTGTGCCCGAATTCCTCCGCCGCCAGCACCGTGGCGATCTTCAACCGGGCCTCGGCCGCGAAGGCGGGTGCCGTGCCCTCGCCAGGCGTCGCCGGCGCCTTCACGGCCGCCGCGCTCAGGGAGCAGGCCAGGATCGCCCCAATGACCACCGATTTTCTATACATCAGCCCTGGGCCCCTCTGCCGACCGGACACTGGTGGTCTGGCCGGGTGCGACCAAACACCTCGCCAACTCGCAGGGCCTATGCATGACGGTTCTGTAATGGCGTTTGATGGGAGCCCATGGGCTATCTGCCGCCTTCACCGTCGATGCGGGCTACAAAGCTTACTGTTTCTACGTTCATGTGCGGTCCAAGGATCCAACCACGGCACTGGTTGCGGCTGCCTGTGGACTTGTGCTACCTCCCAGCTCTTGCAACCGCTGGTAGCCGCACCCGTTACTTCGTGGCGCCGCAGTGCGCCTCTGGAACGCGCGCCACGCGCAAACCCCACTTTAGACCTACACATTGCCTGGTTATAGACCGACCAACGTCGCCGACGGCTCGCGTTTCCCGCATTCTTGCCACCGCTGTCCCGCTGCCGCAGTCTCCACTCCGAAAGCATTCCCCATACAGGTTGAGTCTCGCCCGCCGTCCGGGCTTCGTGAACATCCGTTGAGCACGACCCTCCGGGTCGTCTCAATCCTTATGGGTTAGGCAGCAATTAAACTTTATCCGACGTCATCTAAATAGAACTCGCCGATTTCAAAGCCGGCTGAATCGTTATACCGGGATTAGCATTTCGTTCTATTGGGTTAGCCAAGTCCGTTCGAGCTTCTCGGACGAACGCTGCTCGTAGTGCTCGAATTTCAGTACCGATTTTTTGCGCTCGCGCTTCTTCCGTATAGGGGGTATTCACGCTATCAAGCGTCTTCTTCCAGAGCGCTACCGCTTGCGTCGCGCAGTCGGACGACGCAACCAAGAGTAGTTGCTGATATGCAGCGCTAAATTCTGCTATCGGTTGTGGTTTCTCCGGATCATCGAATGTCGTTCTCGGCAATGTCACGAGGCGCATGCCGCTACTTAAGAATTGCACATAGGCTTTCTCCATCCGGGTCTGTAGGTCTGTGGAGAGTTGACGTTCTTCGTCTCTCTGGCGTCTGGACTCTTCCAGATCAACTTGTCGCTTCCACTGACTCTACTCGAATGTGCGATTATCTTTGGCTTGCTTCGCCGCCCACCAATGGGCAAATGCCCATCCGATCGCCGGAGCAATCAATCCCCACAATACTAAAAACCGCTCCCAGGTCATAACAGTGAGGATGTGAGGATGAACTCCATCATTGCGGGCTAACGCCCGCTTAACCGGCGCACAAACAGCAGGCGCAGCGCCGCTGTTTGTGCGTCCGGTTGAACGCGAAGTTACGCATTGCGATCGGGCCAGTAGCGACCCATGCGCTCTAGAGATCTGAGAGCTTCACGTGCCCGCTCTTCAGCTGACTGCTGAGGTAGATGCACACTTCGTTTCACGATTTCCCGAACTTCGTAATCAGGAAGATTCTTTAGCTGGACGATACGCGGCTCTCGTAAATCCCAGGAAAGCGGTTGATCCCGTACGTTGCCGTCTGGATGCTTGTATTTCTCGAGAGGAAACACTTCCGCAAAGTCACGGTCGCCCCATTCGCATGCGGGGAACGCGATTGTCGACGAAATATGGGGCCGTCAGTTCGATCTGGACTTACACCGGCGCAGCGGGCCGCCAGCGCAACCGCTCTCCCAAACACCGAGCAATTATATCGGAGAGGTGTTCCGACATATCCGACGATAACAGTACCGCTTGCGACTCCCATGTGGGGGCAAAAGCTGAGTGCGTCATGCTCTGCCATCCACCTTGCAGTTTGAATTGCTTCTAGAAACGGATCATCAGATCCAAAATCGTTAGAAAAGACAATCATTACCTCATCGCCAATGTACTTGTCGACGATCCCCTTGCTTTCACGCAGTGCCTCTGCGGAAATCCAAGCGAAAAAGTTGTTGACGAAGATAAGTGTCTCCGTCGCATTCAGGTCGAGCGTTCTTCTTGAGAAGCCAGCGATGTCTGAGAACAATACGGTGGCGTGTATTTCGCGTCCTTTCACAGGGAAAAGCTTGCCCCAGCCGTCGTTAAGCTGTCCATCGACGGTTAAGGTGCTGGAGACGAGAAAGTCTTCCAGGGAGTTGAATCGGTATTTCATGGCCGTGATCGTTCTGGTCGACGCGCTGACTGATTGCGATGCCAATGAAAGCGTCGAGGGGCGCCACGCTTTTTGCGGCGTCCCCTTCGAGCGTCTGGTTGGGCCAAGGCGCCTGAAGGATCCCACCAATGAGCCCCGGAGGCAAGCGGCGATGGGTTTTCGGCGACGCGCTGATGATTGGTAGCGACATTGCCGACGGGACCCTGGTGCTTTCGCTGGGGGCCGCCGAGGTAAGCGAGTAGGAGCGCCCCGCCGTGATGCGCACAGTCGTGCGCCCCCACGCGGGGCCGGGATCGCCTCGTCGGACGCGGCGCGGGCCCGCATCAGGCGGCCTCGCGCGCGCTCGCGTGGCGCGCCGCGAATAGGCGGAAGGCGATCTCGATGTCCCAGCCCTCGAGCTCGGTGCGCCGGTTGAGATAGAGCGTAAAGCCCGAGGCCACATAGAGCGGTTCGATGAGCGACAGGGCGATGAGGTAACTGAGATCGCCCAGGACCTCCCCCGCGGGGGTCTCGATCCAAGAGAACACGGAGCGGTCGAACGACGGCCCCACGCCCTCGGGCAGCACCATGAAAAAGAGTGCGATCCCCGCGAACATCAAGAGCACCTCGATGTGGATACACGCGGTGGTCAACCATATGGCGCGCTGGCGTCCGCCCTTGCGCAAGAGGGCCGAGCGCCGCCGGCGCGCCGCCCCGCGCAAACCCTCCAGTTGCCACACCGGCAACGTGAACGAGCGCGACGGATCGAGGCGGCCCCAGGTCAGTCCTCGCACGAGGCCGGTGCGGAAGAAGCCGGGCAAGGCGCGCGCTACGTCCCCGGCGCCTATGGCCTCGCCGAACACGGCACGGCTCAGGACCAGGACGAGTGCGCGGTCGTAGAACGGTTTGAGCCACCACACGAGCGTCGACCACAACCAGCTTGCGTCCACCAGATAGGACGCCGCGGTGGCGAGGCACAGGACCGGGACGAGGGCCACGCCCCAGGCGGTGTACACCGCGCCCCAGTGCGACTGGACCAGTTTCAGGCCGAGGTCCATGGCCTCGAACGGCAGGCGCGGCCGCACCGCGAGCGTCAAGGCCTCAATGCGCACGGCGGCCCATGAACAGGAAATAGGCGCCCACGAATACCCAGAGTGCCGCGCCGACCAGGTGCTTGGCGAGCGGCGGGACGGCGGTCGTGGAGGACCAGAATGCCTCGATGAACGCGGCGATGAGAAGCATGGCCGCGGCACCGTAGACGATCCGCACCGCGACCCGGGCGGTGGTGACGAGCGCCTCGCGCCGGGTGCACAGGCCAGGTGTCAGGAGCGCGCGGCCCAACAGGAGGCCCGCCATGCCGCTGAGCGCGATGGCGGTGAGCTCGAAGGCCGAATGGCCGACCACGAACTGGAAGAAGGGCTCGGCATAACCGACACGGGTGAGATGTGTAGCCACGGCCCCGAAATAAAGGCCGTTGAAGACCAGCGCGGCGATGCTCCCGAGACCCAGGATCAACCCGCCGGCGAAGGTCTGGAAGCCGATCGAGAGATTGTTCTGGATGTAGTGTCCGAACATCATGACGTTGGTGTCCGAGGCGCGCTTGAAACCGATGTGGGACGTACCCGGCTCGTACATCGCTTCGAGATCCACCACCTGGGCCGGGTCCATGAGGCTGTAGATCAGCTCCGGTTGCACCCATACGACGACGCTCATGGCGAGGGCGGGCAGATACAGCAGGCAGGTCGCGACCCAGAAGAGTCCGATGTGCCGGCGCACGAGCAGCGGAAAGTCCTCCAGGGCGAAGGACTTGATCTCGGACCAGGCACCGCTCCGGGCCCCGTACAGGGCCTGGTGGGCGAACAGGGCCAGCCGATTCAGGCGCAGCACGATCTGCGGGGGATACTGGCGGGTCCGGGCGAGCGCGAGTTGCTGGCAGAGTTGCCGGAAGCGCGCCGGGAAGTCGGCGACGCCCGTGAGCTTCGCCCGGGGGCGGGCCAGCGCCTGGCTCGCCAGGCCCTCGATCGCTTGCCAGTCCGACTGGAAGCGGCGGACAAAGTCGTTCGGGCTCATCGCTCGCCGGCGATGTGGCGCGCATACCCGAGGAGCCCGGCCGTCACATCGCCCTCACCGTGCACGACGTCCCGGACGATGGCCGCGAGCTCCTCGGCGCGCTCGTTCGTGAGACTCGGCACGCGCGCCGCGAAGGCCAGGATCGCCTGCTGCTCGGCGAGCGTGAGGCGCACCGGTGGCGGGCGCGGGGTTGCCTCGGGTAGGCGGAGCGGCGGCGTGACGCTCTCCCGATACACCACCACGGTGCGGGCGGCGAGATCGCCCAGGCGTTTGAAGTCGCGGGTCAGCAGCATGGAGACCAAGGCGCAGCCATAGAAGAACGGCAGGAAGTCCACCGCGCGCAGCAGGTTCCGGATCATGGCCCCCGACCAGCCGACCGGCACGCCGTCGTCGTGTACCACCCGAAGCCCGAGCATCCGCTTGCCCGGGGTCGCGCCCTGGCCATACACCTCGAAGAGGACCGGGTAGAACCATTCGAGGCCGAAGAACGCGATGAGCAAGGCCCCCGTTCCGAAGCGTCCCAGTGTGGCCAGCGGGACGGCGAATCCAAGATAGACCAGCGCGCGGATCCCGAAGTCGATGGCGAAGGCTAGAGAACGCGGCACCGGGCCCGCGACCCGGAGGTCGATCGTCACCCCCTCGGGCGTCTCGACCGCACGGGACGTATCCAGCAGGGGGATCACATGCTTCGCGGTCACGCCTGGGTCGGGAGTCAATCCTTGACCACGACGGTGTCGGCGATCCTATCGTGCAGGCATTGACGCGAATCGCCGAAGATGAACAGGATGTCGATGAGCGCGTACAGCAGGCCGATGACCGGAACCATGCCCAGGGCCTGGGTCGGAAGATACCGGGCGAAGAGGATGCGAGAGAGCGTGGCTCGCTCGCCGGTGCTGCGCACGATGCGGATCTTGAGCAGGCGCTTGCCGACGCTCTGGCCGCGGGTGTGCAGCCAGTAGCCGTTCACGGCGAAGAAGACCAAGAGGCCGGCGATCCCCCAGACGATCTGAGATACCACCGGATGCGCTTCGGCCCACACGAGTATCGCCGGGGGAGTGGCGTCGGCGGTACCGCCCAAGTCGTCCAGGACCATTCCGGCCACCATTGCCGACGCGAACAACAGTAGCATGACCAGTCCGTCGATCATGGAAGCGCCGAGGCGCGTGCCCCGTTCCGCGAGCCGCGACTCTGTACCGGCGTGATCGCTCACGTCGGCCACCGTGGCGGTGGGCGGGGCATAGGGATTGGATGGGTCGGCCATGGACTTATCCTGGGGGCGGGTGGCCAAGCGAAAGGCCGGCACGGTGAAGTCGCAGGACATGTTCGGATCTCCTGTATAGCAGCCTACGGGTGGCCCGGACAAGGCGCGGCCACCGAGCGGCTCGGTACCGGGAAACTATAGTTCCTGATCCGGCAACTGAAACGAAATGTTGGTTAGACGAGGGTTCAATCGCGCCTGCTCAAGGTCTGGCTCGGGCGACCACCCCGCGCAGGCCGATCTCAAGACGGCGATATTGGGCGGTTGAGAATTTGTAGTTCGGGCTGACGCAGGAACCCCGTCATCGCCCAGCCGCCAAAACTGTGGGGTTCGTTCTTCAGCCCGGGCTGCGTGGACTCTCACTGAGCTCAAGCCCGTTTTCCGCGCACCACGCCCTCAGCGCCTGCTCGATCGACTCCGCCTCGTAGGCGTACCACCGATACAGAGCCCCTTTGGAATCGAGCAACGCCTTGAACCGGGCATAGGCGCCTTTACGGTGGAAAAAGCTTGCAACCTGGTCGTAGCACGCGGGCAGCTCGCGCGCAGCAAAGCGCAACGCAAGGCGCTTTCCGAGGTCGAGGTCGGTCTTGTGCGGTACGGAGAGGTAACGGTCGGACGTCTCCAGATAGTCGGGGACGTCCTCGTCCATCGGGTTCATCTCCGATGTCCAGTAGATCTCGCCGGTGTCGAGCGAGATGTACGCGTTGTTTTCGTACGGCGCCCCCGCGCCGACGAACTCGAAGGCCATCGAGAGGTCGGGTGCCCATATCGCGCTCATCCTCGGCGGCACAGTCAACTCGGCATCGACGTCTTGCGGATCAGGAACTCCCACACGCCCGACTGCTCGCTCATGTGGACCAGCTCATGGCCCGTTCGGGCGCAGAAGGCCTGGAAGTCGAGCGACGCCATGGGGTCCGTCGCGAGGATGTGCAGCACCTGCCCCGCGGCCAGCCGGTTCAGCGCTACCTTGCACTTGAGGAGCGGCAGGGGGCAGTTGAGCCCCTTCACGTCCAGGACCTTGGCCGGCGTCGGCTCGTGATCGGAAAAGCCGGGGCGGAGCTCCGACGGAATCATTCGACCCTGCATGGTTCGACCCCGGATGGCTCGACCCCGGAATGATAGGGCACGCTGAGCTCGTGCACGGCGTCCACGAGCACCCGCACGTGCTCCGGATCGGTGTCGGGCTCGATGCCGTGGCCCAGGTTGAAGACATGGCCGCTGCCGGTGCCGAAGCTCGACAAGAGCGTGCTCACCTCGGCCCGGATGCGCTCGGGGGGGGCGTAGAGCGCCAGCGGGTCGAGATTA
Source organism: Gammaproteobacteria bacterium (assembly GCA_013697045.1). GTDB lineage: Bacteria > Pseudomonadota > Gammaproteobacteria > JACCXJ01 > JACCXJ01 > JACCXJ01. The sequence goes on along the minus strand of JACCXJ010000211.1, from coordinate 3,910 downwards.
CCCTGGAGCGCGACCCGGTGGCCCACGCGGCGCCGCGTGGCCGCGAGATCCTGCGTCCAGTCGAGTCCCACGGCCTCGCAGCCGGTCACCGCGATCGGCTCGATCCACCCGGCCCCGCCCTTGGTGAACAGGATCACGGGTGGCGGCGCCGGGGCCGCCTTGACCCCCGCGACCACCTCCGCGAGGTAACGCAGGGAGAACTCCTCATAGGCGTGCGTGGACAGCACCCCACCCCAGGTATCGAAGACCATGAGCACCTGGGCGCCGGCCTCGGCCTGGGCCTTGAGATACGCCGTCACCGCCCGCGCCAGCTTGTCGAGCAGCTCGTGCAGCAGTCGCGGCGCCTCGAACATGAGCCCCTTCACGCGCCGGAAATCGCGGCCGCTCCCGCCCTCCACCATGTAGGTCGCGAGCGTCCAGGGGCTGCCGGCGAAGCCGATCAGGGGGACGCGGCCAGCGAGCGCCTGGCGACTCTGGCGCACCGCGTCCATGACATAACGCAGCCGGTCCTCGGGATCGGGGACCCCGAGGGCGCGGATCTCCGCCGCCGAGCGCACCGGGCGCTCGAACCTCGGCCCCACGCCTTCCTGGACGCTGAGCCCCAGCCCCATGGCATCGGGGATCGTCAGGATGTCCGAGAACAGGATAGCCGCATCGAGCGCAAACCGTTCGATGGGCTGCAGGGTCACTTCGCAAGCCAGATCCGGCGTCTTGCAGAGCGTCATGAAGTCCCCGGCCCGGCGCCGCGTTTCCCGGTATTCGGGGAGATAACGCCCGGCCTGGCGCATGAGCCAGATGGGAGTCGCATCGAGCGGCCGGCGGAGGAGCGCGCGTATCAGTCGGTCATTCTTGACCGCTGCTCGCGGGATACCGGGTCGCGTGTCGATCGGCATTCCGACAGGTTGCTACCTGGGGCCACCAATGTAAAGCCCGAGCGGCCAAGTCTCAGCGTTAATATCGATGGCGTGCGGCCCCGCAAGAAACGTCGCGGAATGGAGGCAGCGCGCCACGAGGTGTCATAGGCCCTCTCCCCGGGGTAGGGTTGACGCGACGGCCCTATTCTGCGAATGCCAACCCCAGAGCCTCCACGAACCCACCGGGCAACCCGACTGAGCGCTTCCGCCCGGACGCGGACCGCTTTCACACGGCCAAATCACCCCCCAGCCCGTCCCACGAACATCGCCCGTTGACAACTAGCGTTGAAATTCCTACCCAAACCTATTTGAAATTTCGCGCAACGCCCCTGTCCATTCGGCACGAACAGGGTCTCTTCTCCTTCTCCCTCCGGGAGAGGGTGGGGTGAGGGGATCAAAATCATCGACGAAAGTGTGTAGGGTACGCACCGCGTACCTTTTTCGGCGCATGATATGGTGGTGACCCAAACTCCCAGCGAGGCGTTTCCCCTGCGATGGAATCGCGAATCCATCGCGATCATCAGATGTCTGGCCGGCGTAATGGTACGCGATGCGTACCCTACGGCTCGGGAAAGGTGCAGGGCGCAAGCGGCGGGCGGGCCGCATCGTTGTCCCTGTCATAATCGTCTTTCCGGGTAATCATCGATAAGGGTAAGGGCCATGAACATCGTTCGATCGACAGCGGCCTACGAACAGTGGCTGCGCAAGCAGCTCAATGGCGACGTTGTTGAGAAGGACCTCGATGAGAAGCATGCCAGGATGGCAGCCGATGCCTTCCAGTTCCCTCGGGACGGCCAATCGGAGGAAAGCCATCGCGGCCGACCTCGAAGGGCGCAAACGGGGGTGGCTCCTGGCGGCCGCTACGAGGGCAACCGACAGTATTCGCGGGGAGCAGGCGGAATTGGAAGACGGCGCTCAGGTCAGCGACGGGTTAAAGGGGCCAGGGTCGGCCAGGCTAGGCCAGGCTCGATTAACGGCAGCGATGCCCAACAAGGCGCTTGAGGGGGACGCGGCTTCCCGCTCATCTGCCCTCGATGTGGCGAGCCGATGCCGATCATCGCCTTTGTGACGGATGTGGGTTCCATGCAACGTATCCTCGCCTACCTCGGCGAGCGCACCCAGGCACCGTGCATCGCCCGGCCGCCCGCGGTCCTCGCTGGGAGGAGGACTTCGATCCGGCCGCAGGCACTCATCTGAGTTGGCGGGGGCTCAAGCGTGGGTCTTAGGGGTGCTTTCCGGTAGCTGGGCGCGAGCCTGCCGTGCGAGTCGCGGTGTGGGGACAGGAAGGAACAAAGAGGAAAGGTCCTACCCGTGGTGAGCTGCACGCCCCACGGGTTGGTGGTCCCGTCTGCGAGCACCGAGAGCCCGGAGCCTGGCTTTCTTGAGGACCTACGGGCCCTTGTCCGAACGCCTCATCGGCGATCTCTCGGCGGGTGGCAAGGGCGAGATTTTGGTCTTGCTGTCGAACTGAGAGTTTGTGAATAAATCGCCAACGAGCGAAGGAAACGGGCGTAGGGTGCGCCGTGCGCACGCGGATAATAGGTCGCGTCCGCGACCCGCGCCGCACGGTAGCGGGACGTGAACGAAACTGAACGACCGGTTCCGCGTGCGCATAGCGCACCCTCGCTACTCATCTGATGAGTGAGCCGCTACTCGAGTATGAGCTCGACCAGCGGGTGAACGCGAAGCGTCGGAGCAACAGCGACGTTGCCGGCCAATCCAGGCAGGGATGTTTCACACGGGTAGGCACCTTCCCCCTCCGCACCGTCCTGCCGATCAAGGCCCCTAGACCGGCGCGGGTGGACTCGCGTCCGGCCACCGGATCCTCGCCTATGCGTCCCCCACAGCCACCCGGAACCCGGCCAGGGCCAACCCAAGCGACCTCTTCCCGCCCCAGCACGGACCACCCCATCACCGACCGGCCCGTCCCACGCAACAATATATACGTTGCAAAGCTGCATTGAATTTCCTATCCTTTGTCCTTCTTTCTTAGGGGCTCAACGTTCTCGTGCCATGCGGTGGCGTCATGTTCGACATCATCCATAAAGTTGAATACTTCAGCTGGCTGGAAACCGGGATCGCGGACCGGTCGAACCACACGCTCAAGGGGATCCAGGATGCATGGGTCCTTTCGAGCTTGGGTGACAAGAGAGGGTACCGGATCTGCGAGGTGGGCGGAGGAAATTCCAGGGTCTTGGAGAAACTCGCCGCAGACAACGAGTGCTGGAACGTCGACAGGTTCGAGGGTTTCGGCGGCGGCCCGATCAAGATCACCTGCAGCAAGCGTATCAAGGTCGTAAGGGCGTTTATGGGGGAATTCTCCCGCGAGGTGCCCTCGAAGTATTTCGATTTCGTGCTTTCTGTCTCGGTGGTCGAGCATGTCCCGCGCAATGTGGCTGCCGAATTTCTTCAAGGACATCGCCCGGATCTTGAGATCTGGGGGCCTATGTCTAGCCGCGATCGATGCGTATGTGGGCGATGCTCCCAGCGCCGCCCTGGCGCGCCAGTTGCGGCCCTACCTCGAGATACCACAACGGCCGGATGTCGGTTTGCAACTCCTTCAGCCAGCCTCTATCGACGGGTCGATCCGATTCTCCTGTCGGTACGCCACCAATTCCGACATCACGATGCACCAGTGGAACAGGTTGGCTCCGGCTCTCAAGGACACCCGGATCAGGACTCAGAGCGTCAGCATCAAGGCGGTGTGGAGGAAACCCACGGAGCTCTCGCGTGCACAAGCTCCCGGCTAGCGTTCGATGGATCGGGGGCTCTGACCCCTTTATCTTGCTTTATCTCTCTTTATCTCTTTATCTGGAAGGAGGGCGCATCCCTGCCGTGGGGATGCTTAGGATCTCTCAGGGACAAGATTGGAGCGCCTCGCCGTTGATGCAGGTATCGGTGCCACTACCGCCGTCGAGGACATCGTTGCGCGGGCCGCCGTCGAGTTGGTCATTGCCCGTATCGCCGGACAGCGTATCGTTACCATCCCCGCCGCA
>JACCXJ010000209.1 GCA_013697045.1 Gammaproteobacteria bacterium | reverse complement strand
CCGAGGCCTACTGGGCGTTTCACAAAGCCCAAGAGCAGACGCGCAACCACCTTTCACGGATGGCAAGCCAGGACTTTCGAAAGGCCGCCTGACCGTCCGCGCGTCGTTTTAAAAGAACCGCACCCATCGCAGTTTCGTTCCTCGGAAGGAAAATCCCAGGAGCTCACAGTCATGGTCTTGACCACCCGGCTCTTCTGCTCATAGACCGCAAGCTTTAGTTCGCGGGTCAAGAATCGCGTAACACTGGCCTTGACGCGTTCACCGGTGCGAGGGCTCTTGACCAGGATCATCGCACGGACTCATCCGGCGCATTCCGCATACCCATCGTTACGAACCCACCACCCTGGGATTGCGCGTGGCGCTGTTCTTCTCCCGCGCCTACGACTGTTGCGATCTATCCTCGCCGACATCACCCCGCAAATCGGAGTTCGTGCGGACGACCAGAACCAGAAGAGGCGCTCAGGGGCATCATCGAGATCCGGAACACGCCCGGGACCGTCCTCGCGTACAGCGGTCAAGATCAGGCTCAAGCGCCGGTATGCTCGATTCCGGCGGATCGATTGCGACGCGAAAGAGGGTAAGGTCGACCGAGTGGGTGGTCGAGCACCGCGGCGATGCGCGGTGCCTCGTTCCGCGCTTTATATCGATCCCAACATCACGAAACCACCCGCTCCTGCCGGGCCCCGGCCGTCGCTTCGGGCCGGCAGATCGCGGTCGGCGACAAGCTGTTCCGCGATCGCTTGACCGCGCGGCAAAATAGTGACCACAATATGCGCCACTATTCATTGAATAGTGGTCACCTATGCGAGTCTCGGTTCGTGAGTTCAAGACACACCTGTCTCGATATTTGACGCAAGCCCGCGCCGGCCAAGCTATCGAGATCACCTGGCACCGCAAGGTCGTGGCCCGGGTGATCGGCGTTCCAGCGCCAGCGAGTGGCGGGTTGGCGAGCCTCTTGGCGACGGGGGCCGGGCAATGGGGTGGCGGCAAGCCGGCCGGGGCCGAGGTGCATCTCTCCGATGCCGGCCGACCGGTCAGCGCGCTGGTGCTGGAGGATCGAGCGTGATCCTCTTCTGCGATACCTCCGCCCTGGTAAAGCTGTACGTAGTCGAGGCGGAGAGCGCAGCGGTCAAGGGGCTGGTGGCGGCGTCGGAGGTGGTAGCGGTATGCCGGATCGCCTGGGCCGAGGCGTATGCCGCATTCTCGCGCCGCGCGCGGGCAGCGCCTGCGGATGCGGCTGCTATCGAGGATGCGAAGCGCGCCCTCGCGAGAGACTGGCCCCGGCTGCTGGTCCTGGAGGTCACCCAGCCCGTGGTCGAAAAGGCTGGCGAGCTCGCGGACACCTTCGCCCTGCGTGCGTATGATGCCGTGCAGCTCGCCGCCGCTCACCACGCGATGGCAATCGCTCAAGAGCCGCTCGTTTTCGGCTGCTTCGATGCGCGTCTCAACAAAGCCTCTCGCGTCTTGGGAATGGAGGCGCACTTCGGTCTGTGAGCAGGGTTCCAAGCCCGGGCACCCTCGGCCTCGAGCGGGATCACTGTATGGCCGGCACGCTCTTGGCCAAAACCTTGGCCACCGCCCCCCCGAGGCCATCGGACAGGCGCTCGAGCAGGGGCTCTTTGTGGGTGAAATCGACGATGTCCTCGGCCCCGATCACCTCGCGGGCCACATAACTGCTGCTGCCGAGGGCATCCACGAGCCCGAGCGCTACCCCCTCCTCGCCGGTCCAGACGAGCCCGCTGTAGAGGTTCGGGTCGTCCTTCAGGCGCTCACCCCTGCCCTTCTTGACGACATCGACGAATTGGCGGTGCACCTGGCTCAATACCCCCTTGAGGTGGTCCACGTCCTCGGGCTTGGTGGGCGAGAACGGGTCCAGGAAGGACTTGTGCTCACCGGCCGTCCACAACCGCCGCTCAATGCCGAGCCGATCGAGCGTCCCGACGAAGCCGAAGCTGCGCATGGCCACGCCGATGGACCCGACCAGGCTGGCCTTGTCGGCGAAGATCCGGTTGGCCGCGACGGCGATGTAGTAACCGCCCGAGGCGCACACGTCCATGATCACGGCGTAGACAGGGATGTCCGGGTACTTCGCCCGCAGGCGATAGACCTCGTCGTTGACGTAGCCGGCATGGACGGCGCTGCCCCCGGGGCTATTGATACGCAGGATCACGCCCTTGGTCTTGGCGTCCTCGAAGGCCTCGCGTAGGCCCGTGACCACATTGTCCGCGCTGGCCTCGGGGTCCGATCCGACTACCCCTTCGATGTCGATCAGCGCGGTATGCCCCGCTCCCGACAGCGACGTGAGCGATTGACCGTTGGACAGAGAGAGAACCAGCAAGGTCACGAGGTAAACGGCGAGAAGCGACTTGAAGAAGATCCCCCAGCGACGCGTCCGGCGCTGCTCCGTCACCGCGGCAGAGAGCAGATCGGAGACGAGCTTGCGCTCGAAACCCTGCTCGGCAATCGGTTCCGGTCTCGAAGCGGATGGGTCATCCATCTGGGTTACTCCTCTTTCGATTTAATGACGGTCGGCGGCACGCAACGCCTGGAGGACCCCGCGGAGTACCGCGGGCAGTTCCGTCACGATCGAGATGCGCGCCCCCGACCTGGGTGAAACCAGTGCGATGCGGTGCGAGTGCAAGAACAGGTCCCGCAGCCCCAGGTCACGCATCACCCGGTTGAAACCCTTGTCTCCATACTTGGCGTCGCCCGCTACCGGATGATCGATCTCCATTGCGTGAACCCGGATCTGATGGGTGCGGCCGGTGATCAAACGCGCCTCCATGAGACTGGCGCTCCGGAACAGCTCACGCGGGGCGAACACCGTACGCGCGGGCTTTCCGTCTGTCGCGACGCCGACCATGCGCTCCCCGGACCTCAGCACGTCCCGACGCAGGCCGAGGTCCACGACCTCCGCCCCACCCCGCCAGCGGCCCCGCAGGAGGGTGAGATAGGTCTTTTCGATCCGGCCCGCGCGCAGCATCCCGTGGAGCGCGCGCAGCGCCTCGGGGCGCCGCGCCACCAAGAGGCAGCCCGAGGTGCCGCGGTCGAGCCGATGCACCAGCTCCAGATAGGGCTCCTCCGGGCGCATTGCCCGGAGCGCCTCAATGAGCCCCAAGCTCACCCCGGTGCCGGAATGAACGGCCACGCCCGCTGGTTTAGCCAGCGCAAGGAGATCCGGGTCTTCATAGACCACGGCGTCTCGTAGCGCGGTCTTCAGCCATTCCGGGACTTCAGGCCCTCGATTCGGAGGAGCCTCCGTATAGACCGGAGGGATGCGCAGCCGGTCACCGGGACATATTCGATAGGCGGGCCTGACCCGACCGCCATTGACGCGCGCCTCACCGCTTCGCAGCATGCGGTAGATGCGGCTCTTCGGGACCCCCTTGAGGACCCACGCCAGAAAGTTGTCGATGCGGCGGCCGGCGTGCTCGGGAGTGACCTCCAACTGGCGCACCTGCCGGGTTGCCGGCACTGTCGCGTCCGGCGGGGTCACCATCGCTGTCGATTGCTGCATGCCGGTATCGTTGTTATAGTACCTCAAGCCGGCATAATCCGGTCTGCCCCGCGGGGGCGAGCGGGGCGCGCCGCCGGGGGCCTGCCCGTCGGAAGCACGCCCGCAGCGGGATCGTGGTCGAGCGAACGTCGATGCTCCCAGGCACCGTGGCGTTTGGCGGTCCCGGAAGCCAGGGCCCGAGCTATCCGTAGCAGGTGAGCGCACAGTCCGGCTTCGGCGTAAACGAACCGCAGCAGCCGCCCGCCCGCGTCCCGAGGGGACCGCGCAGAGTGCTTGTTTCGCCTTGCATACGCCTGGGACCTGCCGGTGCGGCGGCATGACCCACGGGATCCGGCCCGGCGGCCGGGTCCTGTTCAAAACCTTGAGCGAGGGGTGGTCCTCTTTAGAGCCGAACCGATCCCTTATGATCAATCTAAAAACCCTGTGGGGGCGCTGTCCGCGCTGTGAGTGGGCCTGCGGGCGTGCGCGACCGATCCGACTTCGGGCCATCGCCGTGATGAACCGGCCTGGGAGCCTCGGGGCCGGGATCGACGGCGGTATCGAACGCCGCCCGGGCGCCGTCCATCGCCATGACATGCGCCTATTAGGATACCAGCAACATGAAAAGAATGTTGATCAACGCAACTCACCCCGAGGAGTTGCGGGTGGCCCTCGTCGAGGGGCAACGCCTGTATGACCTCGACATCGAGGCGGTAGGACGAGAACAGCGCCGATCCAATATCTACAAGGCCCGCGTGGTCCGCATCGAACCGAGCCTGGAGGCCGCGTTCGTCAATTACGGTAGCGACCGGCACGGCTTCCTGCCGCTCAAGGAGGTCGCGCGTGGACTGTTCTCGGAGCCGCCGCGCTCGGGCTCGCGGCTCAACATCAAGGAGGTGTTGCGGGAAGGCCAGGATCTGGTCGTGCAGGTCGAGAAGGACGAGCGCGGCACCAAGGGCGCCATGCTCACGACCTTCGTGAGCCTGCCCGGCCGTTATCTCGTGCTCATGCCCAACAACCCGCGCGCCGGGGGCGTGTCCCGCCAGATCGAGGGGGACGAGCGCGAAGAGGCCCGCGAGGCCCTGAGCAGCCTCGACATCCCCGAGGGCATGGGCCTCATCCTGCGCACCGCGGGCACCGGCAAGGGCCCCGAGGAGCTCAAGTGGGACCTCGAATACCTGCTGCGCCTGTGGCGAGCCATCGACGAGGCGGCCCAAACGCGGACGGCGCCTTTCCTCATCTACAAAGACCAAGACGTCATCATCCGCGCCATCCGAGACTACCTGCGCAACGACATCGGGGAGATCCTGATCGACGACCCGGCGCTCCATGAGAAGGCCCGCGAGTTCATGCAGCAGGTCACCCCCCAGAACCTCCGCAAGCTCAAGCTGTACGAGGATAGCGTCCCGCTATTCAGTCGTTACCAGATCGAGAGCCAGATAGAGACCGCCTTCGGCCGCGAGGTCGCGCTGCCCTCCGGAGGGGGGCTCGTGATCGAGCCCACCGAGGCACTCATCACCATCGACATCAACTCGGCACGCGCCACGCGCGGTGCGGACATCGAAGAGACCGCGTTCAACACCAACCTGGAGGCCGCTGACGAGGTCGCGAGGCAGTTGCGGCTGCGGGACCTCGGGGGTCTCATCGTCATCGACTTCATCGATATGTCCAGCCAGAAGAACCAGCGGGAGGTCGAGAACCGGCTCCGGGAGGCCCTCAAGATGGATCGCGCGCGGGTCCAGATCGGCCGCATCTCGCGCTTCGGGCTCTTGGAGATGTCGCGCCAACGCCTGCGCCCGTCGCTGACCGAGTACAGCCACATCGTGTGCCCGCGCTGCGATGGGCAGGGCACCATCCGCGGGGTCGAGTCCCTGGCACTGTCGGTGTTGCGGATCATCGAAGAACAGGCCCTGAAGGACGCCACCGCCCAGTTGGTCGTGCAGCTGCCGGTCGAGGCGGCGGCCTTTCTGCTCAACGAGAAACGCCAGGAGGTCGGCGGCATCGAGTCCCGCCACGATGTCCGGGTCCTGGTGCTACCCAACCCCAACCTTGAAACCCCGCAATACGATCTCAAGCGGATCCGCCAACAGGACCTCGCCTTGGCGGGCCCCCGCGAGGCCAGTTACCAACTCATCAGCCGGACTCCGGCCGCCGAGATCGAGGTCGGGACGCGCGACACGCGCCCCACCGAGGGGCCGGCGGTGAAGGACATCTTGCGCGATACCCCTGCGCCCCAGCCGCCGCCACCACCGCTGCCGCTGTCGTTCGACTCCAAAGGCGCCGGTCACGGCAACTTCATTCGCCGCCTGTTTTCCAGCTTGTTCGGAGAGGATCGGTCGGAGCCGGGCGTGAACCCCGAGGCTCGTGCCGCCGAGTCGGCGCCCGTGAACCCGATCGAGCCCGAGGCGCCGGCCTCCACACGCGAGCGCGGCGAGCAAGATCCGCGTCACCGGCGTGGCGGCCGTCCCGCCCGGGGCGGCGGCCCGCGCCGCGGGCGTCCACGCCCGTCCCACCGGGCGTCCGAGATCGTGGAAGGCGATGCCGGCGCGCCGCCGCCATCCGCTGCTGACCAAGAAACGGCCAGCGAAATAACGAGCGCTGCACCTCCTCCGGAAGAATCGGGACAGGCCGCGGCGGCCCCGGCGCGAGACCCCTCGCGGCCCTCGCGCCGCGGTGGACGGGGGGGTCGCCGGCGCGGTCGTCGTGGCGGGGCGAGGGCGCATGCCGAGAGCCCTGATCCCAACCAGCCGCCCGGGACCGCCGCGGCTGGATCGGAAGGCGGTCCCCCGGCACCATTTTCATCCGAGGTCTCGGAGTCCGGCGATCATGACCAAGGCGAGCCTAGCGAGGGGCCCCCGCGGGCTTCGGATCACTCCTGGGCCGCGCTACCGGCCAACCCCGCGCCGCCTAGTCCACCATCCGATGATCGGCCGACGGAGTGGCCCAGATCTCAGGGGTGATCGCACGAGCCTTGATGCCACGGGTGTGGCACGTTGGATAGCGCTGCGCGCCCTCTTGATCTCCATATCTTTCCCACAAAAGGGGACTATCTTCTCTCTCGGATAGAAAGAGAATGCCTAGACCATCAAATTGCTTCTGGAGCACAGCTTGTGAGCTGGCTATTTGTCGTTGGCCTCAGGCGACAGGTCCCCTTTTGAGGTAAACCCCTTTTTCAGGTTGTCTGCGCTTGTGACCCGGTCCGCTCGACTGCTGGACGATGTCGAGTGCGTCGAGAAAGGGCACATCAGCGGATGCTGCTCATGCCGAGAAGCGTAGGGTCGCTCCAGACAGCGATCGGGTTGCCGTCGAGAGAGAGACGGCGAGGCAGGTGTCCGCGTGATGCGCGAGGGCGGCTTCAAGCGCCGTCTTTCCAGCACCGCTCGGGCCGGTTACCCAGCACATTGGTGTGGCGCGTCGAATGAGGCATTCCTCGATGCGAGGCCCCATTGCGCTGCTCCTTGTGCTAGCTAGCGTGCGCTAAACGGGATCCACATAAAAATCTCCATCATTACATCTCCAGAACATAATCTACTTTGTGTTTAAGATAAATAATATGTGCTTGAAGTTCACTAATCTGCTTGTCTCTCCTTTCTAAGAAAGACCTATTCTTGTCTATAATCCCACCTCGAAGCACCATGCTTTTCGCTTTCTGCTCTTCAAGTTGGCAAACTTCGCCTTCTAACAATATTATCAGTTGATCACTGTTGTTTCTACAGTCAACAACTGCCCTACAATAATTTATCCCATCTCTTATGATGCAATAAACTCTATAAACGTTGTAAACTTTATTCCAGAAAGTAGTCATTAGTAAAATCGTAAGAAAAATCCACCAGGGAAAGGAAAAGCCGGACTGTCAGGACTGAAAATGGTTACAAACCCTCGCATCCAGCGGTCCCAGATAAACCGAGCTTAGTCGTTGCTCCCGCGGACGGCCCCTACCCGGCTCTAGCGGGCGGTCAGGCGGACGGCTTTAGGGGGAGCCGGGTTTGCACCGGCGTCTTCGGCTCTGGCCGCTTGGGGGCATCCCATTTCCTTCACAGAATCCGACTGGGCTGATAGCATAGGCGGTTGACGGCCGCGGAGCGAATGATCTCCAGGAACGAGGAACCGAGAACGCCTCCGCCGAAGAAGACCGACCGGCGGCCGGAAGACTTCGTCTTCGGCACCGAGGGGTGCGGTGGCGAGGGCGGGAAGAGCAGCCGTGCCCTCGAGCCACGCAAAGAACTCAGGCAGCACATCCCAACAGGTCTCGAAGGGCGGCGATACCGGAAGCTGATGGCGGAGCATCGCCTGCCAATCGCCGAGAAGCCCTGCGGTCGCGCCCGCAAAGCTGTCGAAACCGAGCGCGAGTGAGTATCGCCCCCGGGATCATCCCGATCGCGGAGGAGGTGCGAGATCATCGTGGCCTGGACGACTGGGTGCCGTTCTGCCAGTACCGCGCCTGGCTAGGCTAGATTCCGGGTCCCGCCCGCCGCTGCGCGTCTCGGTCCACCTCTCTCCGCGCCAGCTCAAGCACCGCGCCATGGTCCCCGCGGTGCGCGACATCGGGTCCGAATGCGCTTGCGATCCGCGCTACCTGGACCTCGAGATCACCGCCTCGAAGACTCCGATCAGGCCATCGCACAGCTCCGGAACCTGCGCGCGCTCGGGCTTCCGATCAGCATGGACGTTTGGCAATGGGGAATGGCTTGCAATGGTGCCCGGTGATGTCCCACAATCGCGGCTCTCGACGAGACGGCCCTTTGCAGTCCAAAGGGGGAGGAAAAATGAACCCGCTCGATACCATCGTGGGGACCATCGCCTCGGGCGTGGTCCTGGCCGTGATCCTGACCATCATCATCAAGGTCATCGCCGGCGCCTGAGCGCGGGCGTCCCAGGGGAGGACAAGATATGGAATGGCTATCCATCGACCGCTGGATCCACTTTCTCGCGGGCGTGACGTGGATCGGGCTCCTGTATTACTTCAATTTCGTGCAGGTCCCGGCACTCGCGGCCGCGGCCGCCGACAAGGGCGGGCCCGGCCCCGCCGCCATCAGTAAATACATCGCCCCGCGCGCGCTCCTGTGGTTCCGCTGGGCGGCGGTCGCGACCTGGGTTTCGGGCGCCGCCTATCTCGGCGCCAACTTCACGGGTGCCTTCCTACTCGGGATCGGTACCGAGGACCCCGGTTCGGCCCGATATCTGGCCACCATCGGCATGGGGGCATGGCTAGGCACCATCATGATCTTCAATGTCTGGTTCCTCATCTGGCCCAATCAGAAGAGGGTCCTGGGCCTGGTCTCGGCCACCGATCAGGAGAAGGCCCGGGCCCGGCGCGTGGCGTTCCTCGCCTCGCGCACCAACACCCTGCTATCGATCCCCATGTTGCTGTTCATGGGGGCGGCCAGTCATGGCCTGCCCTTTTGATCGATGACGGCTTGATCACTGGCGATGGGAGCGGTGAGGTGGTGAGAAATCCGGGCTAGGCCCCCGTCTCGGACCTGCGAGGCAAGCCCGGCCCCGGCCGGGCTTGCCGTTTTCGGTCGGAGGACATTCGCGTGAGTAGCGCTCTTATGTCGAGCTATCAGCGGCTGCCGGTGGCCTTCGTACGCGGCGAGGGCGTTTGGCTGTGGGACACCGAGGGGCGGCGCTATCTCGATGCCGTCGGCGGGATCGCCGTGTGTGCGCTCGGGCATGCCCACCCGGCGGTAGCACAGGCCGTGGCCGAGCAGGCGGCCGTCCTCGTCCACACCTCCAATCTCTATTGCATCCCTTCGCAGGAACGTCTGGCCGAGCGCCTCGTGGCGCTGTCGGGGATGGACCAGGCGTTCTTCTGTAATTCCGGGGCCGAGGCCAACGAGGCGGCCATCAAGATCGCCCGGCTCCTGGGCCATGAGCGGGGGCTGGAGGCGCCGGCAATCGTGGTCATGGAAGGGGCCTTCCACGGCCGCACGCTCGCGACCTTGACGGCCAGCGGAGCTCGCAAGGTGCAGGCCGGCTTCGAACCCCTGGTGCAGGGCTTCGTGCGCGTGCCCTACGGCGATCTCGAGGCCCTGCGCGCGGTGGGCGCCAATCGGCGCGAGATCGTCGCGGTGCTGTGCGAGCCGATCCAGGGAGAGGGCGGGGTCGTGATGCCGCCGCCCGGTTATCTGGCGGGCCTGCGTGAGGTCTGTGACCGGCACGGGTGGCTCTTGATGCTCGACGAGGTTCAGACCGGGATGTGCCGGACCGGCCGCTGGTTCGCCTTCCAGCACGAGGGCATCACGCCGGATGTCATGACGCTCGCCAAGTCCCTGGGCAATGGCGTACCGATCGGCGCCTGTCTCGCACGCGGCGCCGCAGCCGGCCTGATCCGGCCCGGCAAGCACGCCTCGACCTTCGGCGGCAACCCGCTCGCGTGCCGGGCGGCCTTGGCGGTCCTCGACCTACTGGAGCAAGGGCGGCTCGCCGAGCGTGCGGCAGAGCTCGGCGAAGCGCTCATGGAGCGACTGCGCCGCGCGCTCGGCGACGTACCGGGCGTGGTCGAGATACGCGGGCGCGGGCTTATCATCGGCGTCATGCTCGATCGGCCTTGTGGGGAGTTGGTGGAGCGGGCGCTCGGTCTCGGCCTCCTCATCAATGTGACCGCCGAGCGCGTGGTGCGGCTCCTGCCGCCGCTCATCCTGAGCGACGCCCAGGCCGCGGACCTCGTGGAGCGCCTCGGCAACGTCATCCGCGAGTTCCTCGGCGGGGACGCCACCTAGGGACCGGTCCGCTGGGGGCCAGGGGTGATCGAGATCGTGGCGAGGCATTTCCTGACCCTGGGCGATCTCTCACCCGCGGAGCTGGACGGCCTGCTCCGGCGCGGCATCGGGCAGAAGTCGCGCAAGGTCTCGGGCCCGAGACCGCTCTCTGGTCGGGTGCTGGCCATGGTCTTCGAGAAGTCCTCGACGCGCACGCGCGTGTCCTTCGAGACCACGATGGCCCAACTCGGCGGCACGGCGATTTTTTTGTCCGTGCAGGACACCCAGCTGAGCCGCGGGGAGCCCGTCGAGGACATGGCCCGCGTCCTGTCGCGCATGGTCGATGCGATCGTGGTGCGTACCCACGGGCACGATCGGCTGGTACGCTTCGCGGCGCATGCGAGCGTGCCGGTCATCAATGGCCTGACCGATCGCCACCATCCTTGTCAGCTCCTGGCCGACATGCAGACCTACGTGGAGCACCGCGGCCCCATCGCCGGCAGGCGCGTGGCCTGGCTCGGGGACGGCAACAACGTATGCTGTAGCTATATCGAGGCCGCCGGTCTCTATGGCTTCACCTTGCACCTGTGCTGTCCGCCGGGCTACCTTCCGCCCCCCGAGGTCGTCGAGGGCGGCGGTGCGGCGCTCAGGTGCTTCGAGCGGCCGGAGGAGGCGGTGCGCGGTGTGCATCTGGTCGTGACCGACGTGTGGGCCAGCATGGGCCAAGAGCAAGAGGCCGAGGCGCGGCGGGCGGTGTTTTTGCCTTATCAGGTCAATGAGGCCTTGATGGGGCTGTGCGATCCCGGGGCGCTGTTCATGCACTGCCTGCCCGCCCATCGCGGCGAGGAGGTCAGCGCCGGGGTCATGGACGGGCCGAGTAGCGTGGTGTGGGACGAGGCCGGGAACCGACTGCACGCGCAGAAGGCCTTGCTGGAGCTCCTGCTGCGGTGACCCCTCGACGGCCGAGGGCGTGCGGCACCGTAGGGGAGCGTTTGAAGCTGTAACTATATAAAGATGGCCGCCCTGAGCAGCGATAACCGTTAGGGACCGAGCGCGCGCGGCCGCGGGCCGGCGGAGATGCCTGTGCGGTTTCTGTTGAGCAATGACGACGGCTACCAGGCGCCCGGCATCGTGTGCCTGGCCAAGGCCCTCTGCGGCGTCGGGGAGGTGGTGGTGGTGGCCCCCGATCGGGACCGCAGCGGGGCCAGCAACTCCCTCACGCTTGAAAAGCCGATCCGAGCCACGCGCGCCGACAACGGTTTCATCTACGTGGACGGCACGCCCACCGACTGCGTCCACCTCGCCATCACCGGGCTCTTGGATCGCATGCCCGACATGGTGATCGGCGGCATCAATACCGGCGCCAACCTCGGGGACGATGTGTTGTACTCGGGCACCGTGGCGGCGGCCATCGAGGGGCGCTTCCTGGGCCTGCCGGCCCTGGCCATTTCGCTGGTGGGCGCCGAGGCGGCGCATTACGAGACCGCGGCCCGGGTAGCCCTGCGGCTCGTGGAGGGCATCGCGACCCGTCGGTTGCCGGCCGACACCATCCTGAACGTAAATGTCCCCGATCGGCCCTATGCGGACCTCGCCGGGTTTGAGGCCACGCGGCTCGGGCGGCGCCATAAGTCCGAGCCCGTGGTACCGGCCTTCGATCCGCGCGGCCGGCCCATCTACTGGGTCGGTCCGTCGGGGCCCGAGGAAGACGCCGGGCCGGGCACCGATTTTCATGCCGTCAGGACCGGCCATGTCTCCGTCACCCCGCTTCAGGTGGACATGACCCACTACCGGGCGCTCGACGCGGTGGCCCACTGGCTTGCAGAGTTCACCACGGCGGATCCCACCGTGGCGGACGTGCCGAACCTCAGTGCCAGCGTGCCTAGTGAATGAAGGGCGACGAGCGCGGCATCGGTTTGACCTCGCAACGCGCGCGCGACCGGTTGACTGGCCAGTTGCGCGAGATGGGGATAAGCTCTGTCGAGGTCCTGCACGTCATGCGGACGGTCCCGCGCCACCTGTTCGTCGATGAGGCCCTGGCGAGCCGTGCCTACGAGAACACCGCCCTGCCGATCGGCCATGGCCAGACCGTGTCGCAACCCTATATCGTGGCCCGGATGACGGAAGCGCTCCTGACCTCGGGTCCCATCGCGCGCGTGCTGGAGATCGGGGCTGGGTCGGGTTATCAGTCGGCCGTCCTGGCCCACTTCGCCCACACCGTTTACGCCGTCGAACGCATGGCCAGCCTGGTCAAGAAGCTCCGCGAACGCATGGCGGCACTCGGATATCACAACGTGCGCGTCAGACACGGGGACGGGCGTCTCGGCTGGCCGGAGCACGCCCCCTACGATGCCATCCTGGTGGCCACGGCCGTGGTGGCCGTGCCGATCGCGGTGTGCGAGCAACTGGAGCTCGGCGGGCGCATGGTCATCCCGATCGGCGAGGCCGATCACCAGGAGCTCATGCTGGTCACCCGCCATGCCGGAGGCTTCGAGCGCGCGCTCCTCGAGCCGGTGCGCTTCGTCCCGATGCGGACCGGTGTGACTAGCCGATGATCCCCAGGGGCCGACGATCCCCAGCGGCCGACGATCCCCGGTGGCCGATGATCCCCAGTGAGCGCTGGTCCCGGACGCGGGTCGATCCCAATGGGCGTCGATCCCAGTGGGCGTTGATCCCAGTGGACGTTGATCCCAATGGACGCTGATCTCGGACGGGCGTCGATCCCGGACGGGCAATGATCCCAGACGGGCGTCGATCCCGGACAGTGTTCAGTCTCTGGCGGCCTTTGCTGGTTCTGTTCGGGGCGTCCCTGCTCGGCGCATGCGTTATCACGGAGCCGCCGCTGGGCGAGGAGGCCGAGGGCCGGCGCGGGACAGCCGAGTCCCGGCCCGCGGGCCGCTATCACACGGTCGTGCGTGGGGACACGCTGTACGGCATCGCCTTTCGCTACGGCCAGGATTATCGCGTTCTGGCACGGGGCAACGGTATCCGGGCGCCGTATCGGATCTACCCGGGCCGGCGTCTGGTTTTGGGCCCGAGAAACGTCGTCGAAGACGCCAGGCCGCGCGCCGCGACGCAACCGCCGCGAAAGTGGCCGGCCGTCCGCGCGCATCGTGAGCGTGCCGCGACCCGGAAGCAGGCGATGGCGGCAGCGCCTCGACCGGCGCCCGCGAGTGCGGCGGCGAGCTCGGATCCCATCCGCTGGCAGTGGCCGGCGCAGGGCAGGCTGCAGGCGATCGGCATCGGATCCGGCAAACAAGGCGTCGAGATCGTCGGTGAGATCGGACAGGCGATCCGCGCCGCCGCCGCGGGTCAGGTCGTTTACAGCGGCGATGGACTTGTGGGCTACGGAAGGCTTATCATCATCAAGCACGACGATACTTATTTCAGTGCCTACGCGCATAATCGCCGGCTGCTGGTGCGAGAGGGGATCAGGGTCTCCGGCGGACAACCGATCGCGGAGATGGGAAGCACCGGGACCAACCAGGTCAAGCTCTACTTCGAGATCCGGCGTAACGGCAAACCCGTACCGCCGCGGGACTACCTTCCTGAACGACAGATCTAGGCGGAACGACAGATCGAGACGGGGGTGGATCGGTGGGAGACGATCCGCCCCGGGGTGGGCCACTTTTTTTGTTAATTTATAGCATGGATGCCCCAGAGCGCCAGTCGAGCTCCTTGCCGAAAACACGCGCGACCCATTTATGTATTTTCGACTTGGGGATACTCTACCATCCGCTTTGAGTCAATAGTGTCTTCAGTCAATCACACCGGAGCGCCATGAACGCCAGGACAGAGAGCGACGACGGATCGAGTGACGCCAGCGATGACGAGCTATCGGGCTATGAGGCGCTCGGTGAGGGAAACCTCGGCGGAGGCCTCGGTGACGACGCGGCCGGCCCGAACGGGAAGTCGAGCGAGGAGTTCTCCGATACCGAGCTCAACGCTACGCGCCTTTACTTGAGCGAGATCGGGTTCTCTCCCCTGCTCTCGGCCATCGAGGAGGTACGCCTGGCGCGCGCCGCGCGCCGCGGGGATGCGCACAGCCGCAAGCGAATGATCGAGAGCAATCTGCGCCTCGTGGTGAAGATCGCGAGGCGCTACCTGAACCGCGGCCTGGCCCTCCTGGACCTCATCGAAGAGGGCAACCTGGGGCTCATCCGGGCGGTCGCGAAGTTCGATCCCGAGCGCGGATTTCGCTTTTCGACCTACGCCACCTGGTGGATCCGCCAGACCATCGAGCGCGCCCTGATGAACCAGACCCGCACCATCCGCCTGCCCATCCATGTGGTCAAGGAGATCAATCTCTACACGCGCGCCATGCGGCGTCTGACCCAGACCCTGGACCATGAGCCAAAACCCGAGGAAGTGGCCCACCTGCTCGATCGTTCCCTCGCCGAGGTCGAGCATATGGCGGGTCTGAACGAGCGTGTGACCTCGATCGACAGTCCCGCCGAGCGCGAGTCGGGCCGCTCGGTGCTCGATACCATCCCCGACGAGCAGAACCTCGACCCGTCGCTGATCCTGCAAGACAGCGACGTACGCCACCACGTCGACCTGTGGCTCACGGAGCTGAACGAAAAGCAGCGCGCGGTGGTGGAGCGGCGTTTCGGCCTGCACGGCTTCGAGATCGCGACGCTCGAGGCGGTCGGCAACGAGATCGGAGTGACCCGCGAACGCGTGCGCCAGATCCAGATCGAAGCCTTGCGGCGTCTACGCCAGATCCTGGAGCGCGAGGGACTGTCCGTGGAGACGCTGTTCCCGAACTTCTAGATCCTCACCTATCCCCTTCACCCGGGTGCGGGGGAGACTTCCCCCGCTACGAAAACCGCGTTTTCGGCGCGGGCCGGTCGTGATACCTCGTGCTTCGGTATGGGATGCGTTGCAAACACGTGCTCGCGCAGCCCCCAGGTGTCGGCGTAGCGCACGTGGTTGATCCACCCTTGCACGCCTGCATCCGGGTCCGCAAGTACCTCCGTCCTCGTCAGTACCTCCGTCCTCGTCATTCCAGCGAAAGCTGGAATCCATGCGACGTGTCAGCCTAGACCCTCGTATAGATCGAGCCACTGACGATTACTGCCTTCGATGAGCTCGATCTCCATTGTCGTTTCCACGCTTTGATGGCTTTTTCCCGCGCGATCACCGCCACCATGCTCTCATGGGGGCTCGTACTACACGAATCTGTGAACACCATAACGACGCGTGAAACCAGGCAACACGTCATTCTTGTGTTGCCAGACCCGTTTCGCCAGTTCAGAGGTCACCCCCCAACATAGAGCGTCCCGTGCCAGCGGCTGGCAAGAATGTAAACGCAAGGCTGTTTTGGCATTGGTACGCTCCCATGGATTCCAGCTTTCGCTGGAATGACGACAAAACCTTAGCACCCTTTCGGCTGAAACGCTCCCGGAGATGTACCCGTAATTTCAAATATCTTTGGCTAGATCCTCACGCCGTCAACGTCTTACAGACCGATTCAACGGATCTGGAAAGCCCTTCTCCCTCCGAGCGAAGATCAGAGCCTGCCCCGACGAAAGCCGGAGATGACGGGAATCCAATCAAACTAATCAAACACGTTCGTCGATGAGCTCGACCCCTCACTCTCTCCCGATCCATGGCGGTCGCCGATATAGCAAAGCGCCCGGTCGATGAGCGCGAGGCATCGCTCGCGGCCAAGGAGCGCGACGGTGTGATCGATGGGGGGCGACGCCGTTGTGCCGCAGACCGCCACGCGTAGCGGCTGGGCCAATTGCCCGAACTTCAGGCCGTGCCCGGCCGCCACGTTGCCGATGGCAGCATGAACGGATCCGGCATCCCATCGCGGTAGGCCCGTCAAGCCCTCCCGCAGTGCGATGAGGGGCCTGTGCATCTCGGCGCTAAGATATCGCTTGGCCGCTACCGGGTCATAATCGCCCAGCTCCTGATAAAAGAGCCGCGTTTTCGCCGCCATCTCCACCAGGGTCTTGGAGCGCCCCCGCAGCGGCTCGATCACCTCGGCGAGCTCCGGCGGGGCTTTCGGTTCGATGCCCGCGCGCTCCTGAAAAAAGCGCAGGCGGCGGATCAGATCATCGACGTCCCCCTGCTTCATATAATGCTGATTGAGCCACAGGAGCTTCTGCGGATCGAAGGTCGCGGCCGCCTTGTTGACATCGGCGATGTCGAATTTCTCGATCAGCTCCTTCATCGAAAAGACTTCTTGGTCGCCATGCGACCAGCCGAGCCTCGCGAGGTAATTCAGGAGGGCTTGGGGTAGGTAACCGTCATCGCGGTACTGCAGGACGCTCACCGCGCCGTGCCGCTTGGACAGCGGCTTGCCGTCCGACCCCAGGATCATGGGCAGGTGGGCAAACGCAGGGACGGGCGCCTCGAGCGCGCGAAAGACATTGATCTGGCGCGGGGTATTGTTCAGATGGTCGTCGCCGCGGATGACGTGGGTGATACCCATATCGAGGTCGTCAACCACTACCGACAGGTTATAGGTGGGCGTCCCGTCGGAGCGCAAGAGGATGAGATCGTCGAGCTCTCGATTCCGGAAGGCGACCCGCCCCCGGATCAGGTCCTCGACCACGACCTCGCCATCGAGCGGGTTCTTGAAGCGGACCACCGGCGGGGTATCCGCATCGCTCGGGCGGCCTTCGGCAGCGCGGCGGCAACGACCGTCATAGCGCGGTTTCTCGTTGCGCGCCATTTGCTCGGCCCTGAGCGCCTCCAGGCGCTTCCGGGAGCAGTAGCAGTGATAGGCCAGACCGCGAGCCAAAAGGGAGTCGATCACCTCGCGATAACGCGCGAAGCGCTCGGTCTGGAAGAACGGCCCCTCGTCATGATCGAGGCCGAGCCATTCCAGGCCGTCGAGGATGGCGCGGACCGCTTCCCCGGTGGAGCGCTCGCGATCGGTGTCTTCGACACGCAGCACGAACACACCCTGGTGCCTGCGGGCATAGAGCCAGGAGAACAGCGCCGTGCGGGCGCCGCCGATGTGCAGGTAGCCGGTAGGGCTCGGCGCGAAGCGGGTCCTGATCGTCGTCATGTCTCTGTCGTTGTCCGGATGGGTCGCCCTCATTCTACCAGTCGCTCAAGGGCTTCATTGACCGCCGCGCTACCCGTCCCTACAATCTCGGCCACCGGGCGATTAGCTCAGCGGGAGAGCGCTCCCTTCACACGGGAGAGGTCGTAGGTTCGATCCCTACATCGCCCACCAAAGACCCTTCCGCCAACGTCCGCAGTCGTCCACTAAGCCCGCGTCCCAGCGGGTTTTTTTATGCTTCATCCGTCCGCTGGTGCCCGTGGCCATCCGTTGACATCCGGGGGTATCTGGGGGTAACATTGTGGGGTAACTGGCCTACCCCCGAGAGGTGTTACCCCCATGCCGCTCACCGACCGCGCGATCCGCAACGCCAAGCCGCGAGAGAAGCCCGTCAAGCTCTTCGATGGCGGGGTAGTGTCTCAGTTTGAACCGCGGCGCACTTGACGCCGCGCCCCTGCCGTGTCACGGTAGGCACATGCCTAACCGCTCAAGCAAGCCACCCCGGCCCCGCGATCCCAACCAACGGGCTAAGCTCATCGTAGACTTAGCGACCGGCCAGGTCGAGGACAAGGACCCGAACGAGGGCAAGAACCCCGCGGCGGTCAAGCTGGGGCGGGCAGGCGGGCTCAAAGGAGGCCCGGCAAGGGCCGCAAGCATGACCCCTGAGGAGCGACGCAAGGCCGCGAGCAAGGCTGGACGTGCGCGATGGGGCAAGAAGGCTTCTGAATGATATACTTAAAGAGAGGCGGCGGTCGGACTCGAACCGACATACCCAGGATTGCAAGGCCCGGTACCTGACCACTCGGTCACGCCGCCTCATCTCATCATATCTCTCCTGATCCATGCCCGCAAGCGGTTAACAACCGCTGGGGCATCATGATCTTATCCAGCGGTTAGAATTATGATCTCTCCCGTGATCCAGCTCCGGGGCTTGACCGGGACATGTAGCTGGGCTGATAATCGGCTGATGCAGTTCAGAGATGTGAACATGGTTACATCCGATCCGGCAGAGATGGTTGCGAACTTGAGAAGTCGGGCTCATGATTTGGCGCAACGGGCTCAGAGACTCCTTGATGCGGCAGCTGTAATCGAAGAGGACTACGGCCTATCCCATGGACATCAACTAGAGGCCAATTTTACTTCGCATATTGCTTCATCAGAACAGAATACGGCCACCACCCCGCTGATAGCGGCTCCTGGAGAGCGCCTGAAGCAACTCATCCAGTTCCTTAAGGACCATGGCCCCAAACGGCGGAGTGAGATTGCAAAAGATTCTGGTGTCCCTAAGGGGACAATCTCCCACTTGTTAAAGGATAACAGTCACTTTAAGCAGCTCCAAGACGGGAGATGGGACGCGAAGGTACAACATGACATGAGTTAGAAATAGTTGAGCCCGGATTGCTAACGACAATCCGGGCTCAGAACCAAACCATTTAGACAGTAGGAGGTGCGGTGTTTAGACGCACAGGGGCAGGTTCGTTCTTTAAATTAGCACGAGCCCCACCAAACATCAAGTGTTGCCTGCCAGAGACAGCGCAGGAGGGCGGCATCTCGCCGTCAAAACGCTTGACATGCGCAACCGCTTACGTATAATGTTCAGTATGAACAGGCTACACACCGCGAAGCGCGCCCAGATCCTTGGCCTACTGGTGGAAGGCACCAGCCTACGGGCTACCTCCCGCCTGGCCGACTGCTCGATCAACACCGTGACCAAGCTTCTGGTGGACATGGGCGCCGCTTGCTCCGAGTATCAGGACAGAACCCTGCGTAACCTTCCCTCCAAGCGCATGCAAGTTGATGAAATATGGGCTTTTGTATATGCGAAGGAGAGAAACCTTGCAGTCGCCAAACAAGCACCGGATGGTGCTGGAGACATCTGGACCTGGACGGCTATCTGCGCCGACACTAAGCTTGTCCCGTCATGGCTCGTAGGCGACCGCAGCGGCGAGACCGCCAAGCGGTTCATCTGCGATCTGTCCGGGCGCCTAGCGAACCGCATCCAGCTTACAAGCGACGGTCATAAGGTCTATCTTCAGGCGGTTGAAGAAGGCTTCGGGGCGGCGATCGACTACGCCCAGCTCATCAAGGTGTATGGGCAACTGTTCGAGCGGCAAAGGCGCTACAGCCCGCCCGAGATCATCGGGACAGAGCGGATCTGCTGCCAGGGCGATCCAGATCCGGCCTACGTCAGCACGAGCTACGTGGAGCGGCAGAACCTTACCATGCGCATGAGCATACGCCGGTTCACGCGGCTGACCAACGCTTTCTCAAAGAAGGTTGAGAACCATGCCCACGCTGTCGCGCTGCACTTCATGTGGTACAACTTCGGGCGTGTCCACAGGACACTACGGATCACGCCCGCGATGGCGGCGGGAGTGTCCGATCACGTCTGGTCGCTGGAAGAAGTAGCCGACCTGGCAAAGTGAGAGGGAAAAAAGGGAAGGACCTATATATCCTTTTTTCTCCCAAGGATAGGGTCAGTCTTTTGCCTCAATGGCCCGATTGTTGTTGCATCCCAGGCGTGGGCACCCCTATTCCCCCACATTGGGAAGCAAGACTAACAAAAGCAATTACTGCTGCTAATATGGCGAACATTGGGATATTGCGAGCGCCGCGCGAAACAGCGGAGCGCTGGTTGCGGCGCTCGTTGGGGCTATATCCTACTCATAGGTAGGATCTTATAAGTACATGATATATAGACATAACTAATTAACGGAACTTTTGGCGCTCCACCCGATCTGATCAACTTTATCGGCAAACAAAGTAAATCGGGAGGATCGGATGGAGCGG
>JACCXJ010000336.1 GCA_013697045.1 Gammaproteobacteria bacterium | reverse complement strand
GGGGATCGATTATCTCGCCGGCAACGCCAAACGCGCACACCCTAAGCGCGATCGGAAACGCGGGCGCTTGCAGTTCGGTCTGGAGCCAATATTCGGCATTCCTTAACTACATAACCTATGAGAGCGGCCTGGGTGACCCCCAATTCCGCCGATACCCTTTGATAGTCCTCCGGTCGAATACCGTGCACACCGCCGATGGTGATGGTGCCCGCAGAGGTTTGTGTAGTAGTGATATTTGCCCCGCCGGCCGTGACGGTTGGAGAGGGTTTCTCGGTGGAGGCGGACGGTGCGAAGTGCGTATGGGCCTGCCAGCCGGCCACCACGACGGCCGCGATCTCGGCGCCGATGAAAGCGAGCGTCAACACCGTTCCGTCCATCGTCCCCGAGGGGTTGCTCTTCCAATGAGTGGCCCAGAATGCCGTAAGAAGCTAAGCACGCGCTGTCCGACGGAACTCAACGCCACGAGAGAGAACTTAATGAGAACTTTCAATCCATGGATCGTAAATGTCGTAGTCTAATAGTCCCTGGGCGGCGAGGGATAGACCTGCACCCCGGAAGGCTCGGTCTTCGCGACCGAGTCGTTTGCGGCGTTGCTGGAGGGACCGGTTCGCTCGGCTTCCGGTCGGTCGACGGTGGGCTCGCCGAGGTAACCCAGGAGTTGCTTAATGGACGCCGCGTCGGTCACCAAGGCGATGATCCCCATCGGCTTTCGCCAGGTGGGCAGAGGAGCGGGAAGATTTCATCGAGGCTGCGAGCAGCCTCGCCCAGAGGTAGCGGACAGGGGGAGGGGGCCGTCGAGGCCTCGATCGAGCAGAAGATCCGCCGCGGCCGGGTGCTGCGCGAGCACTTGAAACAGGACCGCCTGGTGCCCCTGCCTATCTCGGTGCAGATGGCGGCGCTCGATGAGATCATTGGCGATCGAATTTTAGTCAGGCGGTTTTTGTTCTTTAGAGATTTGCCTTACAGGCTGTTTGACCAAATAGGCCCATGCGACGAGAGCGGCCAGAGATATTCCAAGCCCGCAGAACAAGCTTACCAAACGTCCAGTCATCCACGCGTGAATTATTGTATGCTGTTCGAAGAAAAGAAACCATGCGGGTACAAGGGATGCGACCATAGTCAAACCCAGCGCCGCATCGATATGCGGGTTGCCTTTTTTATGCAGAACCCAGCAAAAAGGTAATGCAATGGCCCAACCTGCAAAGCCCAACGCATAGAAAAGATCGGCAAATCTTTTACTAAAAATTCCGTAAAATGGATATTCTCGATGATCTTTGAGCGCAACGAAAAGCTTGTACAAAGAGGGTGGTAGATTTTGGGCCGGTGCAAGGCTGCCGGACATGCGATATGACAAGTGCGACGTCCACATGAAAACTACATCATGAATGTTCGTGTGACTCGAAATAGAATAACCGATTACCCGCAAAATTTATTGCTAAACATCCTCCCGCCATCACAAATGACGAATTTGTAACGATCTCTCGAAAGAGGGGGCTAAATGTTGGTGATATCTTCCCATCAGGGGAATCAATTTTATGCGCATGGGCAATGTACGGCGCAATTATCTGGCAGCAGAGCATTATTTCGATTAGTACAACATTTGCATCCATTAGATCGAAATAGATGCATATACAGCCGAGCAGACTATACCAAATGGCCTAACACCAAACGATAGCCTTTGTACATTTCCCAGCCCGTAAGCCGACAATAGTAATAGGCCGCCAATGAATTCCGGAGCATGCGCTATGCTTTGCCCTAGTATTAAGAGACCATATCCAAATACTGAAGATAGAAAAAAAGGCAGGAATACAAAAAACACCCGGCCATAACACAAGAAAAATACGAGTATAAATATAAGCAGAGATGCGAAAGATAGTATCCAAATAGTTTGTCTATAGGCATCAACTGAAAGTCCGGTCATTCCAAGCACAATTCTTGTGGTTACAGCCGAACCCCACCAATATCTGCTGTAGCTCCTTACGCCGGGTGATTCAACATTCGTGTCATATAAAACATCTACAAGCACATCGCATCGATGCATTTTTGGCTCGGACGTCCCTGAAAGTTTTCGCTTGTACACCAACGAGTCAAACATGTCCTGCAGAAAATTCCCGTGATCGAGAATAGATGCCTGGAGGACCAAACAGTCTGTAAAAGTGTCAATGCCGCGCTTATCGGTCACATCCCACTTTCCGGGTCTTTGTATGGCGGAGGTTTTGATGGCATCCATTATTTTAGTTTTTACGATCGATTTGTCGGAGTGCGCGGCGAGAGCGGCCATAACTAATGCAAACACCAAAAAGATGGCTGCCCCAATGAGCGCTCCCCGTGTTGCATTAAGTAAAAAGCTAGGGGCGAAACTTATCGGTAGAATTTTCATAGAGAGTACCCCTGGTGGTTATAAAGGCTTCTTCATAGGCATCGATCTGGCAGATAGGATTAAGTTCGGGGCGGTGCGCATAGGCGAGGGCATGGTGCGGCAACAGGTCCTCGGGCTTGTCGCCGATGCGCCGGAGCCGCACGGCGGCCAGGAATTCCTGGAAGCTGAGATGGTAGAACGCCGCCCGGCCGCCGTCCCGCGGCAACAAGAGCCCCGAATTGGACAAGAGGTCTTCCCGCCGCCCGGCGGCGTCGGCGGCGCCGCTCTCGGTCACCACGTCGCTCTGGCTGTAGGCCGCCAGATGGCGATCGATTTCCTCGATGTCCACCTCGCCTTTCGGGGTGATCCTTTCGGCGGAGAGCCCGAGGTGCATCCCGAGGGCGACGGCCTCCAGCCGGAACCGCGCCCGGTCCCGGTCGTTCTCCGTCGCATACCGCTTGTAGAGCACCTGGCCCGACACCGCATCGTAGAGCCGGTAAAAATCCTGCGGCAGCTTCTGGCCCTGGTCCCACATGACGCAGAGGGCGGTGAGCAGCATGGGGTTCCGGCGGAGCTCGGCGAGGTCCTCCCGCTCCGCCAGATGGCTCAAAAGCCCCTCGGCCTTTTCCCGGGCCTTGGGCGGATCGGCGGCGGCGTACCAGCGGCGGATGAAGGTGTCCTGCAGGGGATCGGGCAGCTCCGCCAGTTCCGCCTCGATGAGCCGGAGCCGGCGGCGGTCGTCGTCGCGGAGACCGTAGGGCCTGCTCGTGAGCAAGACCCGATGGCCGCGCTTCAGCCAGTCCGGCAGCGCGTCGGCCAGGCCGGTGATGAAGTTGCGCCGCGAGATGAACACCTGGCAGCGCCTGCGGCAGTTCGTCCACGCCGTCCAGGATCAAAAGGCAACGCCCGTCCGTGAGTTGCTCCCGGAACACCGCCGCGGTCAGCCCGCCCGGACGGGTGTGGTCCAACCAGCCGGAGAGGCTGTCCTCCAGTTGGGCGCGGGTCCAGTGGCCCTTGCCGGACAGGCACTCCTCGCGGCCGGCCCATTCCCGCAGCCGGCACAAGAGGGGAAACCGGCCGCGCAGGGCGTCCGGCAGTGTTTCCCGGAATCCTTTCGGGGCGGGGATGGGATGGGCCGGGAGCGTCCCGCCCGCCGCAAGCAAGGCCAGCCAGCGGCAGAAGGTGGTCTTGCCGGAACCGGGGGCGCCGGGGACGTAGAGGGATTCTTCTCCCAGGCGGTGCAGAAGCAGCGTGTGGCGCCCTTCTCGGAGCGATTCCGGCTCGCCGGATCCGGCCTTCCCCGTGGCCACGGCCGGTACATAGGCCTGGCCGAGGCGGACATTCTGGCTCTCCTTCAGGTCCAGGCCCAGAAGGTCGACGCTTTCGCAACTGCGCCGCAACCAGTCCAGATAGGCCTCGCGGATCTGCGCCTTGGCCTTCTCGCCGTCGCTCAGGTGCTTCTGCTCTTCCTCGCGCAAGGGTTCGAGCACGGCGGCGGCGAGGCTGTCGGGCGTGGTGAAGAAACGCCGGCCGTGGGCGGTTTCGACGGTCTGGCGGAACCTGCCGATCTTCGAGCGGGGCGACAGGGCATTGGGATCGATGCGACCCGGCGGCCAGGCGTGTTCGGGATCGAGCAAGAAGGCAAGGCAGGGTTTCTTGAGCCGAACCGCTTTTTCGTATTCCAGATGGGTGATGGAGAGCCTTCTCGGGTTGTCGTCCTCGGGTTGAAACCCATAGCGCCACGCCAGGATGAGCACGTAGTAATCGCATTCGGCCACGTCCGCCAGGCATTTGTCCCTCGGCCGCTCGTCGAAGGCCGGGTAGTTCTCCATGCATTCCACGTCGAAGCCGGCCCGCTCCAGGGTCGCTTTCAGCGCCGAGCGGTGTTCTCCGAGGTCTTTGGATGTGGAGGAAATGTAGACCTTCTTCCTGGCCATGGCCCATCCCCGTGGGCGTCGTCGACGATGTGAGGCAGTATGGCAAGGTGGCCGCCGGGCATGCAAGCGGGGCGGGCCTCGGGCTCGATCCCTACGAGCAGGACGAGGCGCGGCGCAAGGAGCCGGGCATGCCGGCAAGGCGGACCTGGATGACCGGGACCCGGCGGCTGCGAAGCGCCGAACGATTGGGAGGTTGTAATTGCGGGTGAGAGAGCCCTGCGAACGCGCTGCTCAGATCTCGCTCTTTCCACGACGGCGGTAGACCAGCCAGGCCGCAACCAACGCCGCGAGGAGCCCGCCGATCAGCGCGCCGATCGTCATGGGCGACCGCCCCGATTGCGCGACCCGCAAGGGGATCCTGACCTGGGCCCCCTTATCGAAGTCCACCAGGACGGCATACTCTCCGGGTTCGTCCAGCCCCACGTCGGCCTCCACGACCCCGGTGGGATAGATCTTCGAAGGGACCTCCAAGAGGGGACTTTTGCGGACCGATGCCTGTGGATCATCATCGCCCCCCTCTCGCACGACGCGCACGGCAAGGGGCTGGGTCCTGGCCTCGCGGTTCATGAGGTCCAAGGTCAAGTGCGTCGGGCCGGTGGCGGGGAGGTCCTGGCAGAACGGCACGGGCGGCTCGGCCTCACCGGGCATCCCGTCCTCCGGGGAGGCCCGCGCGTAGGCGGAAAAGTGCACGTCGTAGCCGTCGTGGGAGACGACGCAGGTGATGGGGCCACGGTCCTCCTGCTGCTGCGGTTGGTCGTCGGGCCCGACGCCGTACCCGATCCGGGGCTGTGCCAGCAGGCCCAGGACCAGGCCCACGCATCGTGCGGCTTGGTGCATTGGCCTCGTGCGCCGATCCGGCATCTCGCTAGCCCTCGGGTAGCTGCTCGCCCACCGCGGGCTCGGTGGCCCTACCGCGTTGGCCGGTCACGACCAGGATTGCCATACCGATCTCCAGGACGATTGGGTAGTCAAGGACTCACCTCGGGCGGATCCTGCACGAGGGGTTGCCCTTGTGAAGCGGGGATGGTGCACCACCCCCGCCCCCGGATCAAGGGGAAGCCGGCGGGCATCGGGCGACGCCGATCGACACCCGCTAGTACGCCACCTGCGCGCGCACCTGAAAGATATCCAGGTCCTCCTCGTCGTGTGGGCCGCCGTCGATCTCCAGCACGTGGATGTAGTTGGCCATGAAGCGGATGTAAGGGTTGGGATACCAGTTGAGCCCGGCGGTGATGTCGCGCTCGCGACCGCCCGAGACGCCGTCGTCGTTCAGGTCGATCTCGCTGTAGCGGGCGCCGAGCTCCCACGCACCCAGTCCACCGCTGGTCAGCGAGAATGGCTTCTGGGGGACGAGGATGTCGAAGATCCCCTTATCGGTCTTGTAGTTGCGCGACTCGCCGGTCAAGAACCAGCTCACATAACCGTAGTAGCCGTCGAACACCAGGCTGTCGCCGACGCTGCGGTCGACGTCCGTGCGAATGTATTCGCCCTGGAACGAGAGCGGGCCGTAGACGCCGGCGAGCTCGGCGCCGAAGAGCGAGAAATACTGGACATCACCCGGGATGTTGGCCGTGTCGACGAGCCGACCGCCGGTGATCGAATCGTTGATGGGGTTGGATTCGGGCTTGGAGCGGAAACGGACGGTCTCGGCGCATGAGTTGTCCGGGGCGCACGGCTTGGTCGCGTCGGCCGGCGCGTTCTGCGGCGGCTCGCGCCAGGCCCCGGAGGCTCCGAAGTGCAGCACCCGGTCGCTCTGGAAGAACGGCGCGTAGGTGATGCGCGCGGCCACGCTCTTGCCCTCGTCGTCGTCGTTCTCGGAGGTCACGGTATCGCCGAAGGCGCCGGCCGAGGCAGTCCAGTTATCGCTGTTGGCCGCGACCATGCCGCCCAGCGCGCGCAGGTTCAAGAAGGCGAACGGCAGACCGCGCTCCATGAAGGTGATGTACTTGGCGCTGGAGACGGCCTCCAGGCTGAACGGGACCTTGAAGTTCCCGGCCGTGAAGCTGAAAGGCTTGAAGCCGGTATAGCGCAGGTAGGCATCTGTAATCGTGACGTCGTTAAACGAGCCGCCTGTGGTGGTCCCAGCGAAATCGGCCTCGACCTTGTAGTCCCAGTCCTGATACACGGTGCCGTAGACCGCTAGCCGCGTCCGGCGTAACTGCGTAGCGTCGGAGAAGTCCGAGGG
Organism: Gammaproteobacteria bacterium; assembly: GCA_013697045.1. Lineage (GTDB taxonomy): Bacteria > Pseudomonadota > Gammaproteobacteria > JACCXJ01 > JACCXJ01 > JACCXJ01. Next base: position 30,488 of record JACCXJ010000336.1, on the reverse strand, counting down.
GTTGTCCGAGTAGAAGGCCGAGTCGAGCTGGGCGTAGGCCCCGATCTGGGCCTGGAAGGCGCCGTCCTGGGACTTGAGCTTGATCCCGTCCTTCAGGCTCGCCCGGGCCTCGTGCTCGGTGCGCTTCTGTTGCGCGGTCTTGACCTGCAGGGCCGCGAATTGGGCCTGGGAGATGAGGCCGTTTTCCAGGAGCACGTCGAGCAGTCCCTGGTCGTCCGCCGGCGCCGGTTTGGCGCTGATTGCATCTGTCGGTTTGGCGGGGCTCTTCTTACCATCGCTGAGGGCCTCACGCTGGGCCTTGGTGATGACCCCGTTCTTGAGCAGGACATCGAGGAGTGCTTCGTCGGCGGCGGGCAGTGGGCCCGCGAGCAGCGTCCCCAGGGTTGTCAGGATGGTCGTCAGGACCTTGGTGTTGTGGTTCATAGCAATCCCCCATTATTATGCATGTTCGTATCGTATGCCGGGCTTTTCCCGCCGTCAGCAAAGACTTTATACTCATGACTGCGTTAGAAGAATATGCACCATAAAGCATATGTGGGACGGGGACGGCCATGAGCGAGATCGCTGAGGCACTCGGTCATGCCGGAAGACTGCTGGCGGCGTTCGACTCGGGAGTGTGGGAGATCGTGCTCCTATCCCTCGAGGTCAGTTGTCTGGCAGTGGCGCTGGCTGTGCTGTGCGGCTTCCCACTCGGTGCGGCGCTCGCGCTCTACGCTTTTCCGGGGCGGCGGACCGTTGTCATCCTGGCCAACGCCCTCATGGGGCTGCCTCCCGTCGTTGTCGGCCTCACGGTGTATCTCGTGCTATCTCGCAGCGGACCGCTGGGTGATCTCGGGCTCCTGTTCACGCCGGCCGCCATGGTCATCGCCCAATGGGTGCTCGTGACCCCCATCATCACGGCCTTGACCCGCCAAGTCATTGAAGACCTGTGGGAGGAATACGAGGACGAGTTGCGGTCCCTGGGCTCGACCCGCGGCCAGGCCATCGGCACCTTGCTGTGGGAAGGGCGCTACCGGCTCATGACGGCGGTGCTCGCGGGCTTCGGGCGCGCCATCGCCGAGGTCGGGGCGGTGCTCATCGTGGGCGGGAACATCGCGCATGCCACGCGCGTCATGACCACCGCCATCGCGCTCGAGACCGCCAAGGGCGAGCTGGGGCTGGCACTGGGCCTCGGCGCGGTGCTCTTGACTTTGGCTTTGTCGATCAATGCCGTCGCTTATCTCACCCGCGACCTGGCCCGCGCTTGAGTCCGCCCACAGTGTGCCGCGGGGCACGTCTCGGGGTGCCTCGATCCTGCCGCTCCGGCTCGAAGGGGTGAGCTACGCGCCAAACGGGCGCACCCTGCTGCACGAGATCTCGCTCACGCTCGTGAGCGATGCAGCCACCGTGGTGCTCGGGCCGAACGGGGCCGGTAAAAGCCTGCTCCTGCGCCTCTGCCACGGACTCATCCCGCCTAGCACGGGCCGCATCCTGTGGGCCGGGGCGGGGAACGCGGCCAAGGAACAAGCGATGGTGTTTCAGCGGCCGGTGCTGCTGCGCCGATCGGTCGCGGGAAACCTGGCCTATCCCTTACGCTTGCTCGGATTGGGGCGTGAGGAACGCGAGCGGCGGGTGGCCGAGGCGCTGGCGATGGCCGGCCTCACGCCGCTCGCCGATCGCTATGCCCGATCGCTATCCGGGGGCGAGCAGCAACGGCTGGCCCTGGCGCGGGCGTGGGTGCGCCGGCCCGAGGTGCTGTTCCTCGACGAGCCGACCGCCAACCTCGACCCGGCCGCCACCCGCCAGGTGGAGGCGATCGTGAAGCGATTCCGGGACGCCGGCACCAAGGTGGTCATGACCACCCACGACCTCGGGCAGGCACGGCGGCTGGCCGAGGAGGTGTTGTTCCTCCATCGCGGCCGGCTGTTGGAACAGGCCCCGGCAGAGTGCTTCTTCGCGGGCCCCGCCACCGCGGAGGCGCGTGCGTTCGTGCGGGGGGAGCTCTTGTGGTGAGGGTGGGTTGGGGAAAATCATGCATTACTCTAGAACCAAAAAGTGGATGCCGGCGCTGGTCCTGTGGCTCGGCGTATTCGCATCGGCGAGCGCGGCGGAGCGCTTCATCACGCTCGCTTCGACCACCTCGACCCAGGCCTCCGGCCTCTTCGATTACCTCCTGCCGAAGTTCACCGAAAAGACCGGCGTCGAGGTGCGCGTGGTGGCGGTGGGTACCGGCCAGGCCTTGAAGCTCGGGGAAAAGGGAGATGCCGACGTGCTACTGGTGCACGACCCGGCGGGCGAGGAGAAGTTCGTGAAACAGGGCTACGGCGTCGATCGGCGCCTGGTCATGTACAACGACTTCGTGATCGTCGGGCCGGCTGCGGATCCGGTACATACCAAGGGCGGTCGCGACGCCGTCGCTGCCTTCAAGGCCATCGCGCAAGCGAAGGCTACGTTCCTGTCACGCGGGGATGACAGCGGCACGCACCGCCAGGAGCTACGCTTATGGGAGGCCGCCGGCATCGACGTCAAGTCGGCCTCCGGGACTTGGTACAAGGAGCTGGGGGCCGGGATGGGGGCGGCGCTCAACACCGCCGCCGGGCTCGACGGCTACACGATGTCGGACCGCGCCACCTGGCTGTCCTTCAAGAACCGGGCGCGGCTCATGCTGCTGGTCGAAGGCGACCCGAAGCTCTACAACCAATACAGCGTGATCCTGGTCAATCCCGATCGGCACCCGGAGGTCAAATTGGACGACGCCCGCGGCTTCATGGATTGGCTGACCTCGCCCGCCGGACAGCAGGCCATCGGTTCTTTCACGGTCGAGGGTCAGGTCTTGTTTCATCCCAACGCGGCCGGCGGCGGCGATTGACGCGGTGTGGATCTGCACCTTGATGTCCGCTGGCGGATCGGAGGCAGCGATGCCAAGGACATCGAGCCCATGCTCTTCGAGTTGCTGGAGGCCATCGAGCAAGGCGGCTCGATACGGATCGCCGCGAGCCGCTGCCGGGTGTCCTACCGCTACGCCTGGGGACTCGTGCAGGAATGGGGGCGTCTTTTGGGCGCGCCGCTGTGCGTGCTCGAACGCGGCCGGGGGGCGCGCCTCACGGCCCTGGGTGCGGGCCTCTTGTGGGGTCGGCGGCGCGTCACGGCGAGCCTCTCGCCGACGCTCGAGGGCCTGGCCTCGAACCTATGCGCCGAGCTGCGTGCGGCCACGGCCCTGCCGGCCGATCCGCCACTCCGGATCTTCGCGAGCCATGGTCTCGCCATCGCCGCCCTGCGCGATCTCATGCGCGCCCGTGGCGGGGTCGTCTTGGACCTCCAGTTCCGAGGCAGCCTGGAGAGCCTGCGTTTGCTGCATGCCGGTCGCTGTGATCTGGCCGGATTCCACATCGCCGGCGGCCCACTGGGGCAGCGCCTGGCACCGCGCTATCAGCGCTGGTTACGCCCCGAGGCCCAGGTCCTGATCCACGTCGTCCACCGCCAGCAGGGCCTCATCACCGCCCAGCAGCCGCCGCGGCCTATCCGCTCGCTGTGCGATCTCGCCGCGGGCCCGCTGCGGTTCGTGAACCGCCAGGCCGGATCGGGGACACGGCTCCTCTTCGACGCCCTCATCGAAGAGGCCGGTGTGCGGCCCGAGGAGATCCAGGGCTACGACACCGAGGAGTTCACCCACCTGGCCGTCGGGGCGCTCATCGCGAGCGGCGCGGCTGACTGCGGCTTCGGGATCCAGGCCGCTGCACACCAGTTCGGCCTGCCCTTCCTCCCCATGACCCGCGAGCGCTATTACTTCGCGCTAGCCCGCGACGCCCTGACGAGCCCTGCGGTCGCCGAGCTCATCGCGCTGTTGAAATCCCCGCTCTTTCGGGAACATGCCGCGGGCCTGGCGGGCTACGACGCGCGGGAGTCCGGGAGCATCCTGTCGGTCGAATCACTGGTCAGGGCCGACTAGCAGTCAGTGACTTCCGCAGGCGTGACAACACGGCAGGGCTTGCCCCGGCATACTGCTAGCCGGGGCAATGCCGGGAACCAGGCACAGGGATGCGAAACCGCGAGGGAGGGTCATCCGTAGCCCCTGGACCCCGGCGATCATACCGAGGTGACGGATAAGGGGTGATGTCAGCGGCGTCGCCTTTGTCGCCGTCCGCTGGAATGAATAGTCACGCACTTGGCGATCAATACCCGTCTGACCGCCATTTCACAGCTCAAGCCTGGCCACCGGCATGTGCGTCTCCTGCTCGCCACGGCTTGATCTGCGCCAAGGTCTCGGCCAAGGCGTCCTTGGCCGTCTCGCGCTCATAGTCGGCTTGCAAGCCGATCCAGAAGCTGTCCGACATGCCGAAGAAGCGCGACAGGCGCAGGCCGGTATCGGCGGTGATCGCCCGCTTACCCGCGACGATCTCGCCGATGCGGCGCTGCAGCACGCCGATCTCCTTCGCCAACCGGTACTGCGTGATGCCCATCGGCTTCAGGAACTCCTCCAGCAGGATCTCGCCGGGCGTGGGGTAAGGCACTTTGCGCATGTATCTTCTCCGTCAATCAGTGATAGTCCACGATCTCGACATCTTCCGCGTCGCCCTCCGTCCAGCGGAAGCACACGCGCCACTGGTCGTTGATGCGGATGCTGTGCTGTCCTGTTCGGTCGCCTTTGAGGACTTCCAGGCGGTTGCCTGGCGGAACGCGAAGATCGTCCAGCCGCCCGGCTTGGTTGAGCATTGCCAGCTTGCGCATCGCCACGGGCTGGATAGTCGCGAACCGCGCCACGCGAGCACCATTGAACATCGTTTCGGTGTCCTTACAGCGAAACGTCTTGATCACGAGCGCGATACTACCGCAATACGTTACTACTGTCGCGTCTCGGCATTCGGCCCTATGGGCTGCGGCGGATCGGTCGGCGCAGCGGCAATCAAGCTCACAACCCATGGTCGAAGGGCTATCCTGCCCGGGTTCATAGCGAGACCATGAGCGCACCGCACTACCCCCCTGCCGTCAAGCTCGTCGAGGTCGGCCCTCGCGACGGCTTGCAAAACGAGCCTCGGTTCCTCGACACGGCGACCAAGGTGGAGTTTATCCGGCGCCTGGCCGAGAGCGGGCTCCCGGTCATCGAGGTGGCGAGCTTTGTCCATCCCGAGGCCGTGCCCCAGCTCGCCGATGCCGAGGCGGTGTGCGGACTTCTGAAACCGCGTCCCGGTGTCCGTTACACGGCGCTGGTCCCTAACCTCCAAGGCCTGGAGCGTGCCCTCACCGCGGGGGTGGGGGCCATCGCGGTGTTCACGGCCGCCTCGGAGACCTTCAACCGGAAGAACATCCGCTGCGGGATCGAGCAATCGCTGCGGCGCATCGCACCGGTCGTCGAGCGTGCGCGGGCCGCCGGTCTGCCGGTGCGGGCCTACCTCTCCTGTGTGCTCGGCTGCCCATACGAAGGGCCTGTCTCCCCCGAACGGGTGGCCTCGCTCGCCGGGCGATTGCACGAGCTGGGCTGTGGGGAGATCGCGCTCGGTGACACCATCGGGGCGGGGACGCCGCTCGCCGTCTGCCGCGTGGTCGAAGCGACTGCTCACCGGGTCCCGCTCGGGCGCATTGCCGTGCACTTTCACGACACCCGCGGCCAGGCACTGGCCAACATCCTGGCCTGCCTCGGGCTCGGGATCTCCATCATCGACGCCGCGGTGGCGGGACTGGGCGGCTGCCCCTATGCGCCCGGGGCGAGTGGCAATGTCGCGACCGAGGACGTCGCCTATCTGCTTGCGGGCATGGGCATCGAGACCGGGGTCGATCTCGCGCGCCTCATCGACACCGGCCGCTTCATCAGCGCGGTGCTCGGGCGCGACAACCGCAGTCGCGTCGGCCAGGCGGGCCCTCCGGCGCCGGCGTGCTAGAGTATCTCCCGTCATCACGAGAGGTCGCGCAATGAATCTCATCAGCAAGTGCTATCGAGCGGCGTTGGTCGGGCTCGGCATCGGCATGGGGACGTCCCCGGCGATCGCCGACACGCCGCCGCGTGTGCAGCTCAAGACCAGCATGGGTGACATCGTGATCGCGCTGTATCCCGACAAGTCGCCCAAGACCGTCGCCAACTTCCTGCAATACGTCAACGACAGTTTCTACGCCGGTACGATCTTTCATCGGGTCATCGACGGTTTCATGATCCAAGGCGGGGGTTTCACAGCCGATTTCGCGCTGAAGCCGACCCATGCCGCGATCGAGAACGAGGCCGGCAACGGCGTGAAGAACACCCGCGGCACGCTCGCCATGGCCCGCACCGGCGATCCCCACTCGGCCACCGCGCAGTTCTTCATCAATGTCGCGGACAACGCCTCCCTCGATCACACCGCGCCCACGCAGAGCGGCTTCGGCTACTGCGTCTTCGGCGAGGTCGTCGAGGGCATAGACGTGGTCGACCAGATCCGGAAGGTGCCCACCAAGAGCCGTGGCCCTCACCAAGACGTACCGGTCACCCCCATCGTCATCGAGAGCGCAACGGCGCTCACCAATGAGCCGGCAGCCGCCAAAGGCCCACCGGCCACCCAGGCACCGTAAGCACTCCCGCGGGATCGATCCTGCCGGGGGCACGATCCACGCCTACTGGAGCACGCGCAGTCGCTGGAACAAGTGTTCGTAACGTGCTACTATACGCTAAGGCGTGAGTGGGGCATCTGGTGATTTACCTCGTGGACATAGCGTGCGTCGGTTGCCGCTCCCTACCTGAAATCCTCGGCCTATACCCTGCGCCCAAGCTGGAGCCGCCATATATGCGGCGATCACTCCAAACATTGATAGGTTTAGTCGATCATCCGCGTTTCGAGCGGATAGGGAGCTATTAGCAATGCCTACGAAAATCTATGTCGGAAATCTGTCTCCGAGGGTAACCCAAGAGGAGATCCGCAAGCTGTTCGAGCAGCATGGTGAGGTCGACACCGTCGATCTCCTCACCGATCGGTATTCCGGTGAATCCCGTGGCTTTGGATTCGTTACCATGGACAATAATGGCGCGAGAGCGGCTATCACGGCACTCGACAAGACGCTGGTGGATGGGCGCAATCTCAAGGTCAACGAAGCGAAACCGCGCGAAGCGGGGGGTGGGTATCAGCAACGCGGCGGTGGCGGTAAAGGAGGGGGGTGGCGCGGTAATTACTAAGTGAGCACTCCTACACGGCCACCGGTCTCCCTGCCCGTCGCGTCGCTTCATGTTGAAGTGTCCCCGTTGCTGTCGCTGCAAAGGCGATGGGGAAACGCCTATGATGATAGCTGAAACCGTCCCCACGTTCTCCCCCAATAGCCAGATCAACCAGACCTGCGGCTCGTGCGGTTGCGTATTCCTCGTCGAGCTCGAGAGGCCGAGGTCGCATAAGGATACTCAGGAATATTGCTGCCCGGAATGCAGGCACCACGTATGCATCGCCAAGACGTCTACTCGACCCAGGGTGACTCTAATCTCAAGACGGACCGACGGGCGGCAATCGGACTTGTAGGGGATCCGTGACTTTCCAGGGATGCTGCCGTTCTGAGGCGCCTGATGTGCCTCCCGGCCGCCCGGCAGATCAGCATCACGTTACGAACCCCGACATGATCCCTCCGGTGGTGTTGGGGTTTCCTTGGGTCGCCAAGCGGGCCTCCATAAGTTAGCCGGTAGAACAACACGTTGGGACGAGGTGCAGCCGGTTCCCAGCGGGACGGCTTTTGGATCCGAGGCGGCGGAGTTCCGCTCCGTTTTTCCCAGCTGGAGAACAACTTACCCCTCTCGCTCGGGCGAGAGGGGGTTGTCCAGGGCTTATTGAGACTTGCCGACGCTCGGTCCCAGCGTGGGCCTAGGTGACGTCAAGCACCGCACTGGGGGAAATTGCACACAGGCGGCACGGGCGAGGAGCCCGGGGTCACCGGGAGCGGCGGCCGGGTCGCGGGCGAACCCACGTCTATGTTTTCACAGCCTCCCCTCGGGGCCAACGAGAAGCACTGGTCCCGCCGGCCAGACCCGCCAACGCCGCTGTCCGAACCTCCTTGTCCATCGATTTGGTCATTGCCGGCTTCGCCGAACAGCTTATCACGGCCGGGGCCCCCGAACAGGCGGTCATCGCCCGGACCACCGCGCAGTACATCCCGGCCGGCGTCACCGGCCAGTTTATCCTTGAAGCGACCGGGGCCGCCCCGTATCGTGTCGTTGCCGCTACCGCCAAATAATCTACCGTCGTCGCCGGGGCCCCCGTCCAACTCGTCGTTCCCGGGACCTCCGTCCAGCTCGTCCCCGCCGGCGTCACCGAAAAGTTGGTCATCTCCAGCGGCACCGAACAGCCTATCATCGCCCTCGCCACCGCGAAGCACATCGGGGCCCCCGGTGCCCGCGGATAGTTCGTCACCGATCAGCGTGTCGTTACCGGCGTCGCCGGCCAGGGTATCGCCGCCCTCCTCGCCAAAGACCCGATCATCGCCCAGGCCGCCGTTCAGCCCGTCGTCACCGGATCCACCGATCAGCTCATCCGCACCGGCGTCGCCCTCAAGTACATCGTCTCCACCGAAACCAAATAGCCTGTCATCGCCCTCGCCACCCCGGAGCGTATCGGCGCCCTCGGCACCCGCGAACGGCTCGTCACCGACCAGCTGATCGATGCCGTCGCCGCCCTCGATCGCATCGCCGCCCGGCCCGCCGAAGACGAGGTCGTCGCCCGTGCCGCCGCAGATGATGTCGTCCCCGCCCTGGGCGATGATGGTGTCATTGCCCTCAAGGCCATGGATGACATCGCCGCCGGGCGTGCCGACCAGGATGTCGTCGCCCGGCGTGCCGATCACCGTCGGTGTCCGGCCCTGGCAGGTCAAATTCGGTGGGATGACGGAGGCTTTGTAGCGCCCCAAGGCGAAATCAGGGCCGTCGCGGTCTCCGCTGTCAGGCCTCTGATGCCCGACCGTCACGATGTCCCCTTGCGGATCAATCGCCACGCCCTGCCAGGTCGAAGTTGAATTCGGGGGTCCGAAGTGCGTCACTTTGAATCCATCCGGTACTCCTTCGTCGCCCGGGTTTCCAAGGTCGTCTATCACATCGTCACCGAAGGTGGTGTCCTCACGCCCGTTGGGCTGGTAACGGACTACCACGAAATCGCTTGGGTCATTGCCCGCCCGCGCCCGCCCTTCTCCTACTGCCACTAGCTTACCGCCCGGCTGCAAGATCAACGCAGTCATATTGGCGAGCTGGCCCGGAAGACCCGTCGTCCTGATGCCGTCGATACCGAAGCTGTGGTCCAGCCCCCCGTTGCTATCATAGCGCGCAAGAGCAAACGCGGCGGCGACGTCACTAAGCCCCGATGTACCTCCCGCGACGATCTTATCATCGGGTTGGAGCACGAGGTCCACTACTCCCTCGATTCTTCGCAACCCGAAATCTGTCCTCACCCTTCCATTGGTGCCGAAGCCGTTATCCAGACTGCCGTCCGGGTTATACCGCACGAGCGCGAAGTCGATCCGATCCGCGAGGGCGGTATCTGTAGGACCTGCCCGTCCGCCCGCCACGATCTTGCCGTCCGGCTGTACGAGCACGGCCTCTACCCGTTCGAGTTGGTTGTCGGGGAAGTCCGTTACGACGAAGCCGTCCCCATCGAATTCGGGGTCGAGTTGTCCATCGGGTGTAAAGCGGGCCAGGACGAAGTCACGGACACCGGAAGAATTGCCCAACGCCGACCTGAACCCTACCACGATCTTTTGGTCTGCAGGCTGGACGGCGACGGCGGAAGCTGGATTCTCCCCACCAGCCGGGATACCAGCCGGGAACGACGCTGTCGCTATCCCCTGGTCGGCAAACCCGGCGTCGAGCTTTCCGTCCTCCGTGTAGCGCGCCACTGCAAACGTCCGTGACTGCCCGACGGGCCCCCTTCCCACCACCACGATCTTCTTTTGACCGTCGTCGTCTTGCAGGGCCAGGTCTCTGACCTCATCCACTGAAGTAGGGACGTCCGTCGTCTCGATCCCATTGCGCCCATCGGGCCCACCGACCCCAAAAGCAGTGTCGAGGCGGCCGTCGACGCCGTTGAACCGCGCAACCGCAAGATCCGTGTCCACCGTATCGTTTCGTATAACCGTAACGACACCTCCGCCCAAAATCCGGCCATCGGGCAGTATCATCCCCCCGAAAAACGCATCACGCAGGTCGGCAAAGTCACAGGTCATTATTCCAATTCCACCTTCTACCTTGCATGCCAGTGGGCTGGTGCTGGTGACACCGAAAGTGGGATCGAGGGCTCCCTCGGCCGCCTGCGCCGCAGGGGTAAGGCCGAGGGTCAGGATCGCGGCGCCAGTGGCTGTGGCCCAGCGCATTCGCGCGTCACGCGTGGCGCCGCTTGGTTTGCCCGAAGATTGTGGACTGGGTAACTGCTCACGGGCATTGTGGGACATAGAATCTCTCCTGTTCCGTGTTGCTGTGTAACCGTTTCTTCTTCCGTCGTTTCATGCATGGCACGGCGCTGCCCTCTATCGGGTGCTTTCAGGCGGCGCGTTTGTCGCTATCGCCAAAGGTAATCGGCGCGCCGCTTTTTGGCGTCCAAGTTGAGCGCCAGATTCGCCTCTACAACGCGAACGATACGAAATGCACCTTCGCTTGTTCAGTGACTTTTCGCACAAACATTTTGTGACATATTTACAATCTGTCCCTAAAGGACACCGTGCATTTTAATGCGTGAATCATGTTCACGGAGGCCTTCGGGATCAACAACCGATGCAGGAAGCTACCATTATACGCCTCGGGAGTCGGCAAAGGACGTCGCAACCGAAGGATAGATCTCTCTTCTATCCGACGCGCTTCGCTTGTAGGCTAGCTAATTAGTACCTCTCCAGCGTCCCGTGGCAAGCCCCCTCTCGCGGGGGGCATCCCCGACGAGTGGGTGCGGAGTATGCCCTGAGAAAGCGTGCCGAGTGCTTGGGCCCTCCCTACCGCGCCAAGCGGGAGGCGGTCGGTGGCGGCGCGTTGCGGTCCCCGCGACGCGTGTTGGCGGGACCCGCGGGAGAGAGCGCGACGGCGGACGTCGGGGAGCGGGACACCCTGCTATTCTTCTACGGCATCACCCTGTGCATGGGCGGCTCAGGCCCATCGGTTACCTGACCCTGGCCTCCGAGGCGATGCACGCGGGGGGTCGGTCCACCCCCGCGAACATCGCCATCGGGGTCCTGTCGGCCGTCATCGACGACAACATCCCGCTGATGTTCGCGGTGGTCAACACCGCGATGGACACCGCCAGTGGATCCTGCTCACCTTGGCGGCCGGGGTGGGAGGATCGCCATCGGTTCGGCCGCAGGCGTCGCGGTGAGGGGGCAGGTGCCGGATGTCTACACCTTCATGGCGCACCTCAGAGGTTGAAAAAACCTACTGCGCTCGGCATCTCGCGCTGCATCCTCGGCGCGCAAGCAGGGCCACTCCCTGGCCCTGGCTTCCCGGCGGTGCTCGGAATCCTCATGTATTTCAACATACACTGCGGTTGCTCGTCTCGTCCCTGAGATTCGCCCTTGCGGGCTCGCGCTCCCGGCGAAACGGTCCTGCGCTCCGGCGGAACGCGACCTTCCTTTCCTTCGCTCGCGACGGTTTTTTCACAACCTCTCGAGTGAAGTGGGGCTGGCCCATCGCCCTCGGTGAGGCGGCGGGCGTCGTCGCCCATCTCCTGATCAATGCGCGGTATCTTGTGCACCCGCAGTGCTGTCCTTTTGGGCGAGTTCGGTCATACTTGTTGGGCCGGTTGCCTGCGGCCGGCGGGGGTGGTGAAGGTGTTGGACAGGTTGCTCAAGAGACTGGGGCAGATCGCTTGCCTCGTCGGTCTGCACGACTTCCGCGTCGTGGAAGTGACCTTCGGGTTCGGCGGGTCCGATGCGATCGAGAAGCTCGAGTGCCGGCGCTGCGGCCGGACCGCCGCGCGCCGCGCCTAGCTAGGTCCCTCCGATACGCGGGATCAGTGGGATGACCTGCGCCCGTTGCGAACCGTCTGGGCCGCATGCGTACTCGGGCACCAGATCCCTCAATAGGGTGTGGAGTGCCTCTTCGTCGTAGTCGGCGACGGCCACAGCCAGCTCCCGGAGCCGTCCCTTGAGGCGGCTCCAGTCCTCGTGGCGGTGGCAGGCGAGCAGGATCTGGCGGTGCCCGGTCGAGGCCAGGGTCTCTTTCTCGTGGAACAGCTCCTCGACCAGTTTCTCCCCAGGGCGTAATCCGGTATAGGCGACCTCGATGTCCTCATCGGGCACCTTGCCGGCCAGGCGGATCATCTGTTCCGCCAGCTCGCGGATCTTGACGGGCTCGCCCATCTCGAGGACGAAGATCTCCCCGCCCTGGCCCATGACCGCGGCCTGTAGGATCAACTGGCAGGCCTCGGGGATGGTCATGAAGTAGCGCGATACCTCGGGGTGGGTCACGGTCACCGGCCCGCCCATGGCGATCTGCTCCTGGAACAGCGGCACGACGCTCCCGGCCGAGCCCAGGACGTTGCCGAAACGTACCGTGATGAACCGGGTGCGGGTGCGTTTGTCGAGGTTCTGGCAGAACACCTCGGCAGCGCGTTTGCTCGCCCCCATGATGCTCTGCGGGTTGACCGCCTTGTCGGTCGAGATGAGGACGAACTGGCCGACCCCGGCGGCCGCGGCGGCCTCGGCCACCACCTGGGTACCGAGGATGTTGTTCTGCACCGCCTCGCGCACCTGTCCCTCCAGCATGGGGAGGTGCTTGTAGGCCGCGGCGTGGAACACTATCTGCGGCCGGTGGCGGGTCATAAAGTGTCTGACCGCCGCGGCGTCGCCGATGTCACACAAATGAAAGCTGATCGGTACTTGTGGAAAGCTAGCGCGGAACTCCAACTCGAGCCGGTAAATGCTGAACTCCGAGCGCTCCAAGACGACCAGCGCGCGCGGCCCGATGCGCGCGAGCTGGCGGCACAGCTCCGAGCCGATGGACCCCGCCCCACCCGTCACCAGGACCACGCGTTCGGCAAGCCCTGCGCTGATCGCCTGCCAGTCGAGGGACACGGGCTGGCGGCCGAGCAGATCGTCAATCGAGACCTCGCGCAGTTCCTGGATCCCGACGCGCCCCGAGATCAGATCATGAATGCCGGGGAGCGTCCACACCGGTACTCCGGAGGTGTCCGCTAGGGCGACGATGCGTTTCATGTCTCGCCCGCTGGCCGAGGGGATGGCGATCATCACCATCTCGATCCCCCGGCTTTCCACCACCTGTGGCAGCGCCTCGCAAGGCCCCAGCACCCGCACGCCGTGGATCTCGCGGCCGGTCTTGGACGGGTCGTCGTCGAGGAAGCCGACGGGATGGTAGCGGTGCTCCGGGTCGTGGAACAGGTCGCGCAGCAGCATCTCGCCGGCGCGCCCGGCACCGATGATGAGGACCCCGTGGCCGGCTTGGGGTTTCAGATAGCTGTCCTTGGCCCAGCGGTACAGCAGCCGGGGTCCGCCCAAAAGCCCGATGAGGAGGATGAGGTAGACCGGGATGACCGAGCGCGGCACCCACTCCAGGCGGGTGGTCATGAACAGCACCAGGGCCACGGCCACGGACCCGGTGAGCACGGCCTTGGCGATGCGCACCAGATCGGGCAGCGAGGCGAAGTGCCACACCCCCCGATACAGCCCGAAGCACCAGAACACCGCGACCTGGATGGGCACGATCGTGCCGAGGTCGAGCAGGGCGTGGTAGAGATAGACGTCCGGGATGTCTCCCAGATTGAAGCGCAGCCACAAGGCCCCGAGCCACGCCACCGGTACCATGACGAGGTCATGGGTGAATGCGGCGTAGCGGCCTCGCACCCCCCTGATCAAAGACCCCTTCGCCACAGGCCCCTCCCGGTCGCTCACGTCGTGACATTGATGTAAGGATAACCCAAGTCCGCTCGCGGCGTACATCGGTGTGCCTCGCGCGGCGTGTCAGCGCCGCCCGCGCACCTCGAAGACCACGCTGTCCACTATACCGGCCGTTCCGATCGAGGAGCGTGAGATGATGCCGGCCGAGCACCGGCGGCCAGCCCGCTGCTGGCGGTGTGTCCACTGTAGATGTGAGGGGCACTCGATCGATCTATCGGGCGAGCCCTGGTAGCGCGGGTTCGGCCCTGAGGAACAGGCGCTGGCGTTCGGCGGAATATCCGGGTCCAGGGCGATGCGCCCGGATGCAGATGGTCCATGACCTCGGGCCACACCGGGGCCGCCCCCGTGACCCGGGAGACCTCGTGCATGGGATCGCCGCTGAAGTTGCCTACCCATACCCAGACCGTGTAGCGCGGCGAGTAGCCGATGCACTCCTGCTGGTGCCCGTTCAGCCCCCTCGAGCCGACAATCCTCCTTGGCGCGAGAGACTAAGACGTCTCGAAATCTGCCATACAGGACCGATTAATTGCCCGAAAACTCCCGGGTCTTGGACGCAGGGCTAGCGTGTTTGACAACTCACTGGGCCATCAGTACCCTCCTTCTTGACGAAAAAGAACGGCATAGACCCGCCTGAGGACGGGAGGGAAGTGCTCGGGGAGGGCGCTCGTGTCGCCGATCTCGCGGGGCACGATGTACCGACAGGCCGGTTTCATAGAGTCCGAATCGACGCGGTCAGAGCCGATCGAAAACGCGTGCCCGCCGCACGCGGCCCGCGACGGCGATCGTGGCAGGATATCGACTTAATATTACAAGCGACGCTCGTCGACCGGTTTCGCGCCTGAGAGTCTGTAGTCGGCTGAGATCGGCGATAGCATGGCAGTGATCAACCCGAAATTTAAATTAAGAGGGGAGGCGCGCATGCCGTCAGACAACGATGTCCCAACTGTCAAACCCGCCTGGATGTCGCCCATCGAAACGCGTCAGGAACGTGCCGACTATTATTTCCAAACTGTCCTGGATGGCCAGCGCGAGTGGTACGACAAGAACGCAGGGAAACAAAAGCGCCGATATCTGGCCTTCGCCATCTGCGTCATCGTCCTTGGCACGCTTATTTCGCTGCTCCAAGTGCTGGACGCGGCGCACTGGTGGGTGCGCCATCTTACCGCCGCGTTAGGTGCCGCCGTCACCATCAGCCGAGCGGTGGATACCTTGTTGCGTCCCCGCGAGACTTGGCAAGCCTACCGCAAGGCCGCCGAAGGCATGAAACGCGAATACCGCCTGTATCTCCACAACGCGGATGCGTACGCCGCCGCGCCGGACGAGGCCAGCGCCTATCGCCTCCTGGTCGAGCGGGTCGAAACCATTCTGGCCGAGGAACAGCAACTTTTCTGGCAGTCTCAAGCCAAGGAGGGGTCCCAGCAGGAACCACCGAAACCCGGGGTGACGGTAACCCCGCTGGACGACTCCAGCCAAACCAAGGGTGCGGCCCAGCAGGAACCACCGAACGTGCCTGAGCAAGACGCATGAGCACCATCGTCAACGGCTGCCGATCGAGATGACTGCGATATTCATCAACCACAGCAGCGCGGACAACGCGGCGGCGGCGGAGATGAAGGCTTGGCTGGAAGCACAAGGCCACTTCGCTGTTCCTCGATTTCGACCCGGAGGCGGGGATCAAAGGCGGCAGCGGTTGGGAGCAGACGCTCTATCAGCAACTGCGCCAGTGCCAGGCGGTGATTGCGCTGCTGACGCCCAGTTGGCTCGCCTCCAAATGGTGTTTTGCGGAGCTGGTGCAGGCGCGGGAGCGCGGCAAGGCGATCTTCCCGGTCGAGGTGCAGCCCTGCGCGGCGGGCGGGGTCAACCAACCCCAGCCCGAGAAACCCACGGCTCCGCGCCCGCCAACCGGCTTGGCCGGCAGCCTTCCATGTCCCCTCTTGCATCGACGGCGCGGCTCCCCCGGAGTACTCGCGCGCGACGTAGGCCTCGACGTCGCCGATGCGCTCCTCCGTCTTCGGATGCGAGCGCTGCGCCTCGTCGACCTTCTTCGAGCCCCACTCGAACGCCTGGCCCAGAGCGGCGCCGGCCAGCCCTTCTAGCCCGGATGCTAGCCGTTGGCCGATGCTGCCTGCCGCCTTCCGCGCCCTGGAACGTCAAGGTCAAAACTCTCGGAGGACTACCATGAAACTCGCAAACCTAACGGCTATACCCCAAGGTCAATCCATACTCATCAAGGAACTGAACACCGATCAAATTACCGAGCTACAGAGCGCCCTTGCCAGACTCGGCTATCCAACGGGAGATATCGATGGCGAATACGGGCCGAAAATCCGCAATGCCTGGGCCGAATTCATCGCCGATGCCCAACAGGGCGATCCAGAGTCGATCGATGCGGATTCCGTTAGCAAACTTCAGCAAATGTTGGATGAGGCCAAATCTGCCCAGGCCCACGACTTCACCACTAGAGACGGAACGATCGAGGCCATCAAAAGCGAATGCCTCCGCCAGGGCATCGGCCTGAAAACCGAGATCGCCTATGTTCTCGCGACCGCCGACCATGAGACGAACCATACGTTCAAGCCGGTCACTGAGGCCTATTGGCTGGACGATCCCGACGCCTATCTTAAAAAACACCATGCCGCTTATTATCCCTACTATGGCCGTGGATATGTCCAACTGACCTGGAAGAAAAACTACGAGAAGTACGGCAAACTGCTAGGCCGGGATCTGGTCGAGCATCCCGAGTTGGCGCTAGACGGCGAGATCGCCTTGTTCGTGCTGGTGCATGGTTTCAAGACCGGCATGTTCACCGAGCGGAAGATATCCGATTACATCGACGCGCATAAAACGGATTTCTTCAATGCCCGTCACTGCATCAACGGAACCGATAAGGCCAAGGAGATCGCCGCCGTGGCGGAGACGTATCTGGCGAAGCTCTAAGTCGAATGGAAGCTCCGGGGCAACGGGTTCAGACCCGTTGCCCCGGTGGCTTGCCTACGGAAATTCGCGAGGAAACCAGTCCAGCCCGGGATGGCTCTACACTGGGCGTCAGATTATGCAAAAGACATCGTTATATTTCTTCCCGAGCCGAACCCTCGTAGTCGCCGTAATCTGCGGGATATCCCTCGCGGGGGAGTTGCCCCAAGGCCATGCAGCCCTGTCTTTGCCGGCCGTGACCTCGAATCCCCTACGTCTGGCCGAGGCCAGCACGGTTCTATCCGAATTCGAGGGCCGCTACAGAGTCGGCAACACCACCTGCACGGTCAACCCCATCAAAATGGCCTTCGAAGTGAGATGGGCCAAGGGTAGTGGGGCCATGCCGTTTTTCTTCGACAGTACAACGCCCGAAGGTAAACCCATTTTTGTATCCGAAGATTCCGGCAAAGGCACGGATAAATTCATCTTCGACGATAACCGCTTTAACTCCGGTAAATTCATCAGGGCCGATGGCAGGACGTTTGCCGTCGAAAGGGTGAAGTAATGCGGTGGCGGGGTCATGGATGAATGCCGCGTAGCGGCCCCGCACCCCCTGATCTATAGATCCCTAGATCCCTCTCCTACAGGCCCCTCCCCGGGCGCGCGCGTCGTGACATCGATGCAAGGATAGCCCAAGTCCGGCCCGCCGCGTACTCGCGCGGCGTGTCAGCGCCACCCGCGCACCTCGAAGACCACGCTGTCCACTACCCGGCCGTTCGGATCGAGGAGCGTGAGATGATGTCGGCCGGCACCGGCTGCCAGCCCACTGGTGGCGATGTGCCCGCTGGCGATGTGCCCGCTGCAGTTATGAAGGGCACTCGATCGATCTGCCAGGCGAGACCCGGTAGCGCGGGTTCGGCCCTGAGGAACAGGCGCTGGCGTTCGGCGGGGATATCCGGGTGCAGGGCGATGCTCGCGGCCGGGATAGACGATATGCGGGCGGCGCGCCTCGGTACCGGCAAAGCGATCCGGCGCATCGCGGTGTCTGCGAGGAACCACTCGCGGCGGGGTGTCTCGATGGGCGGGGTGAACACGAGATCCTCTGCGACCCCGCCTTGGGGGGGAGGGGGTGCCGTGCCTGGTGCGCTCCGGTGCAGATGGTCCATGACCTCGTGCCACACCGGCGCCGCCCCCGTGACCCCGGAGACCTCGTGCATGGGCTCGCCGCTGAAGTTAACTTTGGCAATCGTACGAAGCGGTGGCCGTTGGCTTCGTAGTACAGGTAGGTGATCCGGGACAGCGCGAGCAGCGCATCGTCGAAGGTCAGGGCGTGCGGATCATCATCGGTCGTACAAAAGGCTCCGCTCCGCACAATTCGGCGGCTACCCACAAGCTCCACAGCGCCCCAGCGATCAAGGATAAAATCCGACGCAGGCTAGTCGAGAAACCACCGCTCAGGCGATGCGGTGTGATCAACATCGTACCGCTACACACGGCAGCCCGTTTCAACCCGCCTTGGCCTTTATCCACTGAAGCCGTTGGCCAGTTGCTGCAAGTAAGGCACGTAGGTACCGCTGCATGAGTGGTCCGCGCCGATAGAGCCCATCTGGGTACAGCATGCCACGGGGTTGGCCGTCACGTGTGCGAACTGGATACTCAGCTCGCTACCGAGCCCGGCGCAACCGGGTGGTGAGATGGGCACGATATCCGGGCTGTTCACGATACGGTAGCTGCTGGCCTCGACGAGACGCCCGAGGTCGAAACCTTCGAGGAGAGGGGTTGCTGGGCGCCCGGGATCTCTTCCAGATCGCCGCGCCCGACAGACAGGGGCGCCGCGATCCACCCCATCACCCGCTGGACCATCCCGCATTTGCCGCTGCCCCGAAGGTCTTCCACGTGAGCGCACGGTGCGCTGCTGGTCCAGCATCTTTTTGAGTCCGGATCTGCCACTGCGGCGCGTCGCGAGAACGGCGAGGATCCGGTCCGGTGGGCCGTTCCGCCGGCCTCGCGGCGCAGGCTCGCATTGACAGAGTTGCCGCGGAGTCACATCATGGCGTAGGGGCGGTGTAGCCGGGGAACCACTTTCGAACCGGTCGGAAACCCGCTCGCGTGCAAGACCACCCAGGAAGGGCGGTTGACCATCGCGCGAGACATTCCCATCCTGGTCTACGAACGTTATCGGAGTGCGCTTGCCCTCTGGTACGAGGTCGTACCCATCCTGCAATACTGGTAATGGGCGCGGCCCTTCTATTAGGGACGCGAGCGCTGTCTGGGGTAATGGGTACGCACACCACCAAGCTGGCCGACATCCTGGTGCGATATCGTTGGCTGTTCGTGGTGCCGGTGGTGCTGCCCCTGTCGCTCGCGTTCAATCTCTTCTGGGCACTGCGGGGTTTCTACCAGCGCGGCTGGCGTGGCGCCCCGGAGGCCCATGAGCGGCGCGTCTCTGGCATCCAGGCGCAGGTGCGCGACTGGCGTGTCGCGGGGACCCGGCCGCCGCTGTGTACCGCGCGCAAACCCTGGATGAGCGTCTCCCCCCGGGTCGCCCGTTATAAGGCGCGTGACAACACGGTGCGCGTTGCCCTCTACGACATCCTCGCGTTGGATACGGAACGGTGCGTCGTTCGGGTCGAGCCCGGCGTCAGCATCGGCCAATTGACCCGCTACCTCATCCCCAAGGGATGGACCCTGCCGATCGTGCCGGAGCTCGACGACCTCACGGTCGGCGGACTGCTCCTCGGCTACGGCATCGAGGCCTCGTCGCACCGATACGGTCTCTTCGCGGACATCGTCGAGGCCTGCGAGGTGGTCATCGGCGATGCCACGCTCGTGCGCGCCACACGTTTACAGCATGCCGATCTGTTCCGCGCGCTGCCGTGGTCGTATGGGGCGCTCGGGATCCTCGTGGCCGTGGAGCTTCGTATCATCCGCTGCAAGCCCTGGGTACACGTGCGTTACCTGCCGGCCTACCGCTTGGACGACGCCTGCGAATCGTTCACCCGCATCGCCTGCCGCGACCACCCGCCGGAGTTCGTCGAAGGCATCCTGTACGGGCGCGACCGCGGCGTGATCATCACCGGCGATTTCGTGGATGGCCCGGAGGACGCCAAGGTCAATGCCATCGGCCGGTGGTTCAAACCCTGGTTCTACAAACACTGCGAGTCCTTTGTGGAGCGGGGCGCGGGCGATGAATACATCCCCCTGAGACAATATTACCGCCGTCACACGCGCAGCATCTTCTGGGAAGGGGAACTGATCATCCCGTTCGGCAATCATCCCGTGTTTCGTTATCTCTTGGGATGGATGATGCCGCCCAAGATCGCGTTCCTCAAGCTGACACAGAGCGAAGCGATCCGCGCCTATTATGAGAACAAGCACGTCTGCCAGGAGGTCCTGATGCCGATCGCGGATCTCGAGAACAGCGTCGAGTTCTTTCATGGCAACTTCGAGTGTTACCCGCTCTGGCTCTGTCCTCACCGGATCCACCGGACCGAGCCACAGGGTCTCTTGAAACCGGACGAGGGGGTCGAGGACTACGAGATGTTCGTGGACATCGGGGCCTGGTATGCGCCTGGTTCGGTTCTGAGAGGCGAGCCCTATGATTCCCGCCGCGCCGTCAGGACGATGCAAGACTACGCCATCTCGCACCGTGGCTACCAGTGTCTATACGCCGTGACCGAGCTGACACGCGAAGAGTTTCGCCGCATGTTCGATTGCCGCCTGTATGACGACGTCCGTCAGAAATATCACGCACAAGGGGTCTTCATGGATGCCTACGACAAGGTCAAACGCCCTTCCGGCGCAGCCGGAACGTCGCCGGCGTTGGAGTCGACGACGCCATCGTGAGGCCCGTCCGAAAAAACAGATGGTCTTCTTCGGTCGATCCGCGCCCGATCGCTGGACGGAGCTGCTGGCAAACTGTGTGGTGACCGTCAGCGAGATCGGCGAGCAGGGCTCGATACCCGGCATGAACACCTTTCATGTCGCCGAGAACACGTTCGGATCCTTCATCGGAAAGGGAGGTGAGAGATGTCAGAAAAATCGCTGCGAGCCTTTATCGTCCGCCCGTTCGGAACGAAGACGGATCGGAATCAGAATGAGGTCAACTTCGACGCCGTCCAGAAGCAGTTGATCGTTCCCGCGTTGGAATGCGTCGGGGTGGACGGCCGGACGACGCTCGACATCCTCCGCGCCGGCAACATTCGCGTGGACATGTTTCAGCGCCTGTTGACCGCCGACCTGGTCGTCGCGGACCTCTCGATCGACAACGCCAACGTCTTCTACGAGCTAGGCATCCGCCACGCGCTACGCGAGAAGCGGACCTTCATGCTGCGTTGCGAGGGCGACAAGTACCCCTTTGACCTGCAGACCGACCGCTACTTCATCTACCAACGCGAGAACCCGGCGGCGAGCCTGGAGCAGTTGGTCCCGGCCCTGCGCCAGACGCTTAACTCCGAGGAGCAAGACAGCCCCGTCTTCAAGCTGCTGCCCCGCGAGGCGTGGTCCTAGTGCTCTAGGACATACAGGCCGGTCGGGGTGGTGAGATTGACCGGCGAGTCCTCTAGCGAGGAGGCCGCAGTCAAGAGGCGCGCTTCGAGGGCCAGCCCGTAGGAAACGGGTTGAGCGGCGGGAAATCGGGGACAGGCCACGGTATTCTGTCATTCCTGAAGCAGCTTCCCCGATTCTGGCGTCCGCCTTCGAGCGATTCAACGGGCCGGTGCCTCCGACACTTCGTTGATTGACTCGGGCACCTCAGTCAGCAGATCCCGGCACGGACCGTCATTAGCGAGGACCATATCCATCGGCGGCAACAGGCCGATGATCGCCGACAACGTCGCGCTCACGAGTGCTTGAGCCTGTCGCCGGGGCCCAATTTCGCGGCGTCCGGGAACACGTCCCGATCGGCGAGCTTGCCGCCGACGCGACTCGGGGAACACAACGTGAACGGGCTGAAGTCCTTGGAATAGGGCGTGACCCGCATGTTGATCTTTTCCGACGCGAGGTCCACGTCACCTTTGCCGCTGATCGCGATTGAGAGCTCAATCCTCGAGAAGAAATTCGCGAACTATGCTGATCTGTTCATCATCCAGGAACATCGGCGCGTGACCCACTCCGGGTATCTCGACACCGGACACGCCCGGCTTTTGCAGCATGGCGGAATAGGTTTCCGGCAACAGCAGATCGGACAGCGCACCACGCGTTACCAGAACCGGGCAGCGCACCGCATTCCAGAAAGGGCTCAGATCGACGTCGGCAACCGCGGTAGTGCGAAATGAGTCACCGATGCCGGGATCGCAATTGCTGTGGGCCTTGCCGTCGGCTGCGATTCTGACCGAGCTACGCGCGATCTGATCCCACTGCGCCTCTGTTTTCAGCCCGAAAGGAGCGGCGATGATCTTCAGGTGTTCCTTGTACGCCTCATACGAGTCGAACGCCGGATTGGTCCCCACATAAGTTCCAATACGTTCGAGTCCCGCCATGGGTATATGCGATCCCACATCATTGATGACCATTTTGCGGATCGGAGATTTTGGCCGCGCGGCGATGAACATGCCCGTGAGTCCGCCCATGGAAGTACCGACCCAATCAACCTGCTCGGCGCCGGTGCGGGCGATCAGGACGGTCATGTCGAAGAGATACTGCGGATAACCATAGCCGACCTTGTTCTGTAGCCAGTCGCTTTTTCCGCGCCCGACGAAATCGGGGCAGAGCACGCGATAGTCGCGGCTCATCGCTTCGGCAAGCGCATCAAAATCGCGCCCGTTGCGCGACAGGCCGTGCGCGCAGATCAGCACGCGCGGATTGTTGGCATCGCCCCATTCGGTGTAGACGATGCGGTGAAAAGCGGTTTGGCTGAAGCCGAGAACGTATGATTCACGCATTTTGTTTTCCACGGCGAGCGGCGAGGACTACACAAGAATCAACCCCAAGGGCTATGTGCCTGCCCTCAGGCTCGACAATCGGGAGGTCCTGACGGAGGTGGCGGTCCGACCTATAACCCGCGCCGTTCCTGGGCTTCTGCCGGTTGATGGTCATTCCATACCCGGTTCTGTACCCGGTTTCGTGATCGCGTCCCCCTTGCCGCCGCGGTCAGGGCTCGCTTGCGGAAACCCGGCCGGTAACGGCGCCGCCTCATCGAGGCCCGCGCGGTCGGCTTTCCTCAAGACGTGCTCCAGAAGGCGAAGCCGGCCTTTGTAGTAATCGGCCTCCCCGGTCCGTCGGCTCGTTCCTTGCCGAGCCCGTGGGCACGACGATGCAATCGCCGCCGGCTGCCTTGAGGCGGCCGCACAAGGCGCTCGCTTTATCGCGGCTGGCAAGCGGGCCTACGCGCACGCGATAATACGTGCCGTGCCCGCCAAGTGTCACCGCCTTGATCGAAGGCTGGTAACCCATAAGCACTTGCGGGAAACGCGCCTGCAGGCTTGAGAAAGAGGCCTGCGCCGAGCCCTGGGTTTTCCGCGACGACACTTGAACCATGAACCCGGCACCGCTCGAAGGCACGATGCTCGGCGTCGTTGATGTGACATTTGCCCTGCGCAGCGGCTGCGCTTGTGGTTTTGTGACAGGTTTTGGCGGCGTTGCCGTGCGCACAGCGGGGGTCGCGACGTCTTCAGCCGCGGCGGCAGACGGCGGAGATCCGGCCAGTTCCTCATTCGTTTCAGAAGGTGAAGGCTGCCTGATCGCAGGCGGAGTCGTGATGGTTGGCACGACCGCCTGCGCGGCGGGAGAGGCCGTCAGCGTCTTTGCCGCCAGCCCAGGTGTTGCTGACGTCCTATCGGCGTTTGAAGGGATATTCTCCATCGTGCCGTCGGGGCGCACGCGGATCGTCGTGGTGGGCACCTGGCGCGGCGCGTTCAGCGTTCCCGTCTCCGGCGCTGAAGGATTAGGGAGAATCGCGCGCGGCGTTGTTGAGCTTGCCCGCGGTGGCGATGCCGGGGCCGCAGGCACGGCAGCGCTACTGGCATCCGGCGCCTGCAGGTTGTCAACCGGCTGCTGCTCCCGTGAAACGATCTTTTCGTTATTGCTGTCGTCGGTGCTACCGAGGCGGTCATCAATCCGCTTGTTACTCGATGGTTGTTCGGTTTCGGCCGTGGCCAGATTTTTCACGGCCGATGTATCGGGCTTGATCACGATCGGCTCGCCCGTATTTTTTACGCCGACGCAGGAGTACATCAACGCGCCGATGACGGCGACAAACACAAGACCCGTGATCGCGGTGACGGTGACGAAGCGTGTGTCAAAATCGAAAGCGTCGGCGCGGGTTTCGAATTCCTGACCGGAGGTACCCGGACTGCCGGCCATTTCTTCTTCGAAACTCTGCGCGAATGTCCGCGAGTAATCCTGTGGCGGCGGTTCCTCAAAAACGGGCTCGTTCTTGAAGACCGATCCTTGGCGCACCGGCGCGGAGGAAGCCTGCTTTTCAAGCGAGCGAAACGCCGCCTCGAGCTGGTCTTCGCTGGAACCACGAAAATCCTTGGTGTGAGGATCATTTTTGTTTTGCGGCGCCGGTGCTGCCGGCCTCGCAGGGGCAGGATGGCGGCCGCTGCGCGGTTTGCGCGGTTTGGTTCCAAGGTAATAGGCGAGCTCGGCATCGTCAGCCGTGCTTTGTGGCGCAAAGCGCTGAGCGCTGCGCACTACAATGCTCTCAAGTTCCGCCAAGGGATCATGACTCTCATCGCCCTGCGGATCGGCAGTCGACGTATCACTCATAAAATACCTCTTAACAGAAACCCTAACCTAGCGCATTTCTTGCGGGGCGCAGCGTGGCGAAATCGGCCGCGCGTTTTGACATTTTCACGGGCTCGCCGCCGCGCAAAAGTCGCACGAGCTGGGCGCACGCCAAGCTCGTCCTTGCCGTCGGTAATGGTTTTCACGGCAGTCTTCATGCGTTTTACGTAAAGGGGTATGCCCTTCACTCCAATCGCTCCCACCGGTTGCTTATGGTGACCCGGCTTCACCATCCATGTCAACCCGCGAGTCATGGCATGGTGCGGGGCAGATCGCGCCGGGCCCTTGGAAATGCGCGCCTGTGAGCGACTCCGTGGAATCTATCCCGCTGGGCAGACCTATTACCGAAACCCGCCACGGCGGCTGTTGCAGGGGCCCGTTCGCAGCGACGCTGCTTGCCGCGGCTCGCGGCCCGCTAGACCTTGAAGCGGAAGTGCATGACGTCGCCGTCGCGTACCCGGTAGTCCTTGCCTTCCAGGCGCCACTTGCCGGCGTCCTTGGCGCCTTGCTCGCCGCGACCGGCGAGGTAGTCGTCGTAGCCGATGACCTCGGCGCGGATGAAGCCGCGCTGGAAATCGGTATGGATCACGCCGGCCGCTTCGGACGCCGTAGCGCCGATGCGGGACGTCCAGGCGCGCACCTCCTTGGGCCCGGCGGTGAAAAAGGTCTGCAAGCCGAGAAGGGCGTAGCCGGCCTCGATGAGGCGTGCGAGCCCGGTCTGCGCGACGCCCAGCGCCGCCAGGTACTCGCGGCGCTCGCCGTCCTCGAGCGCGGCGAGCGCGGCCTCGAGCGTGGCGCAGACGATGAGGGTCGCCGCCCCTTCGCGCTCCGCGAGAAGCGCGAGCTCCTCGGTCCAACGGTTGCCGCCGAGCCCATGCTCGGTGACGTTCGCGACATACAGGGTGGGTTTCAAGCAGAGGAGATGCAAGTCCGCGAGCACGGCGCGCTCCGCTTCGGTAAGCACCAGGGAGCGGAGGTTGCCGCCGGCGTCGAGGCACTGTAGGGCTTTTTCAAGCGCCGCACGGGCGGTCAATGCCTGCTTGTCACCCGCTTTTTCTCGCTTGCCGACGCGCTCGATGGCCCGCTCCACCGTCTCCAGGTCCGCGAGCGCCAGCTCGGTGTGGATGGTCTCGATGTCGGACAGGGGATCCACGCGGCCCGCGACGTGTACGATGCGCTCGTGCTCGAAACAGCGCACCACGTGCGCGATGGCCTGGGTCTCGCGGATGTGGGCGAGGAACTTGTTGCCGAGGCCCTCGCCCTGGGAGGCCCCGGCGACGAGACCGGCGATATCGACGAAGGTCATGGCCGTCGGCACGATGCGCTCGGGCTTCGCGATCTCCGCGAGCGGCCCGAGACGCGGGTCCGGCACCGGCACCACGCCCAGGTTGGGGTCCACGGTGCAGAACGGATAATTCGAGGCAGCGACCGCGGCCCGCGTCAGGGCATTGAAAAGCGTGGACTTGCCGACATTCGGCAGACCGACGATGCCGCAGCGAAAACCCATCCCCGCGTGGCCCCCCCTAATCCGAAGAAGCTCGCCCTAGTCCGCGGCGGGCGCCTCGGGGGCGCGGCGGTGCAGATGGTTCATCACCGGCTCCAGGTCCCCGTCCAGGATGCGTGGGAGGTGCTCGATGGCGGCATCGATGGCCGCCTCGATGGCCAAGCGTTCGTGCGAGGGTGGCGAGGACAGCACGTAGGGGGTGACCAACTCGCGTACCCCGGGATGGCCGATCCCGAGACGCAGGCGGGCAAACCCGGGGTCGCCGAGATAGGCGATGATGTCGCGGATCCCGTTGTGCCCGCCGGCCCCGCCGCCGCGCTTCAGGCGCACCGCACCCGGCGGCAGATCGAGCTCATCGTAAACCACCAGGATCGAGCGGGTCGGGATGCGGTAATAATGCGCCAGGGCCGCGACGCTCTGGCCGCTGCGGTTCATGAAGGTGCTCGGCTGGAGCACGAAGCAGTTCTGTCCGGCGTTTTCCAACCGCCCGACCCGCCCGGCAAACTTGCCTTCCTGCCGGAGGGCGACGCGCAGGTGGGTGAGAAACCAACTCCCGGCGTTGTGACGCGTCGCGGCGTATTCGGGTCCGGGGTTGCCGAGGCCGACGATGAGCTCGATGCGCCCGCGTGTCCCGGCCTCGTCCGGCACGCGTTCAGCGGCAGCGCCACGCGCCACCGCATGGCACCGAAAGCCGCCCCATCAGCCCGACTTCTGCTCGCCGACCTCCCCCGCGCCGGCCTCGGCGGCCTCGCCTTCGGCCTGCTCGACGACTCGTGGGAGGTGCACCGAAACGACCGCCTGTGCCGCATCTCCCCCATGCGCCAGGGCCGCCGCCTGCACCCCTTCGGGAAGGTCGAGATCCGAGACGTGCCAGGTGGTCCCGATGGTGACCGGCGCGAGGTCCACCGCGATGTATTCCGGCAGGTCCTTCGGGAGGCACACCACCTCGATCTCCGTCATCAGATGGCTGACGATCCCACCCCCCTGTTTGACCCCGGCACACTTGTCCTCGTTGATGAAGTGGATGGGGACGCGCATGGTGAGCCGTTTGTGCTCGTCGATGCGCAGGAAATCGAGGTGCAGGATCTGCGGTTTATAGGGGTGCCGGTGCAGGTCCTTGAGCACCACCTTTTCAGGACCGCCTTCCAGCGTGAGGGTCAAGATACGGGAATAGAACGCCTCATGATCGAGGCGCCGGCGCACCTCCTCGTGGTCCAGAGACAGCGATAAGGGCGCCTTGCCGGCCCCATACAGCACGGCGGGGACCTGGCCCTGGCGCCTGAGCCGGCGGCATCGGCCTTTTCCTCTTTGATCGCGCAATGCGGCGGCCAGTTCGAACAGTTTCACGATGTTCCTCCTGTGTTAAACGATAATGCTGTGCGCCGGAGCCCATTCCCTCCCCTGGCAGGGGCCTGGCAGGGGGAGGGCTAGGGTGGGGGTTGAACGCCGCGGGCTGCGTCCTTCCGACCGGACGCGCTCGACCCCCATCCTATCCTTCCCCCTTCCAGGGGGAAGGGACGCTATATTTCAAATGTCTTTGGCTAGATTTTTTCACAGGTTCTCAGTCCATGAACATGGAGCTCAGCGACTCCCCGGAGCAGATCCGGCGTATGCTCTCCGCGAGCAGGGCGGCGACGCTGAGCTGTCGGATGCGAGGACAGGCACGTGCCTCGGGGAGCAAGGGGACGGTATCGGTGACCACCAGCTCGTCCAGATCGGACTCGATGATGCGCGACACCGCGTCTCCAGACAACACCGGGTGGGTGCAATACGCGAGGACGCTGGCGGCGCCGTTCTCCTTGAGGGCGTGGGCGGCCTCACACAAGGTACCCGCGGTATCGACCAGGTCATCCACAATGATACAGGTCTGGTCCCGGACGTCGCCGATGATGTTCATGACGCGGGCCTCGTTGGGGTTCGGCCGGCGTTTGTCGATGATGGCGAGATCGGCGTCGTCCAGGCGCTTGGCGACCGCGCGGGCGCGCACCACCCCGCCGACGTCGGGCGAGACCACCATGACGTTGGGATACTCGTGCTTCCAGATATCGCCCAAGAGCACCGGCGAGGCATAGACATTGTCGAGAGGGATATCGAAAAACCCCTGGATCTGCTCGGAATGCAGATCGATGGTCAGCACCCGGTCGGCCCCGACCCCGGCGATCATATTGGCCACCAGCTTGGCGGTGATGGGCACCCGCACCGAGCGTGGCCGGCGGTCCTGGCGTGCATAGCCCATGTAGGGGATGACGGCCGTGATCCGATAGGCCGAGGCGCGTCGGAGCGCGTCCACCATCACCAGGAGCTCCATCAGGTTTTCATTGGTCGGGGCAGAGGTCGGTTGGACCACGAACACGTCCCGGCCGCGCACGTTCTCGCCGATCTCGACCATCACCTCGCCATCGCTGAAGCGATCCACGGTGGCCTTGCCGAGGGGGATCTGGAGATGGTTGGCAACCGCCTCCGCCAGCGGGGGGTTGGCGTTGCCCGTGAAAAGCATCAGATCGTCTATTGACACGGCTCCCCCCGGGTGTCTGCCTCATCTGGCTGGGGTGCCAGGATTCGAACCTGGGAATGCGGGGATCAAAACCCCGTGCCTTACCGCTTGGCTACACCCCAATCGTCAACCCGCCTCGGGTGCGAGGTGTTCGAGCCGCGAGTCGAAAACCGGCGGGTTTATGAAACCGCAAGCCGATCCAACAAGGGAGATCGATTGCGCCCCTGCGCCACGAAGCCGCCCCAGCGCCGCGGTAGCTCGGCGAGGAGGGCCCGCGCCTCGGCCTCGCTCGGGAAGGCCGTGAACACACAACTCCCGGTGCCGGTCAGCCGAGCGTGGGCCCGTTCACCGAGCCAGTCCAGGGCGGCCCCGACCTCCGGGTAGCGTGCTCGCACCACCGGCTCGCAGTCGTTGTGTCCCTCGCCAGCTAGAAAGCGGGCGATTGTGATGGGAGACGTATTGCGTGTCAAATCCGGGTCGTTGAACACCGTGGCGGTCGAAACCTCGATGTCCGGGCGGATGAGAAGGTACCAGGGCTCGTCCAGGGCGATGGGGCTGAAGCGCTCGCCGATCCCTTCCGCCCAGGTCGCCTGCGCGTGGAGGAAGATCGGGACATCGGCCCCCAGCCGGCGTCCGATCGACTGGAGCTCCGGGGAAGATAGGCCGGCACCCCACAGGTGGTCGAGGGCCACAAGGGTGGTCGCGGCATCGGAGCTGCTCCCGCCCAGTCCGGCCCCGATCGGAATGCGTTTGGTGACGCCGATATCGGCGCCGAGGCGGGTCCCGGTGTGCGACTGGAGCAGGCGGGCGGCCCGCACGACCAGATCGGCCTCGGGCGCCACGCCGGGCAGGTCCGTCGTGCGCCGCACCTCGCCGTCCTCCCGGAGCTCGAAAGACAAGGTGTCGCAGAGCCCCGCGAACTGGAACACGGTCTGCAGCTCATGGTAACCGTCGGGGCGGCGGCCGAGGACGTGGAGGAAGAGATTGACCTTGGCCGGCGCCGGCCAGCCGGGCGACGATGTCACTAGTAGTCAGTCATGTTAAATCGAAGTGATTCGTCACCCCGGCAGGGATTGCCGGGGTCCAGGATGCAGGACAGCACCTACGTCCATGTGCTCTGGATTCCGGCAATCCATGCTGGAATGACGTGCCTGTTGGAATCATCTTGACTGACTACTAGCTAGCCCTCTCCCGGAGGGGCCCAGAGGGAGAGGGGGAGATTTGTGACCGTGGCCAGAATACTCATCGATAACCTGATCAGGAGGTAGCCATGTCTAAAAGGAAACGCCCATCGCAACGTGTCGGGGTATCCGGGCAATACCCGCCTTTCCCGCGGCGCGCATGGCCCTGGGGCTCTCGGCCTTATCGCCGGGCGCGGCGCTCGCGGCCTTCCCCGCCAATATCAACCTCTTGGCCCTCGATGGCACCGACGGCTTCAGGCTCTCGGGCGTCGCGGCCTACTCGCGATCGAGAACAGTTCCGCCGACGATCAACGACCCGACGCCCGACCCCGCGTGCGACCCCAGCTACACGCCGAACCAGCCGCGCGAGTTGAAAGTGGACGCCGTGCGCAACAACGCCCTCGGCTTCGGCGGCCACAACGGCTCGCTCGTCGCGAAGCGGTTCGTGTAGCGGATTGAATGCACGCGGTTGGAGCCGCTAGACACCCACCGTTTTGAAATCCCCGGTCCCCAACGAATTTGAGCGCGCCCTCGGTGCCGCAATCGCGCGGCACCAGCGCGGTGACGTTACCGGCGCCATCGCGGGCTACGAGCGGTTGCTCGCGGATCATCCGGACGAACCGCGCGTGCTTGCCAACCTCGCCGCCGCGCTGAAACACGCGGGCCGCATCGAAGACGCGCTCGCGCGGCTCCAGCGCGCGCTGCAGAGGCTCGACTTGGGCGTCGAGGTGCGTGCCGCGTGTTGAGCGGACAGACCTCGCCTCCCCCGCTTTGCGGAAAAGGGGGTCTCCACTTAGCTGTAGTATATACTCAACAGGCACCCTCAAGGACATCATCGCCAAGCCCTGACCCCAATATCTTGTAGTCACTG
>JACCXJ010000294.1 GCA_013697045.1 Gammaproteobacteria bacterium | reverse complement strand
GCCGCCGGCCAACTCATGCACTGACCCTACCGAACCCATTTGTAGTGGAGACCTGTAGGCCTCGGCGTCCATTTCATGCGCCCTACAGCCCGGTCGGCCCCTCCAGTTGAGAAAGATGGGTTAGGGGGCACGGGCTTCGCGGCACTGGTGGCCGGTTCGGCGAGTTACCCGGCTATCTACTCGAGTTTCGCCATTCTCATTCTCTTTTTCATCTGGCTGTACATCGCCTGGCTCATCGTGCTGGTGGGGGCCGAAGTCGCGCACTTGCATCAGTACCCTACCATTTCCACAGAGGTTGTGTTCGAGACGCCCAGTTGTCGGCTGCGCGAATGGCAGGGGCTGCAGCTCCTGGTGGAGATCGCCCGGCGCTACTTTGCCGGCCGGCCCACCTCCCATCCGGCGGAGTTGGCTACGCACTTGCGGATGCCCTTGTCAACCGTCGAGGAGCTGGTAGATGCGTTGGTGCAGCATGGCCTATTGCTGCGCGCCGCGGAACCCGAGGGGATCGCCCTGACCCGGTCCCCAGAGGAGGTATCGGCGGTCGAGATCCTTGACATTTTACGTGGACCGCAGCCGCCAGCAGACTTTGACCCGAGCGAGAGCGCCGTCGCAGAGCTCATCCACCGTCGTGAGCGGGCCATTCAGCAGGTTATGGAAGGGGCTACCCTAAAATCGCTGGCCGCTTGATCCTCCCCCTGTGTCAGGATCGATGTCGCCCCGCGTCTTGAAGGTACGGCTCATGCGCGAGACGCCTGTGGCGCAGGCTTGGCAAACCGGGACTCCCTTGGGCAATGATCGCTTCAAGGAACAGGTTGAGGCAATGCTAGGAGGCACAGGCACAGTCGGTCAGGCCCGACGGGGTCGCGAAAAAGGAGTCGATAGAGGACCATTAAATAAAGGGCTCTGACCCCTTAATGACCATTCAGTTCATCTCCCCGAGCCGGCGATCCCCTGCCTGTGCCCGCCCGAGACGCCAAAACGCTCCGAAATTATGAAAGGCCCGAAAATGCCTCGACTCCAGGCCGAGGACCTGTATACTTGACAGCTCACGCGCCCAACAGTATTGTGACTCTTGATGAAAAAAGGCTGAACGCAATCCCTGTTCCCCGCCGACAAGACTTCGCAAGGAAGAAAGCGAGATTTGCGGGAGCAGTTCCAGTTATGCAAGAGAGGATGCTATGGCTAATGCGTCGATTCCCTGGGTGGGATATCACCCTCGGAGTACCGCATGCACATGGGCTAGCGATGCTGTCGGCGGCGTGGCGCGCACTCGGCAAGAAATGACAAGCGATCGAGTATAATTCTGACAGCACCGGTTACCCCTGTGGGTTACACTCGGACTGCGCATCTGTGGCTAGGGCCGAGACGCTGACGTAGTCCGAGAGGGAACGCGGGGGCGGTTTGTGCGTGTTTGATAAACAACCGAAAGGAGGAATCGTTATGAAATCGCAAACGAAGGCCCTGGTCGTGGGTTCCATGACCGCATTCGTCGGGATCTTATCGCCCGCGACCGCGTTCGCTAACGGCGCCGGCAGTGGCACCTGTTACGCCGTAACGAGGTTTGATCCCACTACCACCGTCGATGGGGGGTCGCCTCTGATCGTCCGCTACATCGCGAAGGACGAAGGCAGTATCAACAGCGACGCGGAGGTGCAAGAGTTCCATCACTTGCAGCAGCAGGCCTTCAGCCTGGTCGGCAAGGGGGCGGCCTTGTTCAATAACAACGGGGACAACAACGGGGATCAGTGTGAGGGCGCGGCATGCCCCCAAACAGAGCCCAACGAGAACACAGAGCCCAACGGGGACCGGGAGCAATTTCGCATCATGACCACGCTCGACGGGACCATCATCACCGGAGGAGAGAACAACAACTCTCACTCACCGGACGAGCCGGGGGCGCATATGGGGCTGGATGTGCAGTTCGTGCGGATCGTAAATGGTACGTTCCCCATCGATTCCATCGCCCCCGATGCCATCCCCCCGTTCGCCATCGGTCCCATCACCCTCGAGTGCACCTCCACGGAGTCCAATGCGACCCCGGAGTCTTGGGTCTGCAACGTGAAGGCCGAATTCCAGGAGAAGTTCGTCTCACCGGTGTTCGCACTCACCCTGCCCATCACCCTGGAGAAGGTCAATCCGCTCGACGTTCCGGCCTGCAGCGTGTTTCAGGACAGTGGCGGCGCGCTGCCGATCAGCGAACCACCGCCGGATCCAACCCCACCAACGGATCCAACCCCACCAACGGATCCCACGCCACCAACGGATCCCACGCCACCAACGGATCCAACCCCACCAACGGATCCCACACCACCAACGGATCCCACGCCACCAACGGATCCAACACCACCAACGGATCCAACACCAACCCCATAATAAACGGCACAGTCCGCGGGGACGGTGGCGGCCCGCTGCCGATCGGAGGCATCCTCCCCGGTTGATGGTGCGACCGGCCTATCCTTCGCCCGCCGGGCGAGGGATAGGCCGCATAGACCCCGGCCCCCTCCGGGCCGGGGCGCGTTAAGCAAGAGCGCGAGGCATTTGTCCGACGATTAGGTCGCCTGCGCCTCGCGGCCACCGCCTATCTGCTGAGCGTGCCGTGTGGTTCTCCGTTCTTGCCCCCGGCGCTTCAACGCTTTACGCTGCCCTCCCCGAGGCGGACGCCGAGATTGCGGTGGTCCACGACGGCGAGTGGATGCAACCGGTATTAGCGCTTATCACCCGTGGTCTACGATCGTCTTTGTCGGGTTTCCTCGCCGAAGGCGGCCGTAAAATCTACCGCTGGTACGCGCAGCATCGACTTGCGATCGCGACCTTCTCCGATACCACCGAGGCCCTTATCATCGGGCGGCAGGGTGCATTTTCCCACTTTGCGTAACCCGATCCCGCAGAATCCAGGGAACGGGCCTAGGTCGCCGCGTCCCGGTAACGGGAGCGTCAGTACGCCTGTCCGATGCTGACATAGATCTGAAAGATGTCATCGACATCCGAGCGGCGGTCGAGCGGGATGCCGGCGTCCAGCCGCAAGGGACCGATCGGCGTGATATAGCGCAGGCCGACGCCGGTGCCGATGAACAGACGCTCCTCGAGGCTCGGCAGCGCGCTGTCGGCGATGGTGCCGCCATCGATGAAGTAGACGAGCCCGATCGTATCGCTCATGCGGTAGCGGAGCTCGCCGTTGAGCTCGATCAGCGAGCGGCCGCCTACCGGGTCGTTCTCGTCGTCGAGCGGCCCCGCAAGCTGATAGCCATAGCCGCGGATCGAGCCGCCGCCGCCGGCGTAGAACCGCTCGTCCGCCGGGATGTCGTTTCGACTGGTACCGCCGATGGACCCTAGGTTGGCGCGCAGGGCGAGGATGTATTTCGCGCTGTCGGTCAGCCGCAGATAGGTGGTCCCGGTCACCTGGGTCTTGAGGAAGATGACGCCGGCATCGAGGGTGTCGGTATAGGGGGCGGCCAGGAAGTTGAGCCGCCAGCCCGTGGTCGGGTCGAGCAGGTTGTCCGAATAGTCCATCTTGATCGTGCCCGGCAGGGAGAGGAGGCCGAAGTTCTCCTCCTCCTCCTTCTTGCGCTT
This sequence comes from Gammaproteobacteria bacterium, assembly GCA_013697045.1. Lineage (GTDB taxonomy): Bacteria > Pseudomonadota > Gammaproteobacteria > JACCXJ01 > JACCXJ01 > JACCXJ01. The sequence continues at coordinate 6,553 of JACCXJ010000294.1, read as the reverse complement.
GATCTTGGCGAGCCGGTAGGCGACGCCGAGCGAGCCCGTCACCCGGTCCGACCAGAGCGGCCGCTCGATCGCTACACCGGCGCCGATACTCTTGCTGTCATAGGCGTCCGTGTCCTCGGCTTTGACCGAGGTGCCGGCGAGCAGGTTATGCTTGCGTGCGTCGACGTCGGGTTTAATGAAATTGGTCGAGAGCTCCTGGCGCAAGGGCGACAAGTAGAGATCGCTTTCGAGCTTCTCACCGGCACCGAGGAAGTTGCGGTGCTCCCAGGAGAAAGAGAGGATCGGACCCTCGTCGGTCGCGTAGCCGGCACCGGCGGCGACCGAGCGCGGCTTTCGCTCCGTCACCCTGTAAGTGATCGGTAAGCGGCCGCTCGCATCCAATTTATCGGGCTGGTCGACGACGACGGTCGAGAACAGGTTGGTATCGATCAGCGACTGCCGGGTCTTGTGCATGACATCGGGGTGGTAGCGGTCGCCCGGGCGGAACAGGACCCGCCGTCGCAGGAAGCGCTGGTCGACATGGTCGGCACCGACGATCGTGAACTCGCCCATATGAACGATGGGACCCGTTGTCACCGGCAGGGTCACGTCCATCCGCTTCGTGTCCTTTGCGATGACCGCGTCGAGCTTGCCGGCCTTGGCGAAGGCGTAACCCAACCGCTGCGCCTGCGAGACGAGCTCACCGTGCGCATCGAGGACGGGCTGCGCCGCCGCTGGCTGGCCCGGCTCCAGCTTGAGCGCTTCTGGCGTCGGTGCGAGGAAGCCGTTCTTGGGGTCTGTGACCACGATCTTGACCGACCCCAATGTGTAGCGCGGCCCCGGCACGACATGGTAGGTGAGGATCGTCGGCGGGCCCTTAAAAAAGTCCTCGACCCTGTCGCGGAGCTCGCCCACGGTGCCCTGGGCGGTCTGGTTGTCGTCGCGCACCGTCTTCACCTCATAGTTGGCGGTGCCCTCGTAATACCCGAGGCTCCTGAGCCCGCTCTCGATGTTGGGGAGATCTGCTTCCGCACGGCGGCGCAGCACGAGCTCGCTGGCAGGCGGCCGGGAGGTCGCCTGGTTGGCGTCCGAGGCGCTGAGCAAGGTGCTCCTGATCTCGTCGTCGACGCCCTCGCCCTCGATCTCCACCCCGTAGCGGATGCCGGTCTGCGGCTCCGCCTCGAGCTCGTCCTCGCCGTTTCCCCCGCGAAAATAGGAGCAGGCCGACAGCAGGAGGGGCAGGAGCAGCAGTACGGCCGCACCGGCATGGCGTGCCATCCGATCAGGCACCGGGCGATGTGTTGGCGAGCTCGGCCAGCCGGTGCACGTACGTCACCAGTGCCATTGGTCGCCCCGGCACGTCTTGAGCCGGGTCAGGATGACGATAGACGAGTCGAGCAACTGGTCGACACCGCGATCTCAAGTGGCGGCAGGATGTTGCGCGGGTAGGCCCACTCCTTGCCAGCTCCTCGTCTCCCGCGGAGAAGGCCCCTCACTCGTCGAGATCCTCACGATAGGCGTTCCCGACAATGAACTGCCGTGCAGCAAGGTGCGCGGTATCGGAAGCGCATAAGCTGCCTGTTGTCCGCGGCGGTTTTGTGCAAGCGGTGGTACTCTTTGCTTCACTCGCGGAGTATAGCGCAGCAAGCTGTGGGGAAATTCAGACGCGCATAGGATTGAGGGCCGGCAGTGCAGCGCGCCGCGGAGCGCTGCGCCTGGCTGAAGCACATGGTGGACGGGGACGGCATCGGTCGCATCCTGGGCCGCTGGAACCCTATTACCCCTTTCATTGGTAACGCGACTCAACCTTTGATTCCGGCAAGAAACACCTGACGGCACGGCATGCGCGAACCCGAACAGATTGCCAGAGCAGCGATCGACGATCTCCTTCGGGCCGCTGGCTGGCAGGTGTGCGGCGTCACGGACGTGAACATCCACGGCGCGTCCGGCGTAGCCATCCGTGAGTTCCCGCTCCTCCGAATCCCCTCCCCCGCTGGTCCGGGGGAGGGCGAGGGAGGGGGCAGGCAGTTTGCCGACTACCTCCTGTACGTGGACGGCAAGGCGGCCGGGGTCATCGAGGCGAAAAAACAAGGGGTGACCCTCTCCGGGGTCGAGACCCAATCGGCCAAGTACACCGCCGGGCTGCCCGAGTCGCTGCCCGCCTGGTCTAGACCGCTGCCGTTCTCTTACCAATCCACCGGCGTCGAAACCCGTTTTACGAGCGGTCTCGATCCGGAGCCGCGCTCCCGGCCCGTCTTCGCATTCCACCGGCCCGAGACCCTGCGGGAACAGCTCAAGCTCCTGCCGCCAGGCAGGGCCATGCCAACCGGAAGCGGTGCACGCGGGTTCCCGCTCCACGAACCGCCACCGACCTTCCTCACGCGACTCCGCGCCATGCCCCCGCTTTTCGAGCAAGGCCTCTGGCCCGCCCAGATCACCGCCATCAAAAACCTGGAGAAATCTCTCGCCGCCAACAAGCCGCGCGCCCTCATCCAGATGGCCACGGGCTCGGGCAAGACCTACACCGCGATCAATTTCCTCTACCGGCTTATCAAGTTCGCCGGCGCGCGGCGCGTGCTATTCCTGGTCGACCGCGGCAACCTCGGCCGGCAGACCAAGAAGGAGTTCGACCAGTACGTCTCGCCCTACAACAACTTCAAGTTCGGCGAGGAGTACATCGTCCAGCACCTGACCTCGAACAACCTGGACAAGACCGCCCGCGTCTGCATCGCTACCATCCAGCGCCTGTACTCGATGCTCAAGGGGCGCGAGCTGAGCGAGGACGACGAAGAGCGGTCAACCGCCGGTCTGGACAGCGTGTTCAAGGCGCCTGAACCGCTGAATTACAACCCTGCTATCCCGATCGAGACCTTCGACATCATCGTCACCGACGAGGCGCACCGCTCTATCTACAACCTCTGGCGGCAGGTGCTGGAGTACTTCGACGCCTATCTGATCGGCCTCACCGCCACGCCCAGCAAGCAGACCTTCGGCTTCTTCAACCGGAACCTGGTGATGGAGTACGGCCACGAGCAGGCGGTGGCCGACGGCGTCAACGTCAACTACGACGTCTACCGCATCCGCACGCAGGTGAGCGAAGCCGGCGGCAGGGTCGAATCCGGCTACTACGTGGACCTGCGCGACAAACTCACCCGCAAGGTGCGCTGGGAGCAGCTCGACGAGGAGTTCGCCTACGACCCCAACCAGCTCGACCGCGCCGTGGTGGCCCTGGACCAGATCCGCACGCTGGTGCGCACTTTCCGCGACAAGCTCCCGACCGAGATCTTTCCCGGCCGCACCGAGGTGCCCAAGACGCTCGTCTTCGCCAAGGACGACAGCCACGCCGAAGACATCGTCAGGATCGTCCGCGAGGAGTTCGGCAAGGGCAACGAGTTCGCGCAGAAGATCACCTACCGCACGACGGGCGAAACACCCGAGCGCCTGATCGCCGCCTTCCGCAACAGCTACCACCCCAGAGTCGCCGTCACCGTGGACATGATCGCCACCGGCACCGACATCAAGCCGCTCGAGATCGTGATGTTCATGCGCGCGGTGAAGAGCCGCACCTTCTTCGAGCAGATGAAGGGCCGCGGCGTGCGTGTGATCTCACCGGACGATTTGAAGGCCGTCACGCCCGATGCCAAGGCCAAGGACCACTTCGTGATCGTGGACTGCGTGGGCGTCTGCGAGCGCGACATGACCGACTCCCGCCCCATGGACCAGAAGAAGTCCGTGCCGCTCGACAAGCTGCTGCAGGCCGTTGCCCTCGGCAATACCGAGCCAGACGTGCTGTCATCGGTCGCCGCGCGCCTCGCGCGTTTGGAGAAGGACCTGCCGGAGGCCGACCAGGCCAGGATCGCCCAAGCCAGCGGCGGCCTCACGCTCAAAGAGCTTGCCCGCCGTCTCGTCGACGCCGTCAACCCGGACAATATTATTCCCTCCCCTTCGGAGGGGGAGGGCCAGGGTGGGGGTGCGGCGGCGAATGTGATCGAAGCCGTCAAACCCCTCTGCGATCCCAGGCTCCGCGAGCTGATCCTCGCGCTCAAGCAGAAGAACGACCAAATCATCGACACCGTCACCCAAGACCAGGTTCTCGAAGCCGGCTTCTCCGAGGCCGCACGCGAGCGGGCGAGGAACCTCGTCACCAGCTTCGAGCAGTTCATCCGGCAGCACAAGGACGAGATCACCGCGCTCCAGATCCTTTACAACCGCCCGACCAAGGCGCCACTGAGGTTCGAAGATCTGAAGGCGCTGGCCGAGACGCTGCAAGCGCCGCCGCACCTGTGGACCGAAAGCCAGCTCTGGCAGGCCTACGCCGCGCTGGACAAGGCCAAGGTCAGAGGCGCGAGCACCAAGCGCATCCTCACCGACCTCGTCTCGCTGGTGCGCTATGCCATGCACCAGGAGAACGAGCTGGTGCCGTACCCCGAGCGCGTCATGGCCAACTTCAAGGCGTGGATGGCGCAACAGGAAGCGTCTTCCCCTCCCCCGCGCGCCGGGGAGGGCCGGCGTGGGGGCGGCCGCTTCACGGACGAGCAGCGCTGGTGGCTCACGAAGATGGCCGAGCACATCGCTTCCAACCTCGGCATCGAGCCGGACGATTTCGGCTACGCACCGTTCGACCAGCGCGGCGGGCTGGGAAGGGTGCATCAGCTTTTCGGCGCGGAGCTTCCCAGCGTGCTATCGTCGCTCAACGACATTCTTGCAGCATAATCGGGCATGGACGCCGGCATGACGAACATAATCAAACAACACCGCGACGAAGTCGCCGCCCTGTGCCGGCGTGCCGGGGCGCGGCGGCTGGATGTTTTCGGGTCCGCCGCCCGGGCCGACTTCGACCCGGTGACCAGCGATCTCGATTTCCTGGTCGAGTTTGACGAACTTCCCCCGACCCAGTACGCGGATGCCTACTTCACGCTGAAAGTGAACCTGGAATCGCTCTTCGGTCGGCCGGTGGACCTCGTCACCGAAAGTAGCCTCGAAAACCCGTACTTCCGCGACCGCATCTACGCCGAGCGCGAACTCGTCTATGCACGCTGACGCCTGCCATCTGCTGTGGGATGCGCGACAGGCCGCCGAGCGCGTGGTGCGCTTCACGCACGGCAAGACCTTCGCCGACTACCAGGTCGACGAATTACTGCGCTCCGCCGTGGAGCGCCAGCTCGAAATCGTCGGCGAGGCCCTCAATCAGCTCAGTCGTGTCGATTCGGCTACCGCCGCGGCGATCCCGGATCTGCCCCGAATCGTCGACTTTCGCAACGTCCTGGTCCACGGTTATGCCAGCGTAGACAATCGGATTGTCTGGGGTGTGGTCGAGGCAAATCTAGGCTCCCTTGTCGACTCCCTCAAGGCCTTGCTTAGGCAACCGTGAGCGGCGAGCTTGACGGATGATCGGTGACCACATCGCCTCCAACCTCGGCATCGAGACGGATGACTTCGGCTACGCGCCGTTCGACCAGCGCGGGGGGCTGGGCAAGGTGCATCAGCTCTTCGGCCCGGAGCTGGCGAAGATGATTGAAATGTTGAACGAGGAGTTGGCGGCGTAACGGTGGAGACCGGCGCCCACTACCCGGTGCGGCTCGACGCGTTGCCTCCGGGATGGCGCTCAGGGTATGTCGGCGAGTTTTCTAAGGAAATCGAACCCGGGTTCGCGAGCGGAGAACACAATCAGACGGGCAGCGGGGTTCCACACTTGCGGCCGATGAATATTGACCGAGGCGGGAAGATCGACCTATCCGTCACTAAGTTTGTCGCTGCAGATAAGGACCATCGCCGCCTGGCCCCCGGCGACGTGCTTTTCAACAACACCAACAGCCCCGAGCTCGTGGGTAAGACCACCGTGATGAACCAAAGCGGCGAATTCGCGTTCTCTAATCACATGACGCGCATTCGTTTTGAGGGCGATGTCCTGCCGAAGTTCGCTGCCCTTCAGCTTCACTTCCTTTGGATGCGCGGTTACTTCCGCTACAACTGCGTAAAGCACGTGAATCAGGCCAGCGTTTCTTCGAGGACCTTGGCCCAAGCAGTCCCTTTTGTTTGGGCGCCAATTGACGAGCAACAGCGCATAGTCGACGAGATCGATAAGCAGTTTTCCCGCCTCGACGAAGCCGTGACCAACCTCAAGCGTGTCAAGGCGAATCTCAAGCGCTACAAGGCCGCCGTCCTCAAAGCCGCCGTGAAGGCCGCCTCGTTCCCACTGAAGCCGAACTTGCATGCCGTGACGGCCGCGATTACGAGACCGGTGCGCAACTCCTCCCACGGATCCTCGAAGCGCGCCGCAGCCAGTGGAAAGGCAAGGGGAAGTACAGCGAGCCAGCCGCACCTGACACGACCGCCTTACCGAAACCACTCGAAGGATGGGCATGGGTATCTTGGGGCCAGATTGGTTTCTCGCAGAACGGCCGCGCGTTTCCCAGTAGGGACTACAAAGAGTGCGGCGTCAAGCTTCTAAGGCATCGCGCAGAAATAACTTAATAAAGTGTGAGAGATGTGCTTTAAAGCGGGATGCAGATTGCGTCCACGGTAGAGCAGATCGAGTCGAAGTACCGATCGCTTGTGTCGGTGTTGGATGAAC
>JACCXJ010000269.1 GCA_013697045.1 Gammaproteobacteria bacterium | reverse complement strand
CGGTGGTGCTCACATGGTATAATCAATCCTCTCGTTTGAGCACTCACAGGGTCATGAGCACCAGAAAAGTCGCAAGACGCAAAGCTGCACCGGCCGCGCGGGAACAGCGCGCTACGTCCAGCGAGGTCGGACGGAACGGCGCTGGGTCGGCCAAGAAGGCGGGCACCCGAAGGGCCGCGCAGGATGCTGCCAGCGGGTGGTCGATGTTTCGCGACGCCATTGTCCATGAACCACCGGCAGCCCGTATCGAGCACATCCGGGCGGGGGCTCAACCCGGTTTCCTCGTCGGCGCCGCGGAGACGCTCGGGGTGAGCCGTGAGACGATCTTCAGGGTCGTGGGCCTGTCGGTATCGACGGCCAATCGCAAGATCGCCAAGCAGGAGACCCTCGATCCGCTGGTGACCGAACGCCTGGCGCGTCTTGCCGTGATTGAGGCCGAGGCCCAGGACGCGTTCGGAGATGCCGAAATCGCGAGGGCTTGGCTGCGCGCCAAGAACATCGGCCTCGGCGGCTGCACGCCGCTATCGATGCTGGACACGGACATCGGCTCGCGTGAGGTTGCGAAGATCCTCGTGGCCATCGCCCATGGCGGCGTGGCGTAATGCGGGCATGGCGAATCGCCAAGATGAAGTACGCGCTCGACCGTTCAGGAACGGGCGGTACGTGGGAAGGCGGTCGCTGGCACGAGAGGGGCCGACCGGTGATTTACGCAGGGCTCTCCGCCGAGATTGCGGCGCTGGAGAAGCTCGTCCACACCGGCAAGTTCCTGCCCAGAGACCTGGTGCTTGTCGAGATCACGTTGCCCGATGGCCCGGCGTTGTACGAGCAAAGGGATCCCGCCTCCCTGCCCGCGGGATGGGATTCCATACCCGCTGGTGACTCTTCCGCGCGGATCGGGGCGGAGTTTCTCCGGTCGGCGCTTGCACTGGGACTCATCGTTCCCTCGGCCATCGTCCGGGAGGCCGGAATTATCGTGATCAACCCGCTACACCCTCGATTTCCGGAGGTCACGATGAAAATCAGCCGCCCGTTTGCTTTCGATCAGCGACTTGGCAATTGACTGGACCCTCCCTATTTCTCCAGAAGATAATCCTCGATCACGAGCACATCCATCCCGGTCGTATAAAACAACCCCAAGGCGTCCTCGACGGAATGGATGATGGGCTTGCCCATGATGTTGAAGCTCGTGTTCAGGACGAGCGGGATGCCGGTCAGGCCATGGAAGGCGGCAATCAACTCGTAGAACCGTTCGTTCCACTCGCGCTTGACCGTCTGCAGTCGGCCGGTGCCGTCCACGTGTACCACGGCGGGCACCCGGTCCACGACTTCTTTCCTGAACCGCAGGGTTCGCTCCATATAGGGGGACTCCTGATAATTTTCGAAATACTCGCCACCGTGCCGGTCGAGGATCGCGGGGGCGAAGGGCCGGTACTCCTCCCGGAACTTGACCAGGGCGTTGATCCGATCCTTCATCGCCGGATCGCGGGGATCGGCCAGGATCGATCGATTGCCGAGGGCCCGGGGACCGAACTCCGCGCGTCCCTGCACCCACCCCACGATGGCACCGGATGCGAGGGCCTCGGCGGCCTTGCGATGCACCTCACCCGGGAGATGTCGAAGCCGCGGGACACGGCCGATGCGAAACAGGCGCTCGAGCGTCTCTCCGGCCATCGACGAGCCGAGGTAGGGCGTGTGGGTCTGGACGCGGGGCCGCCATTCTGGATGGAAATGCCGGTGGGCGAGCCAGGCGGCACCCAGGGCGTTACCGTCGTCGCCCGGCGCTGAGGGAATGTGCAGCCTCTTGAAGGGGGTGCGATCGAGGATCTGGCCACCGTAGCTCGAATTCAGGGCACAGCCACCAGAGAGGACCAGGTTCTCCGCACCCGTCGCGACGTAGAGGCGTGCGAGCAGGGCATCCATCACCTCCGAGAACACGATCTGCCAGGTGTGGGCCAGATCGGCCGCCGCCAGAGGGCTTCGGTCCGGCCCGCGCCGCCGCGTTTCCAGAGCGCGCACAATGGCTCGGATCCGGCGCATGGGCGCGTAACAGAGCCCGAGGCCGACCGCGCGCACCATGGAACTGAGGTCGCGGTAAAGGTCGGCGTCCCGTCGCCCATACGCCGCGAGACCCATCACCTTCCATTCCTCGCCCTTGAATATCGAGAAACCGCACAGATCGGTGACCAACATATAAAGCGCGCCGAGGCTCTCGGAACCGCGGTGGTGCGCGAGCGGCGTCACCGTCCCGTCGCGGTAGGTGTAGGCCGCGACTGAGCCGTGATCCCCGATGCCGTCGACGACCAAGCACGCCGCCTCCGAGAACGGGCTCGTGTAGCACGCCGTGGCCGCGTGAGTCAGGTGGTGATCGAAATCCAGAAATGATAGCTTGCGATTGCCCCAGGTCTGGCGCAGGGTCAAGGCCAGATTGGCCCCCGGCTTCAGGTGGCTGCTCCGCACGCAGAGCGTGAGGTGGTGGATCTGGTAGGGGCGGAAAAGCAAGAGCTTGGCGACGCCCCCATCCGGGAGGCGCGCAATCATGCCGGGCTCCAAGAGCCCGAAACGGCTCGCGAGTCCCATCCACGCAGGCAGGCGTGCGCTCCCCGCGCCCCACGTCCGGCCCACCACGAACTCAGCATCCGGCTCGCAGTAGGTCTCTATCAGCTCGGCGGTCCGGAAGATGTGATCGGGCTCGGCGTTGGTCGCGCGCTTGTCCTGGCGGTAACGCTCGGCGGCCTCGGCGTAGCGCACCTCGCCGTCCGGCCCGACGATGGCGAGGGCCGGGTCGTGAAAGGTCGTCGCGAGCCCGAAGCAGTAGCGTGCCATCCTAGGCCCGCCATTCGATGCTATGCACATTCGCTCCTACCGCACTCATGCGGTTTCCAAGGTTCGTCGCCACCGGAGACGACCCGTTGCAGCGAATATAGCGCGACGCGCACGGAACGGACGGCTCGGTGTAAGGCGTCGATGTTTTTGGTAAGTAAGCAACCGTCGTGTTCCAGCAACGCCACCGTGAACAATACCAACCGGCGGGGTCATACGCGCGAACGTCATGAGGCATGACGGACAGTATGCCTCATGTGTTCTCTGCAGGCGGGTTACGCGCGCCAGGCCACCAGCGGGCCTACCCGACCCAACAGGAGCTATTGCATCACAGCGTTGAAGTTCCTACCCTTCGGCCGAGCAGCGAGTGGTTGGTGCACTCGAAATCGTTCCGGAGCAGCAAAAGGCGCCTCATCGAGCGGTACAACCGAACCCGTACGATGAGCTTGATGCCTGCGGGTAGCGCCTCGTTCGGCAAAAAAGCACGCGGGACCCGGTTTAGGCGTCGCGCACAAATAACATGACTAAGTTGTCCTTCGCGTCGGCAGGACCGTGTAGTTCCAGTCGCCATGAAAGTTGTCCGGCTTGAGATTGAGCGAGGCCAGTTGCGCGTCTGTGATCTT
>JACCXJ010000266.1 GCA_013697045.1 Gammaproteobacteria bacterium | reverse complement strand
ATGTCCGAAAACGGCTAGCAAAGGCCGGCCGACGCCTCCATACTCCCGTTCATGACGCTTGATCCCCAGACCTGCTACCGGGCGCTGAAAGCGCGCGATGCGAGGTCGACGGCCGCTTCTTCGTGGCGGTCTCCTCGACGCGCATCTATTGCCGCCCCATCTGCACCGTCAAGCCGCCCAGGCGCGAGAACTGCCGTTTCTATCCCAGCGCGGCAGCCGCGGAGTCGGGGGGCTACCGGCCGTGCCTGCGCTGCCGCCCCGAGCTCGCGCCCGGCAACGCGAGCGTGGATGCGACCTCGCGCCTCGCGCAGGCTGCCGCCAACCTGCTCGAGGACGGGACGCTGGACGAGGAAGGGCTGGACGCGGTCGCGTCGCACCTGGGCATCACCGACCGCCATTTGCGCCGCGCATTCGGCGCCGAGTTCGGTGTCTCGCCGGTGGAGTTCGCGCAGACCCAGCGCCTGCTGCTGGCCAAACGGCTGTTGACAGACACGTCGCTCCCGGTGACGGAAGTGGCCTACGCCAGCGGCTTCGGCAGCCTGCGGCGCTTCAATGCGTTGTTCAAGCAGCGTTACCGGCTTCAGCCCAGCCTCTTGCGCCGCCATATGCGCGGCGGGGTGCCGCCTTCGGCGGACGCGCTCAATTTCGAGCTGAGCTTCCGTCCGCCTTACGACTGGGGCGCCGTGAGCACCTTCCTTGGCGCGCGGGCGATCGCCGGCGTCGAAGCGTTGGACGGCAACTGCTACCGCCGCACGGTGCGCATTCCGATCGACGGCAAGGAACACCTCGGTTGGGTGGAGGTTGGAATATCGCCGAAGGAGCCCACGTTGCGCGTCACAGTCTCCGCGTCGCTCGCCAAGGCGCTGCCGCCCGTGCTCTCCCGCGTCAAGGCGCTGATGGACCTTGCCTGCCACCCCGCCGAGGTGGCGCGCTCGCTCGGCGCGCTCGCCAGCAGCCATCCCGGCCTGCGCGTGCCTGGCGCGTTCAACGGCTTCGAAGTGGCGGTGCGCGCGATCCTCGGCCAGCAAGTGACGGTTGCCGCGGCGCGCACGGTCGCGGGCCGCTTCGCTGCTGCGTTCGGCGATCCGATCGAAACCCCGTTCCCGTCGCTTACCACCGTTTTCCCCACGGCAAAGCGTGTCGCGGAGCTGCCCTATGGACGCATGGCGCGTCTGGGCATGCCTGGCGCCCGCGCCCGCACCGTCGCCGCGCTCGCGCGCGCGGTGGCCGACGGCGGCCTCGTCCTCATGCCCAATGCTGACATCGAGGTGACACTAAACAAGCTGCGTTCGCTGCCGGGCGTGGGCGAATGGACCGCCCAATACATCGCGATGCGGGCGCTGGCCTGGCCGGATGCGTTTCCGTACACGGATCTCGGCGTGATGAAGGCACTGGGCGAAACGGATGCGCGACGCGTGCTCGCCGCCGGCGAAGCCTGGCGGCCCTGGCGCGCGTACGCAGTGATGCACCTCTGGCGATCTCTTCAAGTGAAGGAATGACCATGCACGGAACAACGATGAGCTATTTCGACCTCTACGACAGCCCACATGGCCAGATCCTTCTGGTCGCGAGCGATGCCGGACTCTCGGGCGTTTATTTCGACGGGCAGAAATACTTTCCGGAAACGCCGGCGGATTGGAAGCGCGACGCGCGCCACGCGCCGCTGAAGCAGGCGAAACGCGAGTTAGCGGAGTATTTCGTCGGCAAGCGCAAGCGCTTTGAGGTCGCGCTTTCTCCGGAAGGCACGCCGTTCCAGCGTTCGGTCTGGAACGCGATCGCGACGGTCGGCTTCGGCAACACCATTGCCTACGGCGAACTCGCGCAACGCGCGGGATGTCCGGGCAGCGCGCGCGCAGCGGGCGCGGCGACCAGGCGCAATCCGATCAGCATCATCGTTCCCTGCCACCGCATCCTCGGCTCGAACGGTAGCCTCACGGGATACGCGGGAGGCCTGGAGCGCAAGCGCGCGCTGCTCGCGCTGGAGGGCGTCGGCCGGGACCTGCTATCCGCCGCATAACTCAGCCCGACAGCGCGGCGACATAGGCCTCGCGGTCGATGTTGCCGCCCGAGGCGACGGTAGTTCGGGGTCAGAGTAAAAACTCTTTTTCACAACCTCTGAGGACTTCAGTCCGTGCGGATGGCGGAAAAGGCGATCCCGCCTCGGAGATATCCGACCCTCAGATGCGCTCCGACCCAATCCAGCGCCCGAAGCACGTAGCCCCAGCCCACCGGAAGGTCGCCCTGGGGAATGAACCGCCAGTGCTCAAGGCGCTGGAGCACCAATTCCGCACCGCCGATCAGCGTCTCCACCTCGCGGGCGCTCAGGAACCGATCGGTCGACAGGTGACGGGTGTCGAGCCCGAGCCTCGGCGCGAGATGCCGGTACCAGCAGTAGCCACCGTTGGGGGTCAGACAGATGAAGACGCCTCCGACCCTGAGCACCCGGTGCACCTGGCGCACGGCGCGGGGCTTGTCGAGCATGTGCTCCAACGCCCCTACGCACAAGACGACGTCGACCGAGCCGTCCTCGACCGTGGCCAACTCCTCCGCCGCGTCGACGCGGACCGAGATCCGGGCCCGCCACGGTGAGGTCTCGACGTGCCGGCGGGCAACGCGCACCATTTCGGGAGACACATCGACCCCGTGCGCCTGTCCGAACCTTTCCGCGAGCGCAAACAGGTGGATGGCTGTTCCGCAACCGATCTCGAGCAAAGTGCCCATACGCGCCGTCGCCAGGAACCGGCGGATGATCCCGAGACGGTAGGCGAGCAGGCGTTCGGCGGGGCCGTGGGCGTCGAAATCCCCGGGAGCGAGGCTGTCGAAATGCTCGACCAGATCCCGAGAGTTGCGGATGAAGCGGGTCGTAAGCCTGGCCATCGGGCGCATCTTGCCCGAGCCGCTCGAGCCTGTCCATGCAGCGCTCGACCCTCCATGGTCTACGAGCCCCACCCGCGTTATGATCACCGCACGAGACCCGATCTCCCCACCGTGAACGCAGCTTGTCGAATGGAAACGCTCGCAAAATGACGGCCCGACCGCTGGCGCAGCTCACCACTGTCGTGACGTGCTTCGCATTTCGAGAGGAGTACTTCTCCGAGTTGAGTGGGATGATTGCCACCATCGAAGAGTGGCATCCCGAGTGGCCAAGAGTGATCGGCCGGGGGATGCCGCAGGACGACGGAGTGGCAACGTTCGCTGTCGAGACCCCGGTCGGACCGGAGCAGTGGACCCTTCCCGTCCCATTTTACTTGTGTGGCGGCGAGGACGATTGGCGTCGAATCACCCGCATGAAGGCGTGGTGGCTGCATGAGGTATGGCGCCGGTTTGGAGGACCTACCGGCCCTGCACGTCATCGAATCGTTTGGATCGATGCCGATGCGAGATGTAGGGCTCCATTGGCATTCGAGGTCGAACCTCAGAGTGAGATCATCGCCGGGCCTTGGTGGCGGTACCCCACGTATAGCGGTTACGAAGGCATCACGACCGGTCTGGTCTTGTTCCAAGGAGCCGAGCACGGGCCGGTGGCCGGAGTCCTGGAGCGCTGGAGCCAGGCCTGTCTGGAGCAGATCCAGAACCTTGGCCCGCCAACGGTCCCCTGGCCTGAAGGCGATCAGGAGGTGTTGACCAAGGTGTTGGCGCAGTGTCTGGAAATGGATGCGACCTTGCAGCTTCTGAAGCTTGACCACGATACCTACTGCAGCTTCCCGCCCTCCCCCGAGGCCGTCATCGATCACTGGATGATGAGTGGAAAGATGGCACGAAGAGGCAGAAAAGGATCAGACTGGCCACCTCCCGAACACCTTCGACGAGGCCGCCCACGAAACTAGCGATCACCTTGGGGCGATCACTTCGGGTCGGATCGAGCCGTGGATGGTCGGCGGGGACGTCGTGTTGGTAAACCAACAGGGTGCGATGGATACGAGATGGTGTGACCGCACGGGTGGCAGAGCGGATCCTCATTTGTCGTCCTGATCACCTGGGCGATGTCCTTTTGACGTTGCCGGCTGTGGCGGCCCTGCGTGCAGCGTTTCCCGGTGCCTACATCGGTTTGGTCCTGGACTGCTCGACGGCGGATGTGGCCAGCCGCTGCCCCGACGTCGATGAGGGGTTTGCCCTGCCCTTTCCACCGCTGACTCATAGGGAGGCGGGAGCGGACTGGGCTCGTGAGGTCACGGGCACCGCAAGTGTCCTGAGGGGTCGTTACGATCTGGTCATTCTGGCCCGCCAGGACCCCTGGTCCGCGCAGCTCGCGGCCGCCGCGGACATACCGGTCCGCGTCGGTTACGCCATGCCGGGAACCGAGTGCTTCTTGACTCACGCGATCCCGCTCCGCGAGGAGCTTCATGCGGCGGTGCAGACGCTGCGACTGGCGCAAGAGGCCGCCAGGTGTCTCGGCGTATCCCCTGCCGGTGAGGCGGCAATGACGGAGAGCCTACGCTCACTGGCACAGGTGCGATTCGTACCGACGGCTGACGAAGAGGCCCTGGCGGAGCACGTGCTGTCGGAAGCCCCCTCTGCGGGCGCGAGACCCATCGTCTTCCAGCCTGGCTCGGGCTGGCCGCTCAAGAACTGGGCCGCGGAGCAATGGGGTGCGCTCGGGACCGAGATCCGACGACGGTGGGGCGTGACTGCTCTGGTGCCGGGAGGGCCGGGAGAGTCCGCCCTGGTGCGCGCGGTCGTCGAGTCCGGCAAGGGGTCCTGCTTCGGCCTGGCTGAGCGGCTTTCGGTTGGCGCCCTGGCCGCGTTGTACCGGCGATCGTCGCTCGTGATCGGCATCGATAGCGGCGCGCTCCACCTGGCTGCGCTGGTCGGCGCTCGCATCATAGGACTGTACGGACCGGGCGACCATCTACGATGGCATCCCTGGTGCCCCCCCCAAAGGTATCGAATCGTACGGGTGGCCCTTCCTTGTAGTCCTTGTGATTGTATCTTCGATCCCCCGTGTGGCATAGGGCTCGACCCGCCGTGCATGACGGGCATCACGGTCGAAGCCGTGCTGCACGCAGCTGCCGATATGCTGTCGCAATGACCCCCAGGCACCTGCGTCCCAGCTTCTTCATCGTCGGGGTCAACAAATGCGGTACGTCGTCGCTCTACCGCTACCTGGTGGACCACCCCGCGGTCCTACCGTGCGCCGAGAAGGAACCGAACTTTTTCGGGACTCACACCCCCGACTATATCGCCGGCCATATCGACGAGTACTTTGCCCTATTTCCCACGGACGAGTATGGCGGGCCGCTCACGTTTGAATGGGAAGCGTCCGACCGGGCCGGCGGTCCGCGGCTGACGACGGTTTGCGTCGACCGCGCCCCGCACGGCGGGTACATCACGGGAGAAGCCACTGCCAGCACCTTTCACGAGGTGTCCCCCTCCTTGCTCCATCGGTACCTCCCGGAAACAAAGCTGATAGTCCTGGTGCGCAATCCGGTGGATCGGGCGTACTCGCATCATCTTCGCAGCCGCGGGAAACGAGTTGGGCTTCGACGTCGGAGATTTTCAAAAGGACATAGAGGCGGAGTTGAGTGCGCACGAGCGCGGAGAGTGGACTCACTACCTCTATCCCGGTCTCTACGTCGATCGACTGCAGGAGTGGCTCGCCGAGTATGGCGCGAACCAGGTCCGGACGATCGTCACCGAGACCTCGGCCAACCCCCGGTTGCACGGGACACCATGCGCCAGCTAGAGACCTACCTCGGCTTGCCCAGTCACGACTATGCGGAGATTCTCGCTCGGCGGTTCAACCATGCGCCCCCGGCGGACATCACTCCGTCCCTCCGTGCCTCCCTGGCAGCCTTCTATCATCCCTACAATGTTCGACTGCAAGAATGTCTCGGACGCGATCTCCACTGGGACTGACGCTAGCTAGCCCGCATTTCTCACCACTGCCACCATTATATTTGATTCATCAACACCCATCCACGCACGCGATCCACCGACCGTCAGTCGTCAGATGCGGATCCACATGGTGCATTCTCTGGCTATTCCAACCCTCGCCCGTAGCGCACAGCACCGGGCTCTCGTCCACCTCTGCTTCGCGGTAGGCGGTGGGCGTAAGCTCGAGGATCTCGAAGGCGCGAACGCGGTCGCCATAACGGGTGTGACAATCCTGAGCAAAGCGAATCATCCTGTCATCCCACAGAGTCACCCTTCCTGCGGGTCGGGCAATGCGGGCGTCCCCCTCGACGATCGGGCTTCGAGGGTGCTCTTGCCACGACGTCATGAGATCAGCCGCATAGTAGAGGCGGAGCGTGTCGTTGTTTCGCACCGGAACGCACCCAAACATCCAAAACACGCCGCCGGCGCGAAAGATGGTTGGGTCAGCGCATGTCACCGGGAGTATCGGTGCGATCCGGGTCCAGTCCGTGGGGAATCGAGTGGCGCGGTACAGGCTGACGCACCCTGCTCCGAGCGTCTCGGGGATCATATAGTAGTCGTCGTGCCACTGGAAGACATGAGGGTAGGACAGGTGAAATGGCTCCACGAGGACGATCCGGCTGTACTCCCAATGAATGCCGTCGTCGCTCAGCGCTAGACCGATCTCTCCACGGTCGTCCTGGTTCATGACCTCGAAGAACATGTACCAACGCCCGTCCTGGCAGACCATGAAGGGATCCGCGACGAACTGGGCCCGTGCATCGGAAACGTCGTTCCGAGAAATGACCGGGTTGCGGATCGTAGCAAGGGCAGAAAGCTGTAAAGGAGACGTTCCGGTATAGATCCCGATGGCCCATTGGAGTTGTGATGCGGGGACAGAGGGTGGACCCGCCAGGTCGAAAGGAGGGCATGGGCTGGGTAGCGGAGCCGGCGCACTCGGGGATCGCCGATGCCTCACCAGGAGCGACCCCCGCGAAGGGCCACGACTTCCGTCACGTCACCGGCAGGGACGATGGAGCGGTACGGCGGCGTCGGTTCGTGCAGCCCAAACCCATACCCGGCCAGTGTGCGCATCACCGCGCTGTCGACACCCAGGTCCGGATGAATGTCCAGAAAGATCGACGTCAGCGAGGCCTTGCCGAGCGTGCGATCCGCACCCACCAATACTTCCGCTTCGAAACCTTCCACGTCGATCTTGATGGCGTCGACTCCGGCGTCTCCGATGAAGTGGTCAAGGGCGCGTACGTCGACGAGTTCCACTCCTACCTCAACGCGACCCGGTAAGGAGAGTAAGCTGTGCAACCCGCTCATGGTCGCAAGGTGCAGGACGCCCTTGTAGTTGTCCGAGCCGAGGGCGATCCGGTGGCACTCGGCGTTAGCGATGGCGTTCTCCTCGACGCTCCGACGAAGCCAGTTGAAATTGTTCTGGCCGGGTTCAATCGCGATGACCCGCCCGGACGGCCCCACGATCGAGGCGGCAAGCACCGTAAAATCACCTTTGTTCGCTCCGATGTCGATGAAGGTGGCGCCTGGTTTGAGGAACTTTCGTAGCGCTTGGACCTTTGCCGGTTCGTACAGGCCCAGAGCGCGGGCAAGCATCATTGGCGACTCCCGGACGTCCAAGTAGATCCTTCCGCCGGGCACATCGTAGAGACGGTGGCCGCGGGGTAGCACCGGACGGATACCCCGGTGACATCGCAGCAGGGTCATGGCCAGGGCTCGTGCAGCGGCGCTTTGAAGCATAGGAAACGCCTTCGTTTTGATTGTGGCAGGGGTACGTGCGTGCCCCTAGTCTGAAAGGGTAGGACATTTGACACGCGCGCGCAACTCGAGTCGGGAGCCGGGATCCGCAGCCGAGCGGCGTATAAACCGTTCTTTACTGATGAGTCGACGCGTGACAACCGGGGCCCATCAGGCAGGGCTGCCGCCGACGCCCAGCCAAGGCAGCCCTCGCCTCGGGGACCCAATGCCCGCCTCGGAGTCACTGAACCCGCACCCGCTAGCCCATCCAGGCTACCGCAAACGAGCCTTTCCCTCCCCTGCGCGCGCCGCCCAATCACCGCCCGCCCCTCCGACGAGATGGCACGCGTTGCAAAAGGGCATTGAACCTCCTATCCTTAGTACTCGGGCCCTCTCGCTCTTCACTAAGACGCTGAGGACTGAAGAATTGTCCAAAATTGGAGCCGCGAATCTCGGCAGGCACCGATTCCTCGAAGAATTCGAGGTCGGATGGAAAGCGTGCCAGCAATTTTTGGCTAGGTCTTGAGGACTCCCGAAGGGTACGCGCTTGAATCCGCTCCGTTGGGCAAAAGACAAGGTGCTGCACCTCGCGTGGAGGCGTGGTCGCTACACCCCTCCCGATCGGCGGCTCTTCGAGGTGGAGATCCTGCCTGCGCTCGCGCGTGAAAAGGGCAATGACCGCATTCTTTTTGTCGGCGTGGACTGGTACACGAAGGGCTGCGCGGCGGCGTTCGAGGGCAAGCACTTCACGACGCTCGATGTCGCCCCCGAGCAATCCGCATTCGGTGGCTTTGCCCATGTCGTCGGCGATCTGCGCGAGCTCGAGCGTCACTTTAAGGCGAGCGAGCCATTCGACGTCGTTCTCATGAACGGCGTGATCGGCTACGGCCTCGATCATCGCGACGACGTCGATCGTGCCCTCCGCGCATGCGCCGCGCGAATGCGCGCCGGGGCAACGCTCGTCATCGGCATCAACGAGGAGATACCGACCCACGTCGATCCGATGTCGGTGCCGTCGCACCGGTTGTTCGAGCCACGCTCCTTCCATCGCTGGCCCTCAGGCCGAGTGATGGTGCCCGTGCCGTTTCGGGAGCGAACGCATACGTACTTGTTTTGGCGGAGGCGCTGACCCTTCCGCGCGAGACCATGTCCCGTTGCCTGAGCTGGCCGTGAAGCGCTGAGGCTTCGAGCAGCGGACTGACGAATCGGGTTCGCCCCGGCGGCTTTCGATTGGACCGAGGACAGCTCTTGCCACGTTGGACCGTCGGGCGCCGCCACCGAGGGAACGGCCACCACCTAGGCCGCGGCGAGCACGGCCACCAGCGCCTTGAAGGCCTTGATTGCGCCTTCCTAGTTTGCGTAAGTGAGAATCGCCGGCGAGGTCGACCCCATCGGCATCTCGTGATGTCATGCGCAGGGCTCGTCCCGGCATGTTGAGAAGGATGTTTCAGAGCTTCCTTTCGGCGCAGGAGATGCTCCGTGCCCGCCCTCTCTGGTACCTGTTCGTGCTCGGACACGTTCGCTCCGGCTCCTCGCTGCTCGTCCACATCCTGAACAGCCACCCGGAAATCTGCGCTGTCGGGGAGAGCTGGCTGACGTACGACGGCGAGGCGACGTTCCGCAAGCTGGTGCCCTTCGTCCACGCCACCCTGAGGAAACCCTTTCTCACCGAGACGTACGTGGTCGACAAGATCCTCCACAACGAGCTACTCGAACGCGAGGAGCTGCTCCGTCTGCCGAAGGTGTCCTCCATTTTCCTCCTTCGCGATCCGGAACGAAGCCTCCTCAGCATGTACGTTCATCGCACAAGCCTGAAGATAATATCCGATTGGCCAAACACTTTGAGCTATTATGAAGGCAGGCTGGAGCGCCTCGCCCGGGACGCGCGTTTCATCGACGACCGGCGGCGCAGCATGCTCGTCCTCTACGAGGAGCTGATCGACCGGGCGAGGCCGTGCCTGGACGCCCTCGGCGCCTTTCTCGACCTCCGCGCGCCCCTTCCAATCACGTACGACATGCACTCGTTCACGGGTGTCGCCGGGCTGGGCGACTTCTCCGAGCACATCAAGGCCGGAACGATCGAGAAGACCCCGCCTCCCACCGACGTGCGCGTCCCGGAGGACATCCTCACGCGAGGCAAGGCCGCCTACGACGACTGCGTCGCGGGGCTGTCCGCGTTCTGCACGAGGGTTCCGGCCTAGCGCTACGTGGTCAGCCTCGCGACCGTGCGCTTCCCGGCGCGCGCCGCCACCGAGGGGGAAGTACTCGCCGGCGATGGGCCCGGCGGCGCCCCGCTGCAACCACACGCCCACGAGCTCGGCCGCGGCGGGGCCCGCCCCGCGATGGTGGACGCGCCGCTCCTCATGGCTGTTCGCGCCTACGAGGTTCGCGACCCCAGAGAGGGCGATCTCCCCCGACAACCACCCGAAACCCGGCCGTGGATCAGCGCAACCGGCTTCTTACCGTCCGGGCCGCCGGATCACGGCCGGCCCGTCCGACGCAACGTAACGCAACAGTATCTGTCTCCTTCCTGTTGCAAACCAGCGTTGAACTTGCTATCAGCCAGCCTGATGGGTATAATACGAAAAATATTGTGGTCAAATACCTTCTTAGCTAATGAATATAGTAAATGTAATTAATCTAGATAGAAGAACAGATAGGCTTTACTCTATCTGTCAGCAATCTAAGTGGCAAGGATTTGCAATTAAATTTTGGGAAGGCATAGAAGAAACGCCAGTACATAAAGGTGTTTGTATGGCTCATAAAAGAATTGTAAGGCATGCAAAAGAAAGAGGGCTTGATAGAGTTATTATTGCAGAGGATGACCTTATAATGAGTGGAGACGGAAGTTGGGATTATTACATACAACAAATGCCGCCAGTTTTTGATTTGTATATGGGTATGATTTATACAGGCGAAGTTGTAAACAATAGAATAGTTAATGGCTTTTCAGGAACGACACTTTACACAGTACATGAAAATTTCTATGGTAAATTTCTAGAAGTGCCAGATGAAAGACATATTGATAGGGCACTCGGTCGGGACTGTCAAAAAAATAATTATATTGTTCCAGATCAATACGTATGTTATCAGTCTGGAGGATACTCGGATAATGGAAAACAGATATGCTATTATGATGAAATGATGAGAGGTAAGAAGTTTTATGGTAGGGAAATGATACCTTAATTAAGAATAGGTACAGGAGCTATACCCGGACTTTACCTGTTCGACACCCCACGGATTCAGCAGTACCTTTCTTGTCTACGAAAAGCGCCGTTTAACTTTTCTATACCCAACCCGAATTAAAATGTAACGGAGCAAACCATGAGAATCGCCATCCTATGTTACGCCACGTCGGGCAAGGGAGGCATGGAAACAGTCATTTCTCATATTATTGGCGAATTGAATGAGCTGGGTCATGACACGGAATTATTCCTGCTAGGCGGATCTCATGACCAAAGCTGGCTTGGGGGTGTACGCAGCCGAATTGTTGGGAAGGTTCAAGACAGCAAACTAACCGGATATTTAAAATATGCGTTCATTCTGCCAGGCATCCTTTGGCGGTTTCGTCCTGATCTGATTGTGGGAGCAGACGACAGAGCGGTATGGACAGCAATTATGACGAAACGCATGCTCAGGCTAAAAGCGCCTGTGGCCTCTTGGATGCATTTTGCGATAACCGACATGCGCTATGGCTTACTGAAAAAAGCCGATTTTCACTTGGCTATCAACTCCGAAAACGTTCAGCAGCTGATTGACCTTCATGTGGCAAGGCCAGATAAAATATATTTAGTGCATAATCCCGTACAATTAACAGATCGAACCATTCCAAGTCCAACGGATGTTGCTCATTTCATTTATTTAGGCAGGTTGACGTACGACGGTCAAAAGCGAGTGAGCGATTTCATCACGGCGTTAAGCCAAGTCAAAGGAGCTTGGCAAGCGACAATTATGGGCGACGGAATTATGGGCGACGGAGTGGACAAAGAGCGTTTGCAGAGATTGGCGGAAACAATGGGAATCCACACCCGCATCCAATGGATGGGCTGGCAGCAAAATCCTTGGGCTGAAATCCACTCTGCTTCCGTCTTGGTGTTAACTTCTGAATATGAAGGCTTCGGCATGGTGCTTGTAGAAGCCATGTCGCATGGAATTGCCTGCGTCAGCTCCGATTGCCGAACGGGTCCTGCGGATATTGTGAAAGAAGGCATAAACGGCTGGTTCTACCCTGTGAAGGATGTTGCCAAATTAACAAGTATCCTGCAGAGGATCGCGGATGCTCCCGACGCATTGCCGCAAGCCCAAGACATCAAAGGCACCATCGAGCATTTCGGTACGGAGCATGTCATCCCTAAGCTGATTCAGGCTTTTGAAAAAGAGACTGCAACACCCGCTTCCAAACTTCAACCTCGACAGAGACCCCGCCGGGGTTGAGCGGAGTTCCGAGATCGTTGCGGGATGGGATGGTGTTCATCGCTCAGATCCTCCCCGCCTTCATCAGTTCGGTGAGCTCGTCCTTCGTCAACTGCTGGACGTACCAGACCTCATCCTTACATTTCGCCAGGCCGTCGGCGGGCCGTGCGCGATCGTAGCCGAAGCGGAACCGGCGGTAGGCCGTGGGGTTTACATACTCGAGCTTGGCGAACTTCGCCTCCGGCAGGTTGTACTCTATGCCGTCCCCGCCGAGCGCGAGGTACTCCCGCACGAATTGCGGGATGAAGGCGTGTTTCACTAGAAAGAGCGACTGGGCGCACGGCATCCCGGCGTAGTTGCCGAAGATCATGCGTCCGCCGCCGATCTCCGCGTACATGCGCTCGACGTAGGGCCCGAACGCCAGGCAATCGCCCTCCTGGTAGACGAAATCGAGCTCGGCGGCGTATGCGGTCATCGCCATGGCTAAAATTGACGCGCTCCACCCGCAAAACTCATGCTTCTTCAAGCCGTTCAGCAGGTCGCCGACGTGCCCACAGTCGCCCGGGAGGTTCACGACCTGCAGGACGTGGGATAACTCCACCGGGATCGGTGGGAAGATCGCGTTGCGCTGGGACATGACCACGATGCGGAACGGCCTCGGCCGTGCATTGCGTATGACGTTCTCGATCCACACCCGGGCGAAAAGGGACGCGTCGTAGCGAGTGGCCGGATAGTAACCGGTGCCGAGTAGGTAGTTCATTTTGTGGCCTCCAATCGGAGGGTTTCGAGGTTGTCGAGCTCTACGCCGATGTCGCGCCAATGACCGTCGATCTCCTTGCGCTCTGTGGGCTCAATCGTGTCGAAGCCAGCGCCTTTAGGAATAACCCGGGCGAGTCCTCAGAGTAGATTTTGCCAATGTCCGTGGTTATAGCAGACGTCACGAATCTTCTCCGGGGTTAGTCGGTTGAGGATCGGGATGCCGATCCGGAGGACGCGCCCGGCTCGAGGACGCGGTGCGCCTCGATCAGGAAGCGCATGCCGTTGCAGGAATCCACGTGCTCAAGGCAATGTTCGATCAGGATCTCAGAAACCGTGTCGGTAGCAAGGTAGCGACCTCGTGATGTCCATATCCATGTCGTGGTTCCGCCAGGGCTCGGGCAGGAGGTTGCTGCCGCAGCCCAGATTTTAGCCAGATAGGTTCGGAGGTTAGGAGGTTCAATGCCCTTTTGCAAGGCGTACTATCTCGTCGGAGGGGCGGCCGGCGATTGGGCCGTCCGCGCGCGGGGGAGGGAATGGCTCGTTTGAGGTAGCCTGGCTGGGTTCGCGGGTGCGGCTTCAGTGACTCCGAGGCGGGCGTTGCGTGTCCCGGGGCGAGTGCTGCGTTGGCCGGGTGTCGGCCGGCAGAACCGGGCGAGGCGAAGGTACCTCCCAGTGTGAAGCATCCATCCCTGGATTGGGCGGCAACATCCTGTTGTTGCGTCCTCCGCGCGCCAAGCAGGGCCGGGCCCTGGCTTTCCGACGCTTCGCGTTCACCCGCTGGTCGAGCTCGTATTCCGGGCGGCCCGCGATCGCGAACGCTCGACTTCTCGCTGCCGAGCTGAGCCACCGCGCCGCCGCACCAATCCATGCCGGGGCCGCAATCGGCAACACTCATACCCGGCGGCGCTCGCGCCGGGTGTGTTCAGGCGCACGGGAGTTGTGGCAATATTGTCATCTCGACCCTCGTCCGTATCGTGATGACCTCCTCCCCGGAGAAAACGCTCCGAACCAAGACGACCGCGTGCCGATCGAGCTTGTCGAGCTCGATGTGGTCCGAGCGGGTTTCGATTTCAGCAGCCGGACCGGACATCGACCGCTACCTCGAGCGCGTCACGCGCCACCATCCGGAGCACTGGGCCCGGTCCGGCTACAGTCAGAAACTGATCGGGTTGGGCGCCCGGGCGGGCATCAGCATTCGGAAGGCCATTCCCGGGCAAGGATCCCTCCTGCCGCGCTAACATTACCGCGACGTGTTCGATTCCTCGGCACTGGTGGTGGCGCACCCGGACGATGAGGTGCTCTGGTTCAGCTCGATCCTCTCCCGCGTTCAACGCGTGATCGTCTGCTGCGAGGAGTGCGCCGATCTTCCCGAGCTCGGGGCCGCCCGGCGCGCCGCGCGGCAGGCGTACCCGCTCTCCAACGTGACCTGGCTCGCGAGGCCCGAGCCGTGCTCCGTGCACCTCGCGGATTGGAAGCATCCCGTCCAAACCGAGTACGGAATGGCGCTCAACGCTCCTTCGGCCGGCGTCGCCGGCGACGATCGCTATCGAAGCGCGTACCAGACGCTCCGCGCGGATCTCCGCGAAGCGCTGCGCGGCACGGCGAACGTTTTCACCCACAACCCGTGGGGCGAGTACGGACACCCGGACCACGTGCAGGTGTCGCGTGTGGTCGGCAGCCTGCGGCAAGAGCTCGGCTTCGAGCTTCGGTACACGAACTACGTTTCACCACGCTCGATGGCGTTCGCGGTGGAGTTCCTGCCGCGTCTCGTGAGCGACCTGCGGCTCCCCACCGACCCGGTGCTCGCCGCTCGCATCAAGGGCGTCTATCGAGCGTACCACGCTTGGACGTGGGACAAGGACTACGAGCCGCCGGACGAAGAAGCCTTTCTGAAGGAGAGCCACGCTCCTCCCTCCGAGAGCGTTGCCGTGCCCCTCAATTGCGTGATGACCGTGTGACGCCGTCCGAATCGAAGCGCGGCCTCAGCTCCGATCGGCCGGCGCTCGCTCCTCTTTGCGAGCAACGACGATGAGATCGTTCCCCCAGCGATGGATCGGCAGCACCTTCGCCAGCGAGCTCAGGGTGCGATGGAGCGCGACCTCCCCGTTGTAAGAGAGTCGCTGGGCGACGCCCTCGAATTCCACGAACCCGTGTCCTCGCGTCCAGATCACAGAGAGGCCCGAGGCTTCGAGCAGTCGCCGAAACCGGTCGATGCTGTACCAGTGAAGCCCCACCCGAGTGGCGCCTGCGCTCGGCTTCTTCCATCCGAAGCGGACCATACGGTCCCGCACGTAGCCCGCCATCCCGAGGTAGTTCGCGAGCTTCTTCTCGGTGGGCCCCGAGACGACCAGCACCCCCTCGGGTTCCAAGAGCTCGTTGAAACGGCTGAGAGCAGCGAGCTCGTCTTCCTGGTACTCGAGGAAACCGAGCGCGACGATGCCCGCGAAAGAAGCGGGCGGTAGTCCCGCGCTGCTCACGTCCGCCCGAGCGAACGCATAGCGGCCGCTGGCAATCCCCGCGGCACGAAAGCGCTCGCGAGAGAGATCGACCATCTTCTCGGCGATGTCCACGCCCTGCACGAAGAACCCCGCTTGGACGAGATCCAGCGCGACCAACCCCGCGCCACACCCCGCGTCGAGGACCCGTGCGCCTGGACGCACGTGCTCGCGGATCTTTTCGACGCCCACGCGCCGGCGATTGGCGAGGACCAGATCGTTGACGCGTCGGGGTCTGGCGTAGAGATCCTGCCATTCGAGGGCGCTCGCGCCGAAGTGCTCTTCGACTCGATCCAATTGTGATGTAGGCTTATCGGACGCTGTCATCGACTCATCGAGCTTTCGAGCCAGAGACTACAGCGAGGTCGTTGCTCGGGAATAGCTGAGGCTGAATGCGCTCCACGATGTTCATGCTGGGCGATCCGTGAACATGGCGGGGCGTCACAAACATCTGAAGCTCGAGCAAAGCAAACTCGATCGCGTTCGTCGCCCCCTTCGGTGAGTGACAGGGCAATGTTCGGGGTGTAAGGTGTGCAACCCGCTCTTGGTCGCAACGCCTTCGTTTTGATCGTGCCAGGGGCACGCGCTCCTAGTCTGAAAGGGTAGGACAATTAACACGCTTGCGCAACTCTGGCCGGGAGCCGAGATCCGCAGCCGAGCGCCATGTCGGAGAGGGACCGGACATCGCGGCTTCGTACCTCGGAAGGTGAAGAGCCCAGCGCCTCATCATCTCCCTGCTCCGCGGCTATCTGGGCGCAGCCCGAGGTCTGGGACCGAGGTGCGGCGGGGGGCCGGGGCGTGCGTGCTCCGATCTGGTAACCTCCACGCGAGGGCGACGCGAGTCCGTGCCTCTTGGGTGGAGGAGCATGGAAAACGCCGAGTTACTGTCCGGTCGGTCAATGGAGAAGGGTGCTTGGCGCGCCTGTCCATCATCGTACCCTGTTTGAACGAGGCGGCCGTCATCGTCGAGGCCCTCTGCGCCCTGGCCCACCTGCGCCGGCAGGGCGCCGAGTTGATCCTGGTGGACGGCGGGAGCAGCGACGCGACGTCCGCACTCGCAGGCCCTTGGGTCGATCGCGTGCTGAGGGCGCCGCCGGGCCGCGCGAGGCAGATGAACGCGGGCGCCGGTGAGGCCCAGGGGGATATCCTGCTGTTCTTGCACGCCGACACGCGCTTGCCTCACAACGCGGGCAGCCTCATCACGAACGCCGTCGACAGTGGCCGCGTGTGGGGGCGTTTCGATGTGGAGATCGAGGGCCAGCATGCGATGCTGCGGGTGGTCGCCCGGCTCATGAACCTGCGCTCGCGCCTCACCGGCATCGCCACCGGGGACCAGGCGATCTTCGTCTCGCGGTGCGCGTTCCGCGCGATCGGCGGCTATCCCGACATCCCGCTCATGGAGGACATCGCGCTCAGCCGGCGCCTCAAGTCCTTGGGTCCGCCCGCGTGCCTCTGCGAGCGCGTGACGACCTCGGGGCGACGCTGGGAAACGCAAGGCGTGTGGCGCACCATCCTGCTCATGTGGCGGCTGCGGTTTCAGTATTTTCTCGGCACCGATCCGGGAAGGCTCGCGGCGCGCTACGGGGCGAGGCGGTGATCCCGGACGTCGTGCCCCCGGCCCGGCGGGCGCGGAACGGCGTCGCGCGGATGGCGCGACAGGCGATGGAAGGTCGGTGAATGCCGGTCTCGTCGTCAACGCCGCTCGAACCGACCTATCTCACCGCAGAGGAGATCGAGGCCTTTGCGCCCTACCCCTTGCCCCCGAGCCCCGCGGGGCGGTGGGCGCGCCTCAAGGATCGCCTCAAGGAGGCGGGATGCTACGGCCCGGGCCAGATCGGCGGGCGGCGTTGGCCGATCGGCTGCGTGTCCCTGGAGGTCACGCAGCGGTGCAATTTGGATTGCAGCCTGTGTTATCTCTCGGAGCACTCCGAGGCGGTCCGGGACATCCCCCTGGAAGAATTGTTTCGCCGCATCGACGTGATCCAGGCCCATTACGGCGAGCATACGGACATCCAGGTCTCGGGCGGTGAGCCGACGCTGAGAAGGCCCGAGGACCTCATCCGGATCGTCCGGCGCATTTCTGAGAAGGGCATGCGCGCCTCGCTCTTCACCAATGGGATCCGCGCGACCCGCGAGCTCCTGACGGCGCTCTCCGAGGCCGGATTGACGGATGTGGCGTTCCATGTGGACCTGACCCAGGGACGCAAGGGCTACGACTCGGAGGCTGCTCTAAACGTGGTGCGCGAGCGCTATATCGAGCGCGCCAGGGGCCTGCCGCTGGCCGTGTTCTTCAATACCACGGTGTTTGCCGGGAACTTCGACGAGATCCCTGCCGTGGTGCGCTTTTTCCGCCGCCATACGGACGTCGTTTCGCTGGCCTCTTTCCAGCTCCAGGCCGACACCGGCCGGGGCGTCCTGCGCGAGCGCGAGGCGTTCATCACCCCCGATACGGTGGTCCGGCGGATCCAGGAGGGCGCCGGCCGCCCCCTGCGGTTCGACACGCTCCAGGCCGGGCACCCGCGCTGCAACCGCTATGGCATGGCCTTCGAGATCAACGGTGCTCTTTACGATTTCTATGACGATCCGGGGTTCGTCGTTCCGCTCCTCGCGCGCACGGCAGCGATAGCGTTCCCGCGCACCGATCGGCGCGCCGCGATAAAAGCCGCGCTCTTCGCCTTCGTTAAAGCGCCGGACTTGTGGTGGAGGGGGCTCAGATGGCTCGGCAAGACCCTGTGGCACGCGCGCCGCGATCTCCTGGCGGCGCGCGGGCGCGTCCGCAAGCTGTCTTTCGTGGTGCACAACTTCATGGACGCCCGGCGGCTCGAGCACGAGCGGCTGCACGCCTGTGTGTTTATGGTGGCATCGAGCGAGGGGCCCATTTCCATGTGCCTCCACAATGCCAAGCGCGACCGCTTTATCCTGCGGCCGGTGACCCTGGCCGAAGGCACCCAATCCTGGGACCCTCTGACCGGACGCCTTTCGCCTGCGTCGGGCGCGCGGCGCGACGTGGCGGTGTTCCCCCTCGAGTACGTCAAGCGCGTGGGGCGACGTGGGGGGTCTGTGCCGGAGGGCCGGCGGGAATGACGCGTTGGCGCCGAGGGTTACCGGTTGTGCTCGCGTGGGCCTTGAGCGCGTGCAGCACCGTGGTCAGGGTGCCGGAGGCGCCGGTTGCGGGTCGCGGCGGGCCGCCGATCGAGGCCTATGCGCGGGTCCTCGAGCGCTTCGTGAACGATCGCGGCGAGGTGGATTTTACCGCGCTGGCGCGCGATCGTGCCGATCTCGATGCCTATGTGATCCATGTAGCGGGCACGCCCTTCGGCGATTTCGCCGCGGGCCATGAGCGCCTGGCCCATTACATCAACGCCTATAACGCCCTGTCGATGTACAACGTGCTCGATTCCGGCATCCCCGAGACCCATGCCGGTTGGCGCAAGGTGCGGTTCTTTTATCTCAAGGAGCTCGTCATCGGCAGGCGGCTCATGTCGCTCTATGCCTTCGAAAACGATGTGATCCGCAAGCTCGGTGAGCCGCGCGTCCATTTCGCCCTCAATTGCAGCGCGCGCGGCTGTCCCATCCTCCCGCGGGCGCCTTTCACGGCGCGCGACCTGGAGGAGGAGCTGGATCGGGAAACGCGAAGGTTTTTCTCCGAGGCGCGCAACCTGCGTGTCGATCAGGCGCAGAGGACCGTGTATGTGAGCGAGCTACTCGATTTCTACCCGGAGGATTTCGGCCC
>JACCXJ010000263.1 GCA_013697045.1 Gammaproteobacteria bacterium | reverse complement strand
GAAGGCTTCCTGCTCGTGAAAGCGGGCGTTGAGGATCGCGAAGCTCTTCGTCACCGTGCCCTGACGCGCGGCGTCATAGAGCGGCTCGAGCGCTTTTGCGTCTTCGAAGTCGATGAGCTTGTAGCCCTCTTTCGTCAGCAGCTCGCCCAGAATTTCGGATTTCTCGATGGACGTCGTGCCCACCAGCGTCGGTTGCCCCGTGGCGGAGACCGTCGCGATCTCGCGGATGATGGAGCGGTACTTCTCCTCGACCGTGCGATAGACCTCGTCATATTCATCGAGACGGGATATCGGGCGGTTGGTCGGGACTTCGACGACGTCGAGCTTGTAGATGTCGGCGAACTCGTCGGCTTCCGTCAGCGCCGTGCCCGTCATTCCGGCGAGCTTGCCGTAGAGGCGGAAATAGTTCTGGAAGGTGATCGAGGCCAGCGTCTGGTTTTCGGGCTGGATCTTGACCTTCTCCTTCGCCTCGAGAGCCTGATGCAGGCCCTCGGAATAGCGGCGACCCGGCATCATGCGACCGGTGAACTCGTCGATGATCACGACTTCGTCGTTGCGGACGATGTAGTCCTTGTCGCGGGTAAACAGCGCATGCGCCCGCAGGGCCTGGTTCACGTGGTGGACGAGGGTGGCGTTCTGCGCGTCGTAGAGATCGCCCTCCTTGAGCAGCCCCGCCTCTGCGAGCAGCTCCTCCATATGAACGTTGCCCGCCTCGTTCAGCGAAACCGCACGCTGCTTCTCGTCGAGATCGTATTCCTCCCGTGACAGCTTCGGCACGAGGGCGTCGATGGAGACATAGAGATCCGAGCGGTCGTCGATCGGGCCGGAGATGATCAGCGGCGTACGCGCCTCGTCGATCAGGATCGAATCGACCTCGTCGACGATCGCGAAGTTGAGGCCGCGCTGTACCCGATCGCGGCTCTGGAACGCCATGTTGTCGCGCAGGTAGTCGAAACCGAGCTCGTTGTTGGTCCCGTAGGTGATATCCGCGGCGTAGGCCGCCTGCCGTTCCGCCTGGTTGAGCCCGGGGACGATCACGCCGGTGCTCATGCCGAGGCGCTCGTAGATCTGGCCCATCCACTGCGCGTCGCGGCGTGCCAGGTAATCGTTGACCGTGACGATGTGGACCCCGAGTCCGGTCAAGGCATTCAGATAGGCGGCGAGCGTGGCGACCAGCGTCTTGCCCTCGCCGGTGCGCATCTCCGCGATCTTGCCCGAGTGCAATACCATCCCGCCGATGAGTTGCACGTCGAAATGACGCATATCGAGGGCGCGCTTGCCGACCTCGCGCACCACGGCGAAGGCCTCGGGCAGGAGCTCGTCGAGCGTCTCGCCACCGGCATAACGATCGCGAAACTCTGCGGTCTTGGCCGCGATCTGTTCGTCCGAGAGCTCCGCACACTGGGGCTCGTAAGCGTTGATCTGCTCGACGGTCTTGGCCATGCGCTTGAGAAGCCGATCGTTGCGGCTGCCGAAGACGCGGCGCAGGAGTCCGGCGACATTGACAGAAGGCATGTGGGACGAAGGGGGACGAAGCGGACGGCGGCGCGCAGTATACTACGGTTTCAATGGTTTCGATGGCGCCATTTGCTCATGAGCGAGGGGCACCGAAGCGCGGTGACCCACTCGGGATCGGCCCAGTCGCGATCCGTGAGATCGTGAAGGCCGCGGCCCGCGGTGGAGACGCGGCGGTGCTTCCGGAGCTCCAGCTCCTAAGACGGCTCGACGCGGTGATCCAGGCCGCCATGCCGGAGGAATTGCGCGCCCATTGGCGGATCGGTCGGCTCACCGCCGGCACGCTCACCCTGTTTGCCGACTCCCCGGTATGGGCCGCGCGCCTGCGCTACCTCGCCCCGGTGTTGATCGAGCGTCTGGCCGGACGGCCCGGAGGACCTGCGATCCAAGCGATCCGGGTCAGGGTCCTGGTCACCGGCGCTGTGGTCCCCTCCGTCAAGCGCGCGGAGACCGCCATCTCCCGACCGGTGTCCGACTATTTGCGCCAAGCGGCAGACAGCTGCGGGGATGCGCGCCTGAGGACGGTGCTATTGAATCTATCGAGGCATGGGTCGCCGCCGGGTTAGTCGGGTTAGGCCAGGACCTCAGAGTTTGTGAAAAAACCGTTGCGAGCGAAGGGAGGTCACGTTCCGCCGGAGCGGAGGAACCGGAGTGTATGTTGAAATACATGAGGATTCCGAGCACCGCCGGGAAGCCAGGGCCAGGGAGCGGCCCTGTTTGGCGCGCCGAGGATGCAGCGCGAGATCCCGAGCGCAGCAGGTTTTTTCACAAGCTCTGAGAGGACCCATGAGCATCGAGCAACCGGTGGCCCTCGGCGTCCCGCTCACCGGCGTCCAGCTCATCGAGGCCAGCGCCGGGACGGGCAAGACCTGGACCCTGTCGGGGATCTTCCTGCGCCTCGTCGTGGAGACGGACGTAGCGGTCGGCGGGATCCTCGCCGTCACCTTCACGCGCGCCGCGACCGCCGAGCTGCGCGAGCGGATCCGGCGCCGGCTCGCCGCGATGCTCGACCTCCTGGAGGGCCGCGGGACCGACGACGGGCTGTGCGCCCTCCTCGCCGCGCGGCTCACCGACACCGGACGCGCGCGCCTCAAGCTGCGCGCCGCCCTGTACGGCTTCGATGATGCGGCCCTCTACACGATCCACGGCTTCTGCCAGCGGGTGCTGCGCGACCGGGCGTTCGCGAGCGCCATGCCCTTCGAGACCGAGGTCCTGGCCGATGCCGGCGAGCTGCTCGGCGCGGTGGTTGCGGACTTCTGGCGCCGACAGGTCGCCTCGCCGCCCATCGCACGGGGCGGCGGCCCGGAGGCCCAGCTCCATGACTCTTTCGTCGCGTGGCTGCTCAAGAGGAGCATCACGCCCGAGTCCCTGCGCGCCTGGCTCGGCCCGCTCCTCGACAAGCACGAGCTGCGGGTCGAGCTCCCGCTGGAACCGCCTGGCCGCATTGGGCCGATCGAACGGTACGGGTTGCTCCGGGAGCGCGGATCCGAGCTATGGCGCACCGAGCGCTCCGACATCCTGGCGCGCCTCGGCACCGGACTGCAGAGGAACGTCTATCGTGCCGACCGGGTCCGCAACTGGGCCGCGGACATCGATGCGTATTTCAGAGAGGACGGCGATCCCCTGGCCCTTCCCCCGCGCCTCGCTCGCTTCACGACCACGCGGCTCGCGGCCGCCAGCACGGGCACCCCTCCGAGCCATGAGTTCTTCACGCTCGCCGAGGACTTCTTGAGCACGCATGAGACGCTATTGCGCTCTTTCGAGGCGCGCCTCGGGGCGCTGCGCCAGACGTTGCTCGAAGAGGCCCATGCGGCACTCAAAGAAAGACTGCGCGAGGCCCGGCTGCAGACCTACGACGCGCTCCTCGAGAACGTATACGACGCACTCACCGGCCCGCGGGGCGAGACGCTCGCCGCCCTCTTGAGGCAGCGCTATCCCGCGGCGCTCATCGACGAGTTCCAGGACACCGATCCCCTCCAATACGCCATCTTCCGGCGCATCTACGGGGACGGTGGCAACGCGCTCGTCCTGGTCGGCGATCCCAAGCAGGCGATCTACAGCTTCCGCGGCGCCGATCTCCACACCTACCTCAAGGCCCGCGAGCGCTGCCGGCGGGTCCATACCCTGGACCAGAACCAACGGTCGGTTGCCGGGCTCGTGACCGGGCTCAACACGCTTTTCGGCGCCCACGCGCACCCCTTCCGGCTCCCGCGCATCGCCTTTACACCCGTGCGTCCCCCGGATACGCCACGCGCCGCCCTCGTGGAGCAGGGCCGGAGCGACCCCGCCCCGCTGCGGGTTTTCCTGTGCCGCTCGAAGGACAAGGCGCTGTCCAAGACCGAGGCCCGGTCCTGGGCCGCCACCACGGTGGCCGCGGAGATCGCCCGCCTGCTCGCCGCTGCCGAGGCCGGTGGCGTACGCCTCGGTGATCGGCTGCTGGAGGCACGAGACATCGCGGTGCTGGTCAACGAGCACGCCCAGGGCACGGAAGTCCGGAACGCGCTCCAGGCACTCGGGATCTCCTGTGCCCAGCGCTCCAAGGACAGCGTCTTTCACAGCCCCGAGGCCGAGCAACTCGAGCGCCTGTTACTCGCGCTCTGTGAGCCCAGGCGGATCGGGTGGGTGCGGGCGGCGCTGGCGACGGATCTCTTCGGTCTCGCCGCCCACGAGCTCGCGGCCCTGGAGGCCGACGGGGACCCTCTGGAGACGCGTCTTGCGGACTTAGAGCATTACCACACGCTGTGGCGTCTGCACGGCTTCATCCACATGTTCCGCCGCCTCGTCGCCGAGTGCGGGATCGCGGCCCGGCTCGGGGGCTTCTCCGATGGCGATCGGCGCCTGACCAACCTCTTTCACCTCGCCGAGCTCGTGCACTGCAGGCGGCTCTACGGCATGGAGACCGAGATCGCGTGGCTCGCCGCACGGCGCCGGGACGCCGGCCCGAGCGAAGACGCGGAGCTCCGGATCGAGGGCGACGAGGGCCTGGTCCAGATCGTCACCATCCACCAGAGCAAGGGTCTGGAATACCCGGTGACCTTCGTGCCCTTCCTGTGGGACGGCAAGTCGCGTGCGGCCAGGGGCGACACCTGTCTCTATCACGATCCCGAGGACGACGACCGGCCGGTGCTCGACCTCGGCTCCGCGCGGCGTAAAGAGGCCGCGAGCCTGGCGCGCGAGGAGGACTTGGCCGAGCGGCTACGCCTCGCCTACGTGGCCCTGACGCGCGCGCGCAACCGCTCTTACCTGTGCTTTGGGCGGATCAACGCGGCCGAAACGTCGCCGCTCGCCTGGCTCCTGTTCGGCACGGACGCGGGCCCATTGCCCGCCGATCCGGAAATCGAGGATAGATTTCGCACCCTGTCCGAAGAGACCTCCGGCCACATCCGCATCGAGGACCGGCCCGACCCCATGCCACGGCGAACGCTCGTCGCACCCCTGGGATCACCGCTGGCCGCGAGGCGTCTCGAACGGCCCGTGCCGGCACCGGAGCGCGTGGTCAGCTTCACCTCGCTGCACCGTGCCGGCGGTGAATGGCGCGCCGAGCTTCCCGACCACGATGACGGGGAGGCGAGCGCCGTCCCCGGCGAGCCGGGCGGCGGGCGCAGCGACTTCCCGCGCGGCGCCGTGGCGGGGGACTGCTTGCACGAGGTACTGGAGCGCATCGACTTCTCGGCCTCGCCGGACGACTGGCCAGGAGTGATCGGCCGGCGCCTCGCCGAGAGCGCCTATCCACCGGATTGGACGCCCGCGCTCTGCGGGTGGATCGCCGAGGTCCTGGCGACGCCGCTTTGGACCGGAGGCGGCGTCCCTTTCTGTTTGGCCCGGCTGTCACCGCGTGCGGTCTTGAAGGAGCTGGAATTCGAGCTGCCGCTGGGTCCGCTGGAGCCGAGCGCGATCACCGCGATCGCGGCCCGACATGGGCTCGCGCTGCCCCCGCTCGAGCACCAGCGGCTGTACGGCTACCTCAAGGGCTACATCGATCTTATCTTCGTGCATGAGGACCGTTTCTATATCGCGGACTACAAGTCCACCTGGCTCGGCGCGGGGCCCGCCGACTACCCCCAGGCGGCCCTGGAGGGGGCCATGGGCGCCTCGGGTTATCACCTGCAATACCTGCTCTACACGGTGGCGCTGCACCGCTGGCTGCGCCGGCGGATCGCGGGCTACGACTACGAGCGCTGCTTCGGCGGGGTCTATTACCTGTTCCTGCGCGGCATGCAGCCGGGGCGGATCGACAGCCGGCGTCGGCCCTTCGGGGTGTATCGGGCGCGCCCGAGGCTTGAGTTGATCGAGGCCCTGGACGGCGCGCTCGCCGGGGCCCGGACCCCATGAGCACCGCAACCATCCCGGGTACCCTGCCCGAGGAGGCGCTCGCGGCGGCCTTTGCCAGGCTCGTGCGCGAGCTGCACCTTTCTGCCGGCGGGCGGGCCGAGGACGCCGAAGCGGTCGCTTTCGCGGCCTCGCTGGTCAGCCGCGCGGCGAGCGACGGCCAGAGCTCCCTGGATATCGCGGGGATCGAGGCGCAGGTCTTCCCGTCCTCAGTGCCCCCGCCGGAGACGTGGCTCAGGCAACTCGCACGGAGCCCCGTCGTCGCGCACTCGGGCGATCCGGACGATTTCCGGCCGCTGGTGCTCGTGGGCGGGACCCGTCTCTATCTCTATCGCTATTTCGATTACGAGCGGCGCCTGGCCGCGCGACTCGCCGAGATGAATAGACCCGCGACCCTCCCCTGCCCGACGCCGGTGGCCGCGGCGCTCCTGTCGAAGCTCTTCCCGCGGGAGGGCGGGGTGCGGCCGGACTGGCAGAAGATCGCCGCGGCCACGGCGTTACTGAGGCGGCTCTGCATCGTCTCGGGAGGACCGGGGACCGGCAAGACCACCACGGTGGTCAAGGTCCTGGCCCTCTTGCTCGGCCTCCACCCAGCGTTACGCGTGGCCCTCGCGGCCCCGACCGGCAAGGCGGCCGCGCGCCTGCAGGGATCCCTGCGCGACCAACTGGCCGGGCTGCCGGTGGCCGCGGAGGTCAAGGCGCGGCTGCCGGCCGAAGCCTATACCGTGCACCGGCTGCTCGGCCACCGGCCGGGCCGGGTCTCGTTCCGCCATGACCGCGAGCACCCCCTGCCCTATGATCTGGTGGTCGTGGACGAGGCCTCGATGCTGGACCTCGCGCTCGCCACCAAGCTCGTCGAGGCGTTGCCCGACGACGGACGCCTGATCCTGCTCGGCGACAAGGACCAGCTCAGCGCCGTCGAAACCGGGA
The DNA here is from genome assembly GCA_013697045.1 of Gammaproteobacteria bacterium. GTDB lineage: Bacteria > Pseudomonadota > Gammaproteobacteria > JACCXJ01 > JACCXJ01 > JACCXJ01. The sequence goes on along the minus strand of JACCXJ010000263.1, from coordinate 1,455 downwards.
CGGTGTTCGCGAACCGCTGCGCGACGCGCAGCATGGGCGCCGAGATGCGTGAGAGCATCGAGGCCCTGACCGATGAGGCGCTTCCCGAGACCGACGGCGGGGCGGCGCAAGGGCTCGCCGATGCCGTGGTGTGGCTCGAACAGGGACATCGTTACGCCCAGGGCGGCGCGATCGGGGCGCTGGTCGAGCGTGTCAGGGAGGGAGATGCCGAAGCGGTGCTGGCCTGGCTCTCGGGGCGCTCCGGGCGTGAGGTCGGCCCCGAGGTCCTGTGGCAGGACACGGTGCCCGGGGCGGAGTCTCTGGCCGCGATCCTGATCGAGGGCTATGCCGAGTATCTCGATGCGGTGCAAAGCGGCGCGCCCCCCGAGGTGGTGCTCGCGGCCTTCGAGCGCCGCCGGGTCTTGTGCGCGGTGCGCGAGGGCGAGCAAGGCACCGCCCGCTTGAACGCGCTCCTCACCGAACGCTTCCGCGCAGCCCTCGGCGGACCGCCCTCCGGCGTCTCCTGGTACCCCGGGCGCCCGGTCTTGATCACTGCCAACGACTACACGGTGCGCGTCTTCAACGGTGATGTGGGCGTCACACTGCCGGCGCCGGGAGGCCGCTTCCTCGTACATTTCCCGCACCTCGGTGGCGGCACCCGCCCCCTCGCCCCCAGCCGCCTGCCCGAGCACGAGACCGCCTTCGCCATGACCGTCCACAAGGCCCAGGGCTCCGAATTCGAGCGCGTCGAGGTGGTCCTGCCGACCCGCGACAGCCGCGTCCTGACCCGCGAGCTGCTCTACACGGCGCTCACGCGAGCGCGCGCCTCGGTGCGGCTGTGGGCCCGAGCCGTGGTGCTCCGCGACACGATCGCCCGAAGATCACCGAAAGCGCCGCTGGGTCTATGGGAGGAGTCCGGCCGGTGAGGCCCTTGCTCTCCGAACACGCGTTTGTTTTTCTTAAAACCCCGGTTTGATCGGGGAAATCCCTGTCCCGGGCGGCGGCCGACGAACGCACTTGACAGGTGTTGACAAAATTGCCCACGTTGCGCCATGATAAGAACTACAAGGCCCGTTTCCTGGATCAAGGCAGCGCGGAAGGAGTTTGAAAGGTTTCCCGGGGGCGCACAGCGTGACATCCTGCGTGCTCTGACCATCGCCGCCGAAGGCCGCAAAGCCGATACCGTGAAACTGATGAAAGGCTTGGGGTCCGGCATCTACGAGGTCGCCCTGGCCTGGCGGGGAGAGGCGTACCGGACGGTCTATATCGTGCCGCCGGGAACTGACCTTTGGGTCGTCCATGCCTTTCAGAAGAATCGACCAAAGGTATCAAGACCCCGAAACATGAGATTGACCCTCTAGTTGCATAAACTTCCATGCGGATCGTCAGGAAAGGGCGTAGAAGTCAGGGTTGCAGCCAGCTTGTAGCGTTGCGCTGGACATCACCACCGGTGATATCCAGTCTTTAAGAAAAATA
>JACCXJ010000258.1 GCA_013697045.1 Gammaproteobacteria bacterium | reverse complement strand
CGGTGGTGGAGGGACAAGTAGCGGCGACGCGGCCACCGTAATAGGATGGATCGTAGCAATTATCGTATTGGGAGCCATTTTTGGCGGTGGAGACAAGAAAGACAGCGTGTCGACAACCCGAACAGCGACTGCTCAGGATGCGACCACAACAACTGCGCTGTCCGACAGGCGGGCCACTGCGAATAGGATAAGAGGGGTCGAAGCCGCAATGAGAGACGCCACCCCGGTCCCTCCCGCATTTAGTGAGGGTGCAGCGGACCGGCACGCATGGGAGACATGGTTTATAAGCTTGCGTGGTGACTATCGCGATGGTGCATTCTTCTGGTCAGCCGTGCGCAGCAACCCTAGTCCTGGGTCATGCCTCGCGGGCCAAGGGCAGACGTCTGATGCCTACAGGTGGGGCTGCGTCAACGCGCAGAAGTTCCTTACGCAGGTGGATGCACGACGCACGACGGAACCGGATTATTGGCGCGGCTGGAACAGCTACTGAGTCGGTAAGTTGCACGTACGAGGCGCAGGTGACACGATATTGCCGATCCGGGCATGATGGAGTCTGAGAAGATACAACACATACGCGGTGGTGATTGCGACTATCACCAGCCTGAGCGCCAGCATCCTCGGGACAAGCCAGTCGACAAGATGATGGACCGCGGCGGTCTGGTTGGCGATTAACAGGTACTGGCACACGTGGTCCATGTCTCTCTGGCTCAGCATCCCCAACATACGAAGCCGCCGACGGGGCGTCGGTCACGGCCGCTCCGGAGCGAGTGTGACGGTGGCTACGGACGCTCGTCCGTGACGCTTCTCTCCCTCGCCTGGTACACGTGGGGGCCCCACGCCGCGCCGCCGCCACCGCTACTATGGGATACCCTCGAGGTCGGCACCGAGCGGGAGCCGTTCGTCGACGATCCGCTCACCATCACCGACTTCGTGCGGCGGAGCCGCCAGCACCTCCTGGCCGAGGCGCTCGGTGTCGACGTCGAGATCGAGGTCGTCGCCGTCCGATGATCAGCGTCCATCACCTCGACTGCTGCACCATGTGCGTGATCGGCGGGAGGCGCCTGGTCCACGAGCGGGGGTACCTGGTCGCCCACTGCCTGCTGCTGGAGACGGAACGGAGTGGCCTGGTGCTCGTCGACACCGGCATCGGCACGGACGACGTGGCCGCCCCCCGTCGCCGGCTGGGAACGGGGTTCGTCACCTTCTTCCGCCCCCTGGTGGATGCGGCCCGCACCGCCGTCCGCCAAGTGGAGGCCCTCGGCTTCGACCCTGCCGATGTCCGCCACGTGGTGGTGACGCATCTCGATGTCGACCACGCCGGCGGTCTTCCTGACTTCCCCCATGCCCGGGTCCACGTCCACATCGACGAGCACGCCGCCGCCATGGCCCGAGCCACGCTGAACGAGCGGATGCGGTACCGGACCGGTCACTGGGCCCATGGTCCCGACTGGGCCCTGTACCCGTCGGGTGAAGGCGAAGCCTGGTTCGGTTTCGCCGTGGCCCACGCCCTCGCCGGGCTGCCCGAGGAGATCCTGGCCGTTCCGCTTCCGGGCCACACCCGGGGCCACTCGGCGGTCGCCGTGCACGCGGGCGGCCGATGGTTGCTTCACGCCGGAGACGCCTACTTCCACCGATCGACCGTGGCTGGTCCCTCCCGCCGCACACCCCCCGGCATTCGACTGTTCGAACGCTCGGTGGCCATGGACCGCCGGCAAGTCGAGGCCAACCACGGCCGACTGCGAGAGCTCATCGTGGCGACCTCGGGGCAGGTCGATGTCTTCTGCGCTCACGACACGACCGAGTTCGACGAACTGGCCAGTCCTGCCCAGCCGAACTAGCTGAGGCCTCTCCCTGCTTTCTCCATCGTCTTTGATGGTGTTGATCTTCCTGACAGTTACTGGCGTTGACAGTAGCATGGGGTTGCCGCTTCGGGCCACCAATCAGCCCTACCGCCCCAATCCGCTCCTCGCAAGCTGCCGCAGCGCCACCTCGGCGGCCTTATGCGCGGCAGAAAAGCGGCCAGTCTCCATGAGCGGCGTCGATTGTTCAGGGATCAACGCGAATAGGCTCTGGCTCAAAAAGAAACACCAGATCGCCCAGAACGCGCTCCCCGTCGCGCCATATACCCAGACAGCGACACCGAGCCCGAGGAAACATAGCGCGCCATCGAGGATGCTCATGAACACGCTGGAATAGCTGATGAGCGAGCGCACGATCCAAATGAGGGTGATGCTGACGAAGACCAAGGTGGTCGTCGCCAGACCCCAGAGAAGAGCAGCGACGAGGATCAAAGCCGTACCTGTCCCCAGGACGATATTGCCGATCCGGGCATGATGGAGTCTGAGAAGATAGAACACATACGCGGTGGTGAGTGCGGCTATCACGAGCTTGAGCGCCAGCATCCTCGGGGCAAGCAAGTCGACAAGATGATGGACCGCCGGCGCGGCAAGGCTTAACAACACCGCCACGATAATTCCCTGGAGCAGACCTGGACGTTTCATAGAAGCCTTCCTCCTATTCATTGCTGTGTGACGCGCCTGCGCGCCGTTCCTTCTCGGCCAGAAACGCCACCTCGACCTCGTCGTCCGAGATGCTGTAGTCGCGGTCGCAGCGCGTCGCCTGCGCCGTCTCGTGGCGACCCTCCTCGACGAAGATCTCCATCTTCTCTTTGACCGAGGCGAGCTTGGCCTTTTGCGCGACCAGCCCCTGGGCGAGCTTGTCCCGTTCCGGTTCAAGGGCAGCGCGCTCGCGCTCGCTGAGCTTGATGCGCTCTTGGATCTCGAGCTTGCGCCGGACCATCGAGCGCCCAAGCTTCTCATTATTCGCCCGCAGACAGAGATCGATCTGTTGATCCGTTTCGGCCAGCGACCGCTCTTGCTCCGCCCGGTAGGTGTTGAGCTTCTCGCCGCGGCGCTTGAGGTCCTCGAGTTGGCGCTCGCCCTGTTCGATCGCCTCGGTCATCTCGCGAATGGCCTGCTTGAGGACCGATTGGGGCTCCTCGATGCAGTCGAGCAGCGAGTGCATATCGGCCTTGAAGAGCCGTGCGATACGGGGGATGAGTGCCATAGTGTGCTCCGTTTATTAATCATTTCTCCCTTTCCCAAGAGGGGAGAGGGAAGAGCTATGTCTACTTGCTGCGTTGCGCCTCGAGCCCTTCGGCGTGCGCCTTCTTGCTGAGCCTATTCTGCTTCTGCGCTTGCTCAGCGGGTTTCCCTGCGAAGGCATCGTCGAGGTCCTGTTCCATCCGCTTGAGCTCCGATCGGGTCTTCTCATCGACAATCGGGGCACCTAGTGCGGCTTCTACCTTCTGGGCCTCGTTGTCGTAACGGTCGAGCGAGGCCTTGGCCTTGTCCTTGTCGCCCGCGCTGACGGCGTCGCGGTAGGCGGCCTTCAACCGGCCGAGGTTGTTCCCAAGCCAGCTTTCCTTGATGACCGTCTGGTCAACGCTGGCGACGGCCTCACTGCGCCGCTCCTGAGGCACCACTGCGAGCCTGAGCTTATCGGCGGCGAGCGCCACCTCGGCTGGACCCGCGGCGAGCCGATAGCGCAGGCGGATATCGCCCAGGCCAAATTCCCCAAGATCGCCGGTCGGTGCGTTGAAGGTCAGGGTAAGACGGCGTTTGACACCGCCGAGGATCTGCCCGGTCGGTACCCGAATAACGGTGGATGATACCTGGGACATGGGATAACCCCCGGCATCGAGCAGCGCGATCCCAGGTGAAAGCGTGATCTCAAGCTCACTGCTGCGCGCGTAGACATGACGCGAGTCGCTCAGATTTTGCGCCAGGATCGCACCTAGCCCCCCGAGGTGCTCAAGATAGGCATAGCTCCCCATACCGTGATCGGCGAGCGAAGCCATGAGGGTCTCATTGAAACCAAGCCCCATGCCGATGGTGGACAGGATCAGGCCGCTGGTGCTGAGGTTGCGCGCGATGCCGTTGATCTCGGTAGGATGCGTGATGCCTTCATTGGCCTGGCCGTCCGAGAGCAGGAGGATCTTGCGGCTGCGCTCCGAGGCGCTGCGCAGGGCGAGATCCCTGGCCTTGAACAGGCCCGCGCTCATGTTGGTGCCCGAGCCCGGCTGGATGGTCTGGACGATCGGGATGAGCCGTTCGCGCTCAGTGGGGGTGACCGGCGCCAGCTCCGAGACGATCGCGGCAGAGGAGTCGAATATGACCAGGGCAAACCGGTCCTCCGCGGTGAGGCGGTTCAACAGATCGATGATCGCCTGTCTCGCAAACGGCAAGCGGTTCTCCTCGGCCATCGAGCCGCTGTGATCGAGGACCACGATCAGATCGGTGGCGATCTTTGGCGTCATGGATGCCGAGGCTGCGGGGGCATCTACCTCGAGGCTGAGATAGATCCCATCGCTCGTCCCCTGCACCAGCTTGGTCTGCGACAGCCGGCCCGTAAGCTTGATGTCACTCGGACCTAGTGACTGAACCGACACGGGATCCGGTGGTGGGTGCGCAGGGGTCCCGGCGCTCGGGGTCCCGGAGAAGCCGATCATAACCCCGGTTAGAAGTGCGAGTGTGGTGAACGCGATGAGGCCCACGCGGGTCGAGCGTAAGCCTCGATAGAAACGATGGGCTATGCTTTGCATACGATCCTCCGTCGAATGGATGGTTGAATGTGTCCTTCACCCCCACTCTAGCGGTGGGGTGCGTCGCTTAGGTAGACACGGCGGTGTAAAACTTCGAGGCAGATTTTTACAAAGGTTTTACGTGAGGCCACGGCGGCCAGGGCGTATAATAAACCCTAACGTTGCAAACCCGAACTGCTGAGAGATGGATTTCGCTCTGCGGGCACATGGTTTTATACACCGGCGTGACTGGTTTCTGGATTCATCCAGCGGTGACATTGAGCGTATGCGATCAAAGAGCCACTCTATGCGGTAAAAAGCTGGATCATTCGTCTGTTGGTTGAAGTTTTTATGCAACTGTAAGGTAAAGCGATGTCCGCAAAGCTTAGATTCCTCATCGTTGAGGACGAACCGGCGAT
>JACCXJ010000243.1 GCA_013697045.1 Gammaproteobacteria bacterium | reverse complement strand
CCGCCGGGCGCGAGTCGCATCACCTGCCTTGGCAAGAACGCTTCAGCGAACCACCGCCGCTCTGTGAGCCGGCGGATACGGTGGAACGCATGCGGCATCGGCTGAAGACCCGCGCCGGGCGCGCGTTGTATGGGAAGCGCAAGCAGACCGTGGAGCCGGTCTTCGGCATCATCAAGCGGGGATGCGGTTCCGGCAATTTCTGCTGCGGGGGCTTGAAGCCGTACGCGGGGAGTGGTCGTTGGTGACGATGGCGTGGAACATCCGTCGGATGGCGGTGCTGAAGGGTTGAAAACCGGGTAGGGATCGATCCGATCATCATCATTTCACCGTCCCTACCGCATCCATGACCGTTCGACCCACGATGGTCGTGCTCAGCACCTGCGCCGACGCTGTACCGTTCACCCTTAGTCCGACAGGCTGCTAGGCCCATGACTTTGTGATAAGCGCCCATCATCCGCGACCAACTGCCCCGTCCGTTGAACACTCCATTCTGGTCCACGCCTTCATTGGACCACGTCTCGCCGATGTAGCGTTCCAGCAGGCCCCCATCGATCTGGCCGGCAAACTCCGGTACTGTGGCCTCGGGACGCCCCCAGTCGCCTATGTTTCCGGTCACGAGCTTTCCTGGCATCAAGGCCCTGATCTGATTGAGGTGTTCCATCATGCCCGTGCGGAACTCGGGATAGATCGCAGTGTTATCCTGGCTGTCCGTGATGCCATCGCGATTCCAGTCCCCGTTCACGCGCGGCTTCCAGAAAACATTGTCCGTGTATGTCCCGTCCAGCTCCGGGATCTGGCTCCACATTTGTTTATGGACGTACTTTGCAAACCAGGTGTTCCAGCGATCACCGTTCGCGTCCTTGGGGACGGAGTTCGCAAAGTTGGTCGTGAAAGCGTTGCCAAAGCCGGAATCCACCTTGGCGCCGGCCCCGCCTTTCTGGTACAGCCACCACTTTTCTGCATCGAGCTTGTCCCGGAGCGGCTGCAAGGCGGGCCAAGTGTTGATAACAGTCTCCTGCATAACGTAGTCTAAGATAATGATATCTTGGTTTTTTTCCTTGATCCCTTTGAGGGCAGCCCGCATCTTGTCGGTGGAACCCCAGTTCGGAAAGAAATCGATGACGAGGTAATCGAGCTTGGCAAGCTGGGCCTGCATGGTCGGGTCCCCATAGGCGTGGGGGGTGCCGATCTTTGTGCCGGCGAGCCGGGGCCAAACGGCCTTTGGCGTTCCGGCGATGGCCACGGACAGTAAGGAGGAAATCACGAAGCTGGCGATAAAGCCGGTGATGAAGCAGTGAAGCATGCGCATACACCTCTGTCCTCAAGTTTCTGGCGGCAGCGAATGACGCGCCCACCCAAGTGACCTCATCGCCCCTCACCGACGCCGACCGACAGGCGCGCCCACCCGGCTACGTCGGCTCCGAGCCGGCCCTGTAGCGCGGCGTGAATGCCCTGCACGTCAGAACGCCCTCGCGGGAACCCCGCCGATCAAGGACTCCTCCAACCCGAGCGCCGCCGCTGCTACTTCTTCTCGAGCAGCTTCTGCCCCGCCTGCTGCAGTTGTCCCTTGACCTTCTCCGCGAGCACCGCGAACAACCAGGGAAGGTCCACTTCCAGGTCGACGCGGCTGTCGCGCACGTCGATCCGCCCGCTAATCGACTGTCCGAAGGCCATGGCCTTGAAGTCCATGTGGTCTCCCGTCCAGCGGTCTTCCATCTGGGCGAGGTTGGACGCGTACTGCTTTCGAAAGTCGGCCAGCCCGCTTTGGAGGCGTTGCGTCGCCTCCTGACGCGAGAGGCGGTGCGGGATGGCGATCTTGATCGACTTGGCGGGCGGGTTCATGAACGGACTGTAGCACGCCGCGGAGTACGAGGTGTAAAGAGTGCGCCGGCCCTTGAGCACCGCGAGCGTGCTATCTTGGGCTATCAGACGGTGCAGGCACAAAAAAACCCGCACTTACGCGGGCTTGTAGACTTCCTGGGACGTGCCTGTGTGGCTCCCCGGGACGGACTCGAACCGCCGACCTAGTGGTTAACAGCCACCCGCTCTACCGACTGAGCTACCGGGGAATATCGAACGGGGTATGCTACCGGGCACGCTTCGGCCGGTCAACCCGAGGTGGCGGCAGTCGGCCTGGTTACGGGGCGCCGAGTGTCCCTGCCCGCCACCGCCAGCGACCCCGAGCCGCTTGCCGGTTTCGCGGGGCGCGGTAGCCCACCGCGGTGCTCAATGCACGGCGCGGAACCGCTCGTCGCTCACCTCCGAGAGCTCGCCCTTGCCGAGGGAAACCGCCTCGCGCAGGGCATTCTCCCGAATGTGGACACGCGATCACCGCCCGCGAGTTACCGCGGTGCGCCCTGTCATTGCCCGAAGAACAAGCCCCGGGTAATGAAGGTGTAGTCCCCTTCGATCGCCATGAGGGTTATCAATACAAGCAAACAAAGTGGCGGGGTCAAGATGGCATACATCAGGGCCAGCCGCTCCCAGCGCATGTGCATGAAGACGGCGACGATCAGCCCCGCCTTCATCAACATGAACACCAGGATCAGAGACCACCTGAGGTAACCATGGAGGTGTAAGTAGTCGACGAGATAAGACAGCGTACTGAGAACAAACAGCAGGCCCCATACCGTGAAATAAACGCTAATCGGATGTTGTTGCGTTTGTGCGTGTTCCATGTTTTTCCCTTACCAAAGATAAAAGAGCGCGAAGATAAAGACCCACACCAGATCGACGAAGTGCCAATAAAGCCCGGCGATCTCCACGATATGGTAGTTCCCGGTGCGCTCGTAGCGTCCCCTTAACACCCGAAGAGCCACGATGGACAGGTAGATCACGCCGACCGTCACGTGCAAGCCGTGGAAACCCGTGATCATAAAAAAGCACGAGCCAAACTGCGCCGCGCCCATGGGGTTGCCCCAGGGCCGGACGCCTTCTATGATCAGCTTGGTCCACTCGAAGGCCTGCATCCCGACGAATGTCGCGCCGAAGGCCGCGGTCGCCAGCATCAAGGCCGTGGTTTTTACGCGATCACGGCGGTAGGCGAAGTTGACGGCCATGGCCATGGTCCCGCTGCTGCTGATCAAGATGAAGGTCATGATGGCGATCAGGATGAGGGGGATTTCCGTGCCCCCGATCGTCAAAGCGAACACCTCGCTGGGGTTGGGCCAGGGGACCGTGGTGGACATCCGCACCGTCATGTACCCGGTCAAGAACGAGCCGAAGATGAAGGTGTCGCTGAGCAGGAAGATCCACATCATCGCCTTGCCCCAGGGGACCTGAAACGCCTGTACGTCCGAGGACCAGTCGGCGACCAGGCCGCGCAATCCGCTAGATGGCGCGAGGGCTCCCGCGGTGTTCGTCTCCGCATGCTGTGTCATGTGGTTCTCCTCAGTGAGTCAGCATCAGAACGAACAACCCTAGCCAAACCACGAGCAAAAAATGCCAGTAAACGGCGCACAGCTCCACGCTCAAGCGCACCTCGAAGCCGCGCCACACCTTGACGGTGGTCTTTCCCCACGCCACCAGGCCTCCGACCAGGTGCAGCCCGTGCAACGCGGTGATCAGGTAAAAGAAGGTGTTGGCCGGGTTAGCCGCCAAAAAATAACCTGAGGCGCCTAGTTGTTGCCACGCCCAAAACTGTCCGGCCAGGAAGGCCCAGGCGAACACACCGCCGGCAAGCAGGCCGACCCTGAGGCTATCTATTCGTCCCCGACGCGCGGCAACTTGAGCCCATTGCATCGCGACACTGCTCAAGATCAGGACACCGGTGTTAAGCCACAAGAGCCGCGGTTCGGGCAAGGGCCGCCAATCCGCAAACCCCATCCGCGTGACGTAGGTGCTTACGATGATCGAAAACAGGACCGTGACCACGCCCATAAACACCCACAGGCCGAGCTTCGCCGTGGACAGGGGCAATCCATCTCCCCCGGTGAGAGGTCCCCCGTCGTTACCCCCCCAACCGCCGCCGGTGCCTCGACGCACCACCGGAGGCTGCAGCGGTGGCGTGGCGCGCACCCCCTGACCGGCCTCGACCGTGCCCCGACCCAACGGGTTCGCTCTTACCTGGGGTATGGCGCTCACGCCTCGCTCCCCTGGGCGCGCTGCCCCTCGTGGCCCGCGGTTGCCACGACCAGTTCGAGGTTTTGCGGGAGGAAGTCCTGGTCGGCGCCGGGGACGCTGTAATCGTAGGCCCAGCGATGGACCACGGGAAGCCGGGGGCCCCAGTTGCCGTGTACGGGCGGGGTATCGGGGGTTTGCCACTCGAGCGTGGTGGCCCGCCAGGGGTTGCCATCGGCGCGTTTGCCCTTGAAGGCGCTCCAGGCCAGGTTGAACACAAACACCAGCTGGAAGACCCCCACCGTCAAGGCCACCACGGTGATGATGGCTTGGAGCGTCTGGGCCGAGGGCGGGATGAATTCAAAGCTTTCAAAGTTGTAATACCGGCGCGGCACGCCCAAAAAGCCCAGGTAGTGCATGGGGAAGTAAATCGCATAGGTCCCGAGGAAGGTGACCCAGAAATGGAGCTTACCCAAGGTATCGTTCAGCATCCGCCCGGTGGCCTTGGGGAACCAGTGGTAGATCCCGCCGAAGATGGCCAGGATCGGGGACACGCCCATCACCATGTGGAAGTGGGCGACCACGAAATAGGTGTCCCCAAGCTGGAGATCGACCGCGACGTTGCCGAGGAAGAGGCCCGTCAACCCCCCGATCACGAACGTGATGACGAAGGCAATTGCAAACAGCATCGGAACGCTGAGGTGGATGTTGCCGTGCCACAAGGTCAGCACCCAGTTATAGACCTTGATGGCGGTGGGGATGGCGATGATGAGCGTGGTGACGGCGAAGAAGAAGCCCAGGTACAGGTTCATGCCGCTGTAGTACATGTGGTGCGCCCACACGATAAAGCTGATGACGCCGATGGCCACGATCGCCCACACCATGACGCGATAGCCGAAGATGTTCTTGCGCGCATGGGTGCTGATGAGGTCCGAGATAATGCCGAAGGCCGGCAAGGCGACGATGTAGACCTCCGGATGGCCGAAAAACCAGAAGAGGTGTTGAAACAACACGGGGCTGCCGCCGCCGTAGTCGAGCTGTTGTCCCATCGAAGTGACGGCGGGCATGAAGAAGCTGCTGCCCACGACCCGGTCCAACAGCAGCATCACGCAGCCGACGAACAAGGCGGGGAAGGCCAACAACGCCATGATGGTGGCCGTGAAAATGCCCCAAACCGACAAGGGCATGCGCATCAATGTCATCCCCCGTGTGCGGGCCTGCAACACGGTCGTCACGTAGTTCAGCCCGCCCATGGTGAACGCAACGATGAATATGATCAGGGAGACGAGCATCAGAACGATGCCGGCACCCGATCCCGGGGTGCCGGGGAGGATGGCCTGGGGCGGGTAGAGGGTCCAGCCGGCGCCCGTGGGCCCGCCGGGCACGAAGAAGCTCGCCATCAGCACCAGCACGGAGAGCAGATAGACCCAGTAACTCATCATGTTCACGAACGGGAAGACCATATCGCGGGCGCCCACCATCAGCGGGATGAGGTAGTTGCCAAAGCCCCCCAGAAGCAGGGCGGTGAGCAGGTAGATGATCATGATCATCCCGTGCATGGTGACATACTGGTAGTACGAGGTCGGATCGATAAAGGAGAAGCTGCCCGGGAACCCCAGTTGCAGCCGCATCAGCCCCGACAGCACTAAAGCCACCAGCCCCACCGACACCGCGGTGATCACGTACTGGATGGCGATGACCTTGTGGTCCTGGCTCCAGACGTACTTGGTCCAGAAGCTCTGGGGATCGTGAAGATGTAGGCTTTCTTGATAGGGGGTCTGTGCCATCATTTTTTACCTTTCGCTGCCGGTAAGCCTGATTTCATCATTACCAAATGCTGTTCGCCGGGGTCCCCGCCTCATTTGGACAAGTCTTTCGTATAAGCGATCAGCGCGTCCAGCTCCTCGCCGCTCAAGTTGTACGGCGGCATGACCGGGGAGTAGCCTTTCACAATCATGGCGTTCGGGTCGGAGATGGACTTCTTCAGATAGTCGTCGTCGACGACGACCGTACTGCCGTTGGCCAGCGTTTCGGTCTTGCCGTAGAGGCCTTTCCAAGTGGGACCGGCGCTGCGATTGCCGTCCACGCTGTGGCAACCGAGACAGCCCTTTGCTTGCGCGAGGTCCCGGCCCCGCGCGGCTAACCCATCCCCCGTGCCCGCCGCCACCTTGCTCATGGATTGAGCGAACGTCGGTTGCGTCTTCAACCATGCGTGAAACGCGGCCTCCTCCTCCACCACCACCAGGCCGCGCATGGTATGGTGCCCCACGCCGCAGTATTCGGAGCACGCCAGCTCGAACCTCCCGGTCCTGGTGGGGGTAAACCAGAGCCCCGTGACCATGCCCGGCACCGCGTCCATCCTGACCCGAAAATGCGGTACGTAGAAATCGTGCAGGACGTCTTTGGCGCGGAGCAAGACCTTAATCGGCCGGCCGACGGGGAGGTGCACCTCGCTGCCTTGCACCAGTACATCGTCTTGCCCGAAGGGATTGCCCGGAAACAGACCAAACGGGTTATCAGGCTTAATTAGCTCGGCATCGACGGTGCCCATGCGGCCATCCTGGCCCGGGAAGCGAAAGCTCCATTGCCACTGTTGGCCCACGGTCTCAAAGGTCAATGCATCTTTCGGGATGTCAACGAACTCGGCCCATACATACAAGCCGGGCACCAACATGGCCACGACGCCCACCGAGGTCAAGCCGATGAGCCACCATTCCAGCTTCTTGTTCTCCGGCTCGTACGCCGCCCGTCTCTCGGGCCGGTAACGGAATCGGACCACCGCGTAGGCGATGAAGAGAACGATGGCGACGAACACGATCGCCGAGATCCACAGCGTGATAACCAAGGTGGCGTCCATCTGATGCCAGTTGGAGGCGAGCGGTGTCAACCACCACGGGCTCAGGGCGTGGAACAGGACCGAGGCAAGGGCGATCACCACCAACAGGATTGCTACGGTCATCGGCTATTTATCGCTCCTTTGCGGATCTTCGTCAATGCTCGGAAATGCGGCCGCTGCCGCCGAATGGGGTTCGTCTCAGGCACCGGGATGCCGGTCTGCCGCGGGCACAGTCCTCTCGCTCCAAGTCGTTCATCGTACCACGCGCTCGGCGATGAGGGCACGGAGCGTGCGCTGTCGGGCCTCGTCGATCGGGAAATGCCACAGGGCCAGGGCCCCGAGGCCCATCATGATCCCCGGCAGCCAGCCATAGACGCCCATCAAGGCGAACTTGGCCGACTCGTCGTGGCTCGGCGCCGAGGGTTCGAACCCGAACGAAGCCGGGATCACCGTCGCGAGCAGGATACCCAGCGCGATGGCGAGCTTGTAGGTCACCGCCCACAGTGCGAACAGGAGGCCCGTGCGCTGGTGACCGGCAGCCACGGTATCGTCATCGACCACATCCGCCGCGATGGAATTGGCCAGGAACAGGATGCTTGCGAAGCTGCTGCCGCGGACGACGAGAACCGCGCAGAGCTCCCATGCCTGTCCCTCGTGGAAGAACGGCAGTGCCAGGCTCCACAAGCCCGCCCACAGCGCCGCCGCAGAGAGCGCCCGGTGTTTGCCGACGCGGCGGGAGATCCGCATCCACAGCGGGACGGCCGCGATCGTCACCACGTTCTCGACCAGGAGCAGGGTGGTGAAGACCTCCGGGGACAGGATCACGTGGGCCAGCACCAGTCGGTGCAAAGTGGCCTGCACCACCACCGCCGCCACGAACAGGACCACCGCGATCAGCAGGCGTTGGAGTGCGGGGTTCTTGATCATCACCCGCATGCTGCCCCAGCCATGCGGCCGGCGGCCGCGCAGCTCTTCCGGTCTGGGCTCGGGCACGACCCAGAGGGCCAGCGCGAGGAGCGGGGGCAGGGTCAGGGCCAGCGTCCAGGCGACCGCCTGGAGTTGGACGTGTGCGGTGTCCCGTCCGGCCAGCTCCAGCAACAAGAGGACGGCCACGAACACGAGCTGCCCCGCGAACCCGAAGGCCTCGCGCCAGGCGGTGATCCGCGAGCGCTCGCCGTAGTCGGTCGAGAGCTCCGCGCCCCAGGCCTTGTACGGCAGGTCCACGAGCGTAAACGACACGAACAAGAGCGCGGTCCACCCCAGCAGGTAGGTGGACGACACTCCCTCGCCCGGCACGAGCAGCCTCCAGACCGCCAGGAGGAAGAACGGCGTGCCGGCCACGATCCACGGCTTGCGCCGGCCGAAACGGGTGCGCGTATGGTCGCTCAGGGTGCCGATCAGGGGATCGAGCAGGATGTCGAGGACGCGCGAGGCCGCGATCGCGTACCCGACGGTCGCCAACGGCAAGCCCAGCTCGTCCGCATAAAACGACGGGACGAACAGCGCCAGCGGCAGGGCGACGACCGCATAGGACATATAGGGGAGGGCATAGAGGACGATGGCCGATAGGGAAACGCTAGCCACGTCGTGAGTTGCCGGCGCTGCTTTTATATCGGCCGGTCCGCGGCCGAGGGGGTCCGTCCGCCCGCGGTGCGCAAGGCCCGCCGATCGGCCGGGCGCGCCGTGATCCCAGCGAGTTGCTCGCCACGCCTGTCGAGCGCCTCCAAGGCCCTGCGCAACTGGACGGCCAGGGCCTGGGCCGACTCGGCGCCGAGCCCCGCGGGTACCTCCAGGGGTTCGCCGACGGCCAGGCCAACGTGGGTGAAGAGCCCGGGCAGCTCCAGCCGATCCCAGCGGTGCCGGAAGACGCGTTTGCGACGCGCGCTCGCGGAGGCCGGGACCACGAGATAACCGAGCTCGGAGGCGAGCTTCACCGCCCCGCGCTTGACGCGGTGGTAGGGGCCCAGGGGGCCATCCACGGCGATGCCGCCGTTGGCGTGCCGAGAGAGCGCGCGGCGCATGATCTCGTAGGCCTGACCCTGGCTGCGGGCCGGGACCTGCACGCAGGCATAACCGAAGCGCCGGCACACCTCGGCGATGACGTCCCCGCGCGCGGACTGCGTCGTAAACACGCACGCCGGCCGGCCGCGTAACAGGGCGAAGAGGGGCACGTACTTGCCGTGCCAGAAGCAGAACAGGACCGGTCTGCCATCTGCGAGCACCCGGTCGAGGCGCTCCAGTCCTTCGCAGTGCTTGCGCCAGGTGGCGCACTGGAGGCGCAGGCACGCCGACCAGATCCAGCCTAGGAATCGGGCCTTGCGGCTCGGCGGGGGGGCGTCCCCCAAGGGTAGGACCGCCGCCTCCAGACTCGGGCCCGGCGCCCCCCCGTCGCCGGCCGGCCCGATCTCCCAGACCGCGTTGGGGCGCATCGAGTCCCCCGCGGCCCTGGCTGTGTTGTAGAGGAGCCGCCATTCCCCGCGCACGCGCCGCGCGGCGCTCGCAAAGGGGGTCGCATCGCGACGCCGGGCGGGCGAGCCGGCCGCCAGGGCCCCGTAGAGGTCCAGCGCCTGTCGCGCCAGACCCGTGATGTCGAATGCTCGGGCCGAGCGGCGTGCCGCCTCGCCGATCGCGCGCCGCGCCTCGAGGTCGAGATCCGCGACCCACGCCAGCGCCGCGGCGTAGCGCTCGCCGTCCTCGCGCCGCAGGAGCCGTCCGTTGCGCTCGTCCACGACCAGCTCGTCGGCCCCGGTCGCTTCCAGGGCCACCACCGGGACGCCGGCGGCCATGGCCTCGCAGAGCACCATGCCCTGAGTCTCGGTGCGCGAGGCGAAGGCGAAGACATCCATTGCCCGGTAGGCCGCCGCCAGCGCCGGCTGCTCGAGCACGCCGGTCGCGAACACCCGCTCCGCGAGGCCGGCCTCTTCGAGCTGGGTACGGATGTCGCGCCCGGCGGGCCCGGCACCCACCAATACGAAACAGGTGTCGCGGCGCCCCTGCAGGAAGCGCGCGACGGCCTCGGTCAGGAAGCCGAGGTTCTTTTCCGGGGCGAGCCGCCCGACATGCCCGACCACAAAGGCCCGCTCGGGGATCCCGACGCGCCGGCGGAAGGCCCGTCCATCGCCACGCGCGAATACGTCCGTCCGGATCCCCGTCGGGATGACCGCGATGGGCGATCGCACCCCGCGCTCCTCGAGCAGGCGGCCGACCGCCCGGCTCGGTGCGATGACCGCATCACAGAGGTTGCAGTAGCCCGTGACCAGGTCGATCGCGAAGCGCTTGAGTGCCTGCGAGTCCCCGGGGACATAGTGGGTGTATTGCTCATACCAGGTGTGGTGGGTGAAGACCAGCGGCAGATCGCGTGCGGTGGCAACGCGGAGCGCGGTGCCGCCGAGCAGGAAGGGGTGGTGGGCGTGGACCACCTCGGGCCGGAAGGCCTTGAGGCTGGACAAGAGCCCGAGCGGTTTCGGCACCGGGACCGAAAAATCGCTGCCGTTGAAGTCGCGTACCGCCGGGAACCGCACTACGTCCCGCTCGCCTTCGGGGCTGCCTTTGAACAGCGGTGCCGCCACCAGCACCCGATGGCCGAGCCGGCGGAAGGCGTCGGTGTATCCCTCGACACTGCGCGCAACCCCCCCCACGTGCGGCGTGAAGGTGTTGGTCATCATCAAGATGTTCATCAGGGATCGCCTAGCAGCCTGTCGGACTTAGCGCGGAACTTTTCAAGCGCGAGGGGATCGGATCGGTCAGGGTTCCAATGAGCGAGGCGTGCATGAGCCATTTCCGTCCCTGTGATCGTGACACACCCTACCTGC
>JACCXJ010000207.1 GCA_013697045.1 Gammaproteobacteria bacterium | reverse complement strand
GTGCCGAAGAGCGCCTCGACCAAGCGGTTGAGCACGTACTCGGCCGAGCGGATGTCCACGAAGGACAGCCACACGACCTGGTGTGGCAGCCCCTGGGTCTGGGCCAGCCACTCGAGGTAGCCGCGCGCCAACGTGGTCTTGCCCACGCCACCCAGGCCGTGCACCAAGAGGCCCCGCCGGTGGCCGCCGGGCGGCCCGCTCCAGCGCCAGCACCGCGCTGTCGCGGCCGATGAGGCCGTGCGGGGTGTCGCTGGGATTGAGTCGAGCGGCTTCGGGGAGGTCGGGGGTTTTCGCTTGTTCTGCGACCCTGGCCTGGCCGGCGAACTCCAGGCTCAGGGGTTCTTGCTGGTAGAGCACCGGCACCAGCCAGTCCTGCAACGCAAAGCCCGTTCTTCGTTCGGGGCGGGCCAGCATGGCTTGGCGACCGGCCCGGATGGCTTCGGCCACACTGCCTGATTGGAATAGCCGCTCATAGAAGGCCGGCAGCAGTTCCTTGGCCGCGCTCACGTACAGCGAGTACCCCATGGCCACGACACTGCGCACACCCGCCTTGAGCAGCGAGGTGGCCACCGAGGCGAACGCGTCTTCGGCCTCGGCGCTGAGCATGGCCGACTGGCAGGCGTTGAGCACCGCGATGGGAATGCGGTGCTCGCGCAGGAGTTGGCTGAGCTGGGCCCCGCTGATCGGGTCTTCGCTGCCGTCGTCCTTCTCGAAGACCAGTTGACCCTGGGGACCCTTGAGCTTGTTGCCGGCCGGGGCCGACGTCCGGCCAAAGCCGCCGTGGCCGTCGAAGTGCACGATGTGGTAGGCCCCGGGGTGGGCCTGCAACTCGGCGCGCAGTTGCTCGAAGGTAGGCGGGCGCAGCACCTTGACCTCGGCGGGCAGTCCGCGTTCGTGGATGAGCTCGACCAGCGGGCGCGAGATGCTGCGATAGGCGACATCGCGCTCGTAGGGCCGGGCAGTGACGAGAAGGATGCCGATGCGATCGCGCGAGAGCGCCTCGTGTAGGGGCGGCGGATCGCTCAGCCGCTCGAGTTGGCGCTCGATGTGGCAGTGCTGGGCCAGGTCGCCCACCAGCGGGTCGTGCAGCGCTTCCCAGGGCCAGGCCAGCACGCGGGCGTCGTCGCTGGCCACCACCAGGTCCAGCCCGGTGTGGCCGCCACGGGTGGCATCGCGGTAGAAGTCACGCGCCTGGCCTGCGCCGAACAGGGCCTGGAAGGCTTCCGTTCCCCAGGTTCGCAGCGCGTCGGTGACGCGCTCGGCACGTTGCTGGTGGGGGCCGAAGGGGTAGTCGAGGTAGTGCTCGAGGTACCAGCTCAGCTCGCTGCCGAGCTTGAGCTCGGTCTCACCCAGCACCCTGGACAGGGGATCGGCCACCTCCACCGCCGGCGTCCCCCTGATGCCGCCCGAGCCCACACGGTGCACCGCAAAACGAAAGCCACTGCCTGCCGAATCCTGACGGATCACCAGTGTGTGCATAGTCGTTTCTCCCTGCGGGGCGGCACGGGCGGGGGTGTCCGGACGAGGGCAGGCGGTGGCCCGCATCCCGGGTCTCAGCGAAGACCTGCGGTTATCCGAGTAAAAGCAAGGATACGAAGATCGATCCGCTGGCACAACGCGTGGCGTATGCGCGCACGCGGTCGGATCTTGTCGAGGTGGGTGAGATCGTTTTGCGCCTCGGCGATCCCATGCGTCGTCAAGCCAAGGTTTCGCGTGCTCTTAGTTCTTAACCAGCAAGATCCCGTCGCGGTCCCGAAGTACGACGGTTGTGGCCACCTGACCGTTGTTGTACACAGGATCCTGCTTGCCCTTGAAGCGCGTGTACCCTGATCCGATCGTCACCGTGCGATCGCCGTTGCCGCGTGGGTTGACGAGCACCATGCCGTTCTGGAAGCGCCGGCGATACACACCGTTCTGCCAGGGCGTGGTCTGCGGGGGATCGATGGCGTTCCCCAACCAGCCCGTGTTTCTGCTTCCTGCCACGTCGAATTCGTCGAACCAAATCACTTCGGTCTCGTAGATACTCCCGCTGGTCCCATCGGAGAAATCGAAATAGGCATCGTCCATCAACGTGGACGCGAATCCATACCGGAAGGTCTTGTAGTTGGTCGGCTTGCCCTTCATGTTGAAGATCACGAGCTTCGGGCCCTTCACCAGCCCCATGACTTAGGCGCCCATCATCCGCGACCAACTGCCCCATCCGTTGAAATTTCCATTCAGGTCGATCCCCTCATGGGACCAC
The DNA here is from genome assembly GCA_013697045.1 of Gammaproteobacteria bacterium. Classification (GTDB taxonomy): domain Bacteria; phylum Pseudomonadota; class Gammaproteobacteria; order JACCXJ01; family JACCXJ01; genus JACCXJ01. Next base: position 2,705 of record JACCXJ010000207.1, on the reverse strand, counting down.
GTCTCGCCGATGTAGCGTTCCAGCAGGCCCCCATCGAGCTGGCCGGCGTACTCCGGTACCGTGGCCTCGGGACGCCCCCAGTCGCCGATGTTTCCGGTCACGACCTTTTCGGGCATCAAGGCCTTGATCTGACTGAGGTGTCCCATCATGCCCGTGCGGAACGCGGAATGGATCGCCGTATTCTTCTGGCTATCCGGTGTGCCGTCCCGTTCCAGTCCCCGTTCACGCGCGGCTTCCAGAAAACATTGTCCGTGAATGTCCCGTCCAGCTCCGGGACCTTGCTCCAGACGGAGTTGTAGACGTACTTTGCAAACCAGGTGTTCCAGCGCTCACCGTTCGCGTCCTTGGGGGCGGAGCTCGTGAAGTTGGTCGTAGACACGGCGCCATCGGGACCGACCTTGGTCCCCCCGCCTCCGTTTTGGTACAGCCACCAGTGTTCGGCATCGAGCTTGTCACGAAAGGGCTTCAATCCCGCGTACGTGTTGTGGATCGTCTCCTGAATGACGTAATCAACGATCACGATGTTGGGGTTCTTGGCCTTGATTGCCTTGACCGTATCGCGCATCTTTGTGACCGATCCCCAGTTCGGGAAGAAATCGATAAGGACGTAATCCAGCTTCGCAAGCTGGGCCTGCGCGGAAGGGTCGCTGTAAGCGTGCGGAGCGCCGTACTTCGTGCCGCCAAGGCGCGGGAAGGTGGTTTTTACAGTGTAGGCCAGCGCATCCGTCTGCCCCAGGAGTAACGAGAGCGCCGACACCGTGAGCAGCCGGGAAAGTGACGGCGCGAAGCTACGACAGGTTTGGATTTCCATTCTAGGCTATCTCCAAGTGATAAATTGATCCATGAACGAGGTTCGGTCCGTTGCTGCCAGATGCGATCGATCACTTGCCGGTCGGACCAACCGAGGTCGGATGGGACCACGGTCAAGTCTGAGAGCGGCGCTCATTTCAGGGATTCAAGGACGTTTTCTGTGACTTGGGGCGCAACTGGGCCTATGCAGTTTTCTGTAAGGGCGGTCGCATGGCGCCAATACGACAAGGGGCGTTGTGACGGGTATCTCAACAACATCCCCTCGCTAGGACGCGAGTGGTGATATGAGGCAAACCGGGACGAGGCGATCCTGGAACGGTCCTCGGGAGGAGCGTCACGCAGGGCGATAGAACCGTCCGATTCAATGGAGGGACGGAGGCTATAATGGATCCTGGAGATCGGGCCACTCGTTAAGCGAGAGGGTGTGGATGGGGGATGAGCGCGACAGGGGTCGTGGTGAATGATGGGGGAACGGCTGTGGGACGATGCCGCCCTGGGCAGCGGACGAGTGCGTAACCCCGTGGGAGATCCCAGGGCCGATCGCGCTGCCCTGGCGGGACCTCGAGGCGCCCGGGGATAGCGCGTGCCATGCGCATCTACCTCATCTCCGTGGCGCGGCGTGTCCCGCCCTGGGTGAGGGCCGCCTACGAAGACTATGCAGTGCGCCTACCCGCACGCTGTGCGTTAGGGCTGATCGAGGTCACGGCAGAGAGGCGCTGGCGTGGCCGGGACACGCAGCGGCCACTGGAGCGGGAAGGCGAGCGGGTTTTGAAGGCCATTCCGCCATCCGCCTGGGTGGTGGCCCTGGACGAGCACGGCGAGCGCTGGGGCACGGCCGATCTGGCGCGACGGCTCGCCGACTGGCAGCGCCTGGGGCGCGATGTCGCCCTCCTGGTGGGCGGGGGCGACGGGCTCGATCCGCGCTGTCTCGGGCGCGCCGACCAGTGCTGGTCGCTCTCGCCGCTGACCCTGCCCCATGCGCTCGTACGCGTCATCCTGGCCGAGCAGATCTACCGCGCGCAGAGCCTCCTCGACGGCCATCCCTATCATCGTGGATAGCGGGCCGTGGGATAAGCAGGCCGTGGATAAGCGGGCCGTGGCTGAGCGGATCACCCGGCGGACGGATGACCTGCCTGGCCGGTCCTTCCTCTACCTGGCCTCACGCTCGCCGCGCCGCCGCCTACTTCTCGCTCAGCTCGGCATATCGCATGAGACCCTCGATATCGAGGTGGACGAATGTTGGGACGGCCGCGAGGCGCCGTGCCGCTACGTGTGCCGCCTGGCCCTGGCCAAGGCTGAGGCAGGTGGATCGTTGCTCGGCGTTGGCCCGGCCCCGGTGCTCGCCGCCGACACCGCCGTGGTGCTCGATGGAGCGATCCTGGGCAAACCGCAGCGCCCCGACGAGGCCCTGGCCATGCTCGCGCACCTGTCGGGGCGCTGTCATGAGGTCTATACGGCGGTGGCCCTGTGGCTCCCGAGCGCGTACGCACCCTTGGGACCGGTGTCGAGCGTGAGCCGCGTGTGCTTCCGGCCCCTCACGGTGTCCGAGCAGCGAGACTACGTCTCTAGCGGCGAGCCTTACGGGAAGGCCGGCGGTTACGCCATCCAGGGGATCGCCGCCGCGTTCATCGAGCGCCTGGAGGGCAGTTATTCGGGGGTGATGGGACTGCCCTTGTGCGAGACGGCTCTACTGGTGCAGCACATCGGGAACGGGGGCGAACCCGTCGATCACGTATAATCGCGGCCGATCTTGTGGAGAAGCCGTGCCTGTCCCGCCTTTGTCCCTCGTGATCCCCGCCTATAACGAGGCCGGGAACGTCGGTCCCTTGGTTCGGGAGATCGCGCAAAGCCTCGAGGGTCGTTGCGAGTACGAAATCATCGTGGTCGATGATGGC
>JACCXJ010000203.1 GCA_013697045.1 Gammaproteobacteria bacterium | reverse complement strand
GCTTGATTGGCAGCCGGTCGAGGGTAAGGATGAAATCGTGGTGCGGGTGATCCCCCGCCGCGGAGAACGAGCACGGCGACTATTAGGCGCCGGACTGCGGTTTTCCCCGCAACGCGACAGCGTGGCCGACTTGGCCCCCGAACGCGAGGCGGAGGGTCGCAGTGATCGCGGTGGATGAGGCCATCGCGTGGGCGGCGTTCCAGATCGGCTGCCGCACGTCGAAACGCCCGCCGCTGGTGGACGCCCTCATCGCTGCGGCGGCGCAAGGCCGGGGAGGGTGCCTGGTCCACCGCGATGGCCACCTGGCGGCCATGCCCTTGGACCTCGTCGAGCAGATCCAACTGCCTGAGCCGGTTTCCGGATAGGACGCCAAGCTTGCTTCCAGCCTTGATCTCGCACAGCCACACAGTTACTGTGTCAAGATGAAGAACCTGACGATCTCAGTACCCGACGACCTCTACCGCCAGGCAAGAAGCAAGGCAGCGGCGGCCGAGATTTCGCTGAGCCGGGTGGTGCAGGACTTTCTCGCGCGGTGGGCGAGCGAAGAGCGGTCACGGGCTGAGTTAGTCGCTCGCCTGGATGTCCTCTTTGCGGAATCCGACGGCCGCGACCGCGACAAGCCGGGTTCTGCCGGTCCTTTTTCCCGCGAAGAGGTCTACGCCGCCCGCCTTGACCGTTTTCGCTGACAGTAACGTCCTGGTTTACGCCGCGAGCGGGCGGCCGGCCGATGCGGCCAAGGCGGTCCGCGCGAGACAGATCGTGCGCGAGGAGAAGGTGGTCATCTCCTTCCAGGTGCTGCAGGAGTTCTACGCCAACGCTGTGCATCCCCGGAAACTGGCGCTCACCCGAGCGCAGGCGGCGGCTTATTGCCGCGCCTGGCTGGCTTTCCCGGTGGCGCCGCTCGGCGCGGGCACCTTCGTACGCACGCTCGAGACGGCCATGCGATACCGGATCAGCCACTGGGACGCCGCGATCCTCGCCGCCGCCCTCGAATCCGGCTGCCGGATCGTCTATTCCGAAGATCTGAATCACGGCCAGGACTACGGGGGTGTGCGTGTGGAAAACCCCTTCCGCTCGTCCTGATGCCATGAGCATCTTCGACCTCCACGCCGCCGTCCTCGCCAACTACCGTGACTATTTCCGTTCGTTCCGCACCGACCGACCGCGCGCCGCATCCTCGCCTACCTCGGCGAGCACCGTACATCGCCCCGGCCGCCCTCCTGGGAGAAGGACTTCGAATCCCACCAAGACAGTGGGCTCAACGAGCCCACCGGAGTTAGGCTGGTGAGGGCCGTCACCGCGAGGATCTGGACCGGGCCCTTCTCGCCGGCCGCGGCGGCCAGGATCGCGTCATTACCGTGTACGGTGGCGAAGGCTGGTCTGCGCCTGGCCAACTGCCGCACCGCAAGCCGCACCGTCTCGGGCACATCGAAGAACCTGAGGTCCACCATGACCTTCTTGCCCAGGTCCGCCAGCCGGTCTATGAGCTCGAAATAGCCGCCCGCCATGAACAGCTCGAGCCCGAGCTTGTAGAAGGATACGGCCTCATCCAACGTGGCCACGAGACGGATCGCGTCGTCCGTGCTCGGGACATCGAGGGCGAAGATGAGGCGTTCGGAAGCTGGGATGGCTTTTGTGGACAGGTAGGGCGCCATCGTTCTTATCCCCGCATGGGACGCCATTCTTCAATAAGGCCGCCCGCATTGCAAACGCGATTAACGGCACTGCGCCCGCCGCCGGGCGCTCGATGAAGCGCGTTAGACGCCTGCCCAGCTCGGAGGCTTCTGGAACAGCTTGTTCTCATCGGCTTCGGGGACTACGCTTGAATCCATGATTACGACAGTCACACAAAAGAACATGGTTGTCATCCCGGTGGACGTCGCTCGCCGGCTCGGCATCCAGCCGGGTTCGCAGCTTGATTGGCAGCCGGTCGAGGGCAAGGATGAAATCGTGGTGCGGGTGATCCCCCGCCGCGGAGAACGGGCACGGCGACTATTAGGCGCCGGACGGTGGTTTTCCCCGCAACGCGACAGCGTGGCCGAGTTGGCCGCCGAGCGCGAGGCGGAGGGTTGATCTACCTGCTCGATACCTCGGCGCTGCTCGCGCACCATCGCCAGGAATCCGGCTGGAACCAAGTCCAGGCGCTTCGCCGACGATGGAGCGGAGATCCTCATTGCCAGCGTGACCATCGCCGAATTCGCCCGCCGGATGCGGGACCCGGGCGCCGACGAGCCTGCTATCCGAGAGACCCTGGCGGATTACCGGGCGCTGTTCTCCGAAGTTGAATCGCGGTGGATGAGGCCATCGCGTGGGGGGCGTTCCAGATCGGCTGCCGCACGTCGAAACGCCTGCCGCTGGTGGACGCCCTCATCGCTGCGGCGGCGCAAGCCCGGGGAGCGCGCCTGGTCCACCGCGATGGCCACCTGGCGGCCATGCCCTTGGAGCTCGTCGAGCAGATCCAACCGCCTGATCCGGTTTCCGGATAGGACGTCAAGCTTGTGCTTCCAACCTTGAGCTCGCTGAGCCAAACAGTTACGGTGTCCTCATGAAAAACCTAGCCAAAGACATTTGAAATATGTCGTCCCTTCCCCCTGGAAGGGGGAAGGATAGGATGGGGGTCGAGCGCATCCGGTCGGAAGGATGCCGCCCGCGGCGCTCAACCCCCACCCTCGCCCTCCCCCTGGCCCCCCTGGCCAGGGGGAGGGTCGGGGCACATGGTGACGCCGCCATGTTATTCACTTTCCATATGAATCAGGCCTTGTTCGAGCGGCCTTGTTGAACATTTTTGACGCAAGCATCGAAGAAGTTCAATACATGACGACCTCTACCGGCAGGCCCGCAGCAAGGGCGCGGCGACCGAGGCGTCGCTCAACCGGGTGGTGCAGGACTTTCTGGCGCGGTGGGCGGGCGAAGAGCGGTCATGGGCCGAGTTGGTCGCTCGCTTGGATGCTCTCTCCGCGGAATCCGACTACCGCGACCGCGACATGGCGGGTTCTGCCGGCCCATTCTCGTGCGAAGAGGTCTAAGCCGCCCGCCTTGGCCGTTTTCGCTAACAGCAACGTCCTGCTTTACGCCGCGAGCGGGCGGCCGCATCTGTGACGGGAGGAGCCGGCTGTGGGGCGGCCGTTCGCTCCCGCCCTGGAAATCATACGGCCGAGGTCCTTGGATAGACCTCGACCCCGATGGTGTACGCACGTATCCCCGCTCGACCGGACGACACCGGCCCTCGCGAATAGCGTGACATTGAGTGGCGAGCGCCCGGATCTACTGCCGTGACGAGCCGAAAAGGGTCTGGATCCGTTCCTGGATCCGTTCCGCCGCCGCGCGCGGGTCCGCGGCATCGCGGATCGGGCGGCCGACCACGATGTAGTCGGCGCCGTTGTGAAACGCCTGCTCGACATCCACCGTGCGCTTCTGGTCGTCGGTGTTAGCCACGGGACGGATGCCCGGAGTGACGACGAGGAGCCGATCCCCCA